>JAGYID010000132.1 GCA_018606725.1 Acidobacteriota bacterium
CATGCCGTCCCATTCGCGCTGCTCGAGGTAGCTGAGCCGCCGGGCCGCCGGACGCGACGGTTTCGCGGTCGATGCGCGCGTCGTGTCCCGCTTCGGCGACGAGATCGGTTGCCGGTGCGCCTCCCACTGATCGTACGAGGCGTAATGCCGCGCGCCGCCGCGACCGTCGAGCGCCAGGACCTGGGTCGACACTCGATCGAGAAGGTGCCGGTCGTGGGTCACCAGGACGAGGGCCCCGGGGAACTCGAGCAGCGCCTCCTCCAGGACCTCGAGCGCCGGGATGTCGAGGTCGTTCGTGGGCTCATCGAGGACCAGGAGGTCGGCCGGCTGGAGCATCATGCGGGCGAGGACGATCCGGGCGCGCTCGCCGCCCGAGAGGCGGGACACCGGAGTCTCGAGCTGCCCGGGATTGAACAGGAAGCGCTTCGCCCACGAGGCGACGTGGAGCGCTCGACCGCCGTAAATCACGCTGTCCCCCTCAGGCGCCAGGGCCCGCTTCAGCGACAGGGCAGGGTCGAGCGTTTCCCGGTTCTGATCGAAGTAGACGACGCGCAGGGCGTCGGCGCGCTGGATTGTCCCGGCCGCGGGCGCGATGTCCCCGACGATCGTCCGGAGCAGCGTCGTCTTGCCGGATCCATTGGGGCCGAGGACGCCCAGTCGCATGCCGGGCGTCAGCAGCAGGTCGAGGTTCTCGACGATGCTCGTGCGATCGAACGCGATTCCCAGGCCCTGGCCGGACCAGAGCCGCTTCGTCTTCCGCCCGGACGATGTGAACTCGATGCCGGCGGTCGAGACCGCGCTTCGCGCCTGACTCTCCTGGAGCTGCGCGATGCTGCGCTCGGCCGAGTCGATCCGCGCCTTCGACTTGGAGGTCCGCGCCTTCGCTCCGCGGCGCAGCCAGGCCACCTCGCGACGCACGAGGCCGGCCAGGGTGTCGCGGTAGGCCGCCTGGTTGTGGAGCGCCTGGTCGCGCGCTTCCAGGAAATCGGCGTAGGTCCCGGTCACGTGAAACAGGCCCGAGTCGTGCAGCCGGCTGATCTCCAGAATCCGCCGCGCCACCCTCTCGAGAAAGTATCGGTCGTGACTGATCACGACGAACGCGGTGGCATCGTTTCGCAGTAGCGTCTCGAGCCAGAGGATCGAGTCGATGTCCAGGTGGTTCGTCGGCTCGTCGAGCAGGAGGAGGTCGGGTGCCTTGGCCAGCTCGCGCGCGATCGCCAGCCGGGCGCGCCAGCCCCCGGACAGGACGTCGGTCGAGACGCCTGGATCGGTGAACCCGGCCCGGCCCAGGGCCAGCCTGACGCGCTGCTGCCGCTCGTGGTCGTCGAGTCGTCCGTCCGCCGCGATCGCTTCCTCGACGACTTCGGCCGCCGACGTCCCCGGGGCGAAGACCGGGGTCTGCGGGACATGACCGATGCGAATGTTCTTCCGGCGGGTGCAGGCTCCCGAGTCGGGGGTTTCGACGCCGGCGAGGATCTTCAGCAGCGTCGACTTGCCCGCTCCATTGGGGCCGACGAGCCCGACATGATCCCCCTCGTGGAGGACAAACGTCAGCCCTTCGAACAGCGGCGGCCCCCCGAACGACTTGGCCACATCGTCACAACTGAGAAGGGCTGGACGGGTCATGCGTTATCCAAGTACCACCTGGACCTGGTGCTCGCGACCGTCGTCGGACAGGGGGACGAGCGCTTCTCCCGGGAGCGACGCTCCGTCGAGGCTGACCCGGGAAACCCCGCGGCAGACTCCATTCGGATTTGAGACGGTGATCCGATAGAGGGTGCGGCCATGACGGTAGGCGATCTCGAAGCCTTTCCACCGTCGGGGAATGCACGGATCGATGCGGAGCGCTGCGCCTCGCTTCCGGAATCCGAGGATCCACTCCAGGCCCGCACGATGGAGCCAGCCCGCGGACCCCGTGTACCACGTCCATCCCCCCCGGCCCGCGTGTGGAGGCTCGGAATAAACGTCCGCGGCCACGACGTAAGGCTCCACCCTGTACCTGTGAACGTCCGCTCGACTGCGTGCCTGGTGGATGGGGTTCAGGAGATCGAACAGTTCGGCGGCCTTGTCTCCCTCGCCCATCTCGGCGAAAGCCATGACCGACCAGATCGCGGCGTGGGTGTACTGCCCGCCATTCTCCCGGATTCCGGGCGGGTATCCTTTTATGTACCCGGGGTCGAGAGATGTCCGGTCGAACGGCGGGGTGAGGAGCAGCAGCAGCCGGTCGTCGCGCCGGACCAGCAGACGCTCCAACGATTCCATGGCCTGGCGCGTCCGCCCGCTGTCGCCGGCCCCGGAGAGGATCGCCCAGGACTGTGCGATGGAGTCGATCCGGCATTCGTCGTTCACCGCCGATCCGAGGGGAGTGCCGTCGTCGAAGAAGGCGCGTCTGTACCACTCCCCATCCCACGCCTCCTGCTGAAGCGAAGCCTGGAGAGACGCGGCCCTAGTCCGCCACCGTGCCGCACGCTCGCCCTCCGCGCGCCTTTCGGCGATTCGGGCGAACTCCCTCAGGTTCGCGAGGAGAAACCAGCCCAGCCAGACGCTCTCTCCACGGCCCTGCCAGCCGACGCGGTTCATCCCGTCGTTCCAGTCCCCGGCGCCGATCCGGGGCAGGCCGTGGCTGCCGACGTCGAGGCTCCGATCCAGCGCCCGCGCGCAATGTTCGAACAGCGTCGCCCGCTCCTCTGATTTCGAGGGCTCGAAGTACGCTTCCTGCTGCGTCTCGTCCAACGGAGCCCCTTCGAGCCACGGAACCTTTTCATCGAGCACCGCCTGGTCCCCGGTCGTCTCGAGATAATGGGTCACCGCATAGGGAAGCCAGAGGCGGTCGTCGGAGATCCGGGTCCTCACCCCGCGGCCCGTGGGGGGATGCCACCAGTGCTGGACGTCCCCTTCCTTGAACTGCCGGGCGGCTGTCTTCACGAGATGCTCGCGCACGAGATCGGGCCCGGTCACCGCCAGGGCCAGGACGTCCTGGACCTGGTCGCGGAAACCGTACGCCCCGCTGGACTGATAGAACGCGGATCGGGACCAGATCCGGCAGGAGAGCGTCTGGTAGAGGAGCCAGCGATTCAGAAGTAGATCCATGGAGGGGTCGGGAGTCTTGACCTGCACCGTCCCCAGCACCCGGTCCCAGTGCTCCTGTACCTCGGCGAGCGCAGGGCCGCAGTCGATCGCGCGGTAGCGCTCGACCAGGAGCCGGGACTCCTCGCGGTTCTCCCCCTGCCCCAGCAGGAACAGCACCTCGGCGCGCTCCCCGGGATCGAGCTCCACGATGGTCTTCAGGGCGGCACACGGGTCCAGGCCCGCTCCGGTGTTTCCCGAGAACTCCTCTCCGCGTTCAAGCAGTGCGGGATGATCGAGGGTCGCGTTCCGGCCCAGGAACTCGAGGCGGTCAGCAGTGAAGGTGATCCCGTACCCGCCCAGGTGGGCGAAGGCGATCCGGCTCGCAAACTCCCTGTTCCAGGAGTTCCGCGCGAACATCGCCCCGGTCGCGGGGTCGATGTTGGTCACCACGAACGGCGCCGCACCCGTGCGCGCCACACCCAGCACCCATTCCACGTAGGCCGTGACCGAAAGGCGCCGCTTGCGGCCGGATCGGTTCTCCAGAGCGAGGCGGGAGATCTTGATCGGGTCACGCAGCGGCACGAATTGCAGGAGATCGAGGGCGATGCCGTGGGACGCATGTTCGAAGCGACTGTATCCCTGGCCGTGCCGGATGACATAGTGTGAGGCGTCTTCGCGGATGGGGAGGCAGGTCGGCCCCCAGACCAGCCCGCTGTCCTCGTCGCGCACATAAAACGTCTCGCCCGGCGCGTCGCTGATCCAATCGTTCGACCAGGGCGTGATCTTGTTCTCCCGGCTGTTCACGGACCAGGTGTACCCCGAGCCCGATTCGGAAACCTGGAATCCGAATGCCGGGTTGGCCACCACGTTGATCCAGGGGGCCGGCGTCGACGTCCCTTTGTCCAGAACCGTGACGTATTCGCGGCCATCCGGCGTGAATCCTCCCAGGCCGTTCCAGAACTCGAGGTCCAGCGCCGGAGGGGACAGTCTCTCCGCCTTCTCGCGCGGTGCGCGGGGCCGCGGCGGAACCGGCCCCGGCTGTGGCGCCTGCTGCCGCACCACCTGCTCCGACAGCGATCCCCGGCTCGCCAGGATCAACACCCGGGCCGCAGAACGCAGGGCGGCCAGATCCTGCGCGGGCAGGAGGTCCTCCCGCAGCACGAAGACGCTGCCATGTTCCCCATGCGCCTCGTGTCCGACGGCGGATTGGCTCGCCCGCACCATGGCTTCGACCGACTGCTGGAGATCCTGCGCATAGGAGGTGCCCTTCGCGTTGAGAATCACCAGGTCGGCCGAAACCCCCTTCAGGCGCCAGTACTCGTGCGCCCGCAGGAGCTGCCTCACGACGTCCCGCTCCTCGTCTCTCTCGATGCGCACCACGGCGATCGGCAGATCTCCGGAGATGCCGTGGGCCCAGAGCCCGGATGGGCCCGCGTGGCCCTCGGCCAGCTCAAGTTGTCCAGCGCGCAAGGTACGATCGACGTACAGCAGGCGATTGGCCAGACGCTGAAAGAGATGCGCCTCGTCCCTGGTGATCCGGAGGTGGTGCAGCTGCACCTGGGCCTGTGTCCATGCCAGCGAGCTTTCGCGCTCGAACGTCGCCGGCTGACGATACTTCTCCGCGATCTCGAGGGCCCGCTCCCGGGAGCGCGCCACGAGGGTCGTGAACACGAGACGCACCGTCCCCTGAGGGGGAAGCGCAACGCGGTGCCTCAGGCTGACGATCGGATCCAGGACCGTCCCCGCCGTGTTCGAAAGAGGTTCCCCGGCACTCACGGAGAGCGGCGAGCGAACCCCGCGCCCCCGGCCCAGAAAGCGCCCGCGGTCGCTCTCGTACTGCAGCGCATCCACCGTCTCTCCCTCGGGCGCGACCAGGTGGGCGAGCCAGACCCGGCGCTCGTCGGCCGAACGCGGGCGCCGCGTTGCCAGCAAGGTCCCGTGCCCGGGCACGAACTCCGTCTCCACGAACAGGTTCGAGAAGGCGGGGTGGGCCTCGTCCGCGGCCTGCGGAGCCAGCACGACTTCGGCATAGGAGGTGACGTCGATCTCACGATCCCGGCTCTCGAGATTGGTCACCGTCAGCCGCCGGAGTTCGGCGTCGTCCTCGGGGGAAACCACGACTTCGAGAACGATCGACAGGGAGGGGTGCCGCTGCGTGATCCTGACCCGGTCTTCGGAGTAGACGACATCGTACCGATCGGCTTCGGTTCCGCAGGGCTGAAAGCCGGCGGACCAGACGTCACCGGTCTCCGAGTCCCGCAGGAAAACATACGTGCCCCAGCAGTCACGCGTCGTGTCCTCGCGCCAGCGGGTGACGGCGAGGTCGCCCCACCGGCTGAACCCGGAGCCAGCCGTCGTGAGCATGACCGTGTAGCGGCCGTTGGAAAGGAGATGCGTGCGTGGCGTGATGTCGTGCGGCGATTCGAACTGCCGCAGGGTCGGGGGAACGAGATCGCGGACGTGCGCGGCCTGCAGAACTTCCTCGCCCCGGGGCCGCGCCACGGCGACCGAACGCGGCGTCCGTTCCTGGAGCAGGAGCTCCGCACCCTGGACCATGGGATGGGAGTGAAAGCGTCTCTGGGTCGCACCGTCGTGGACCACGTTCCCCAGGGAGACGACGGTCATCCCCTGGTGATGGGCCATGGAGGTGCGGACCACCGCGACCCGGGTCTTTTCCGGCAGCCTCGAGGGGGTGTAATCGAGCGCGTCATAGAACCCGTAGGCGCCCAGGGCTCCGGCCTTCTCGAGGCGGGCGAAATTGCCCAGGGCGGCCCTGGGATCCACCATCGCTGCGAGCGCGGTGGCGTAGGGGGCCACCACCACGTCCTCGAACAGCCCGCGCTTCAGCCCCAGGCCGGGCACGCCGAAATCCGAGTACTGATACGTGAGTCCCGCATCGCGCACGTTGTAAGCCGATTCGGAGATCCCCCAGGGGACCCCGCGCTCCGCGCCGTACCTGATCTGGCGCCCCACCACGAGATGGCAGGTGAGATCCAGAAGGCTCCGGGCGGGCTGCCGCATCACGAGAAGCGGCATCAGGTATTCGAACATCGACCCCGACCAGGAGACCAGGGCCGCACCGCCGCCTACCGGCGTGAGAGACCGGCCGAGGTGAAACCAGTGCTGGGGCGGAACGTCGCCCTTGGCGATGGCCAGGAAACTGGCCAGCCGCGCCTCGGAGGCCAGCAGGTCGTAGCCGCCCGGATCGAGCGTGCCGTCGGCCACGCGATAGCCGATGGAGAAGATCTTGCGGATGGGATCGAAGAGGAACTGGAATTCCATGGCCTGGGCCAGCCCTTCGGCGAGCGCTGCGAGGGCGGAGAGCCGGGGCGCGAGGTCGGCGGCCTCCAGGTCTAGGGCGTGGCTCCTCACCGAGTTTCGAACGGCCCCCGCCCAGGTAAGGATTTCCGATCGAACCCCGTCCTCGGCGTCGATTGCGAGCATGCCGGCGATGTCGGCGAGGCTGTCCGCCTCGGTCCCCAGCTCCTTGAGACGTCGGGCCCATTCGGGAAGGGACGTCGGGGGCACTTCGAGACGCTCCGCCATCGCCTCGACGGTCTCGCGCAGCCGCGCTTCCGCGGCCCTCCGAGCGCGCCTTGGACGCCCGGCCTTCGCACCCGACTCGACAAGCAGGTGAAGAGCGTCCCCGATCCCCTCGAGGCTGCCGGGACCGAACGGGGGACGATGCGCGAGCTCGCGGCATGCCTGAGCCAGGGCGATCAGGTGCCCGGCCAGATTGCCGCTGTCCACGGTGGAGACATACATGGGCTCCAACGGCCGGAGGCTCCGCGTGTCGTACCAGTTGAGGAAGTGGCCGCGGACGCGGTCCAGCTTCGTCATGGTCTGAAGCGTTGCCTCGAGCCGTTCCACCATGTCCAGGATCCCGACCCAGCCGAAGTCGTGGGCGACCGTCGTGCCGAGGAGATAGAGCCCCAGATTCGTTGGGGACGTGCGATGGGCTTCGGCAGGCTCGGGGTCGTCCTGGAAGTTGTCCGGCGGAAGAGCATGGTCCTCCTGGTCCACGAAGGACTCGAAGAAGCGCCAGGTCCGGCGGGCGATGAGCCGCAAGGCCCGCGTCTCCCCTGACGAGAGGACCTGCGACTTCGCGATCTTCGGAGGGACGCTGATGCGCCAGGCGAGGATGGGTGACGCCACCCAGAGGAGAACGAACGGCACGGCCACGGGCCAGGCTCCCGGTTTGAGCACGATGAAGAGAGCGCCGGCTCCAGCGGCCAGGAACACGCCCCAGCGCAAATGCCAGTAGAAGACCCGCAGCCTCAGGTCGGCTCCGTAGCCCGCCTGCGCGGCAGTCACCCATTCGAGAAGGTTTCGTTTCGTGACGTAGAGCCGGCCGAGAGTGCGGATCATGGCGTCCACCATGAGCCAGGCCTGGTGGGCCAGCATGGTGATGGCCAGGAGCGTTTGCGACAGGGCCACAGCGATGTCGTGACCCACGGCGCGCAGGTGGCTGCGCTTGGAAATCCCCCAGCGCCGTGGGATGAGGCCGTCGAGAACCGGAATCACGGCCGGCACGACGACGGATCCGACGAACAGTCCGGTCCACAAGAGCGGAGGAACGGCCGGGAGGATCCAGGCCGTCACCGCGACCAGAAAACCTGAAGGGGCCGCCAGGCTCCGGCGGAGGTTGTCCACCATCTTCCAGCGGCCCTGAGCGGGGATGCGGGCCTTCTGTTTGTTGCCCTCGACATCGCGCGCGCGGCCCAGGATCCAGGGCAGCAGCTGCCAGTCACCCCGCACCCATCGATGCTGGCGGCGGGCGGCCACTTCGTAGTTGGTGGGGAATTCCTCGAACAGATCCACATCGGTCGCCAGCCCGGCGCGCGCGAACGAGCTCTCGAA
>JAGYID010000049.1 GCA_018606725.1 Acidobacteriota bacterium
CCCGGGCCGGCGCACGCGCCGCGCGGCGCGCGTGCCCGCCGCCCGCCTCCTCGTCCCAGGTCAGGTAGCCCCAGTGCAGCGGCTCCCCCTGGATGTACTTCTTGCCGAGCCGGCGGGCGATGTCGGCCTTCATCATCTCGCGCCCCAGGTAGAAGGCGTGCGATGCGTCGTCGTCGACGCCGAGCCGCGGGAACATCTCCCGGATGTCGGTCCCCTTGACGAAGCGTTCGCAGTTGAAGGCGTAGACCGCCTCGCCGTCGGTGTCGATCCGGAAGTTCCGGTCGGTCAGCCGCGCCTGCAGGGCGCGCAGCTCGTCCTCCGCCGGCCGGGTCGGGCGGGCGTCGCGCGTCGTGATCAATCGATCATCGAATCCCTTCGGAAGGCTGCCGCGCTGCCGGGCGTAATGCATCATCCGCCGGCCGCAGTCGAGCTCGCGCACGCTGCCGACCGCCCAGGGCGCCACTTCGGTCGTCAGCGCGTAGCCCACCTGGAGCTCGCTCATCAGGCCGAGCAGCACGGCGTTGACCCCGGCCGAATCGGCCTCGGTCAGCTCGGTCAGGTTGCCGACCCCCATGAGCATCTCGGCGCCGGGCATCGCCTCGCGCGTCTCGCAGAAGCGCCGGACCGACGCCGCGAAGCCGAAGTGGATCGGCTCGACGACCGGGTCGAGGATGACCCGCGCGGCGCCCCGCCGCCGGGCCTCCTCGGCGTTGCGGTACAGCGACGGCAGGCCTTCGCCCTGATCCGGGACGATCACCGGCACGGCGTGCTTCAGGGCCCCCGCCAGCCGCATGTTCTTGGCATTGAGACTGAGGAGGAATTCGGCCCCGGCGGCGTCCCCCGACAGCGCCTCGTCCTCGTCGAACGTGTCGATGCTGACCCGGAAGCCGCGCGCCCGCAGCATCCCGACGATTCGTCCCAGGTCGCGGATCGGGTGCTCCGGCGAGCAGCCGAGATCGATGACGTCCGCGCCGGCCGCCCGGTATCGATCGGCGAGCGCCAGGACGGCATCGTCTTCGAGCCGGTGCACGTCGTTGATCTCCGCCAGGATGGTCAGCGCGTGGTCGCCCTGCGGATCGTATCTCTCTCCTTCGCGGCCGAAGTAGGCCGGCAAATCGCGCAGATCCTTGGGGCCCTTGCGGACCGGCGTCCCGAACGCCTCCGACAAGGCCTCGATGTTCGCCTGGCACAGACCGGGCAGCACGATGGAATCGCAGTCGCGCGGCTTCAGGGTCGCCTTCAGGTAATCGGTGGTCATCAGCGCCGCCACCTTGATGCGCAGCGCCTCGACGCGCCAGTCGAAGCCGCCGTCGAAAGCGGCGAGCATCCGGTCGAGCGCCTCCCTGGCCAGCTGGCCGGTGACGAACAGGGTGCGTGTCCGAGCGCCGCTCAGATCCACAGGCCACCGTGGACGTGCAGCACCGTGCCGGAGACGTAGGCGGCGCGGTCGGACACCAGGAACGCCACCGCCTCGGCGACATCCTCCGGACGGCCGAAGCGGCGCAGCGGGATCCTCCCGATCCAGCGATCGCGCTCGGCCGGGTCGAGACGGGCGTAGTTCTCCGTCTCGATGAAGCCGGGATTGACGGCGTTGACCCGGATGCCGTGCGGCCCCTCGGAGGCCGCCAGCGCGCGCGTCAGGTGCATCAGGCCGCTCTTGGCGGCGAAGTAGGCCGGCGCCTCGTAGGTCATGCCGGCGGACGCCTCGACATTGAGCGCCCCGACGTTGACGATGCAGCCGGAGCGGCGCCGGCGCATCGACGGCAGCGCGCCGCGCGCGCACCAGAAGGCGCTGCCGAGATTGCCGTCGATCATGCGCCGCCACTCCGGATCGCCGGTGTCGGCGAGCGGCCGGACCAGCCACGGCCCGACGTTGTTGACCAGCACGTCGAGGTGACCGAAGCGATCGAGCGCCGCCGCCAGCAGGCGATCGCAGCCGGCCGGCGTCGCCGCGTCGGCCCGCACCGCGATCGCCTCCGGATTGATCGCCTGCGCCTCGGCCAGGGCCCGTCCCGCCGCCGCCTCGTCCGAGTCGTAGTTGAGCGTCACCGCCAGGCCGTCCCGCAACAGACGCAGCGCGATCGCCCTGCCGATGCCGCGGGTGCTGCCGGTGACCAGGGCGGTCCGGGCCATTGCGTCTCAGTGCTCGCCGGCCGGCGGGGCGTCGGTGTCCTTCAAGTGCTCGTCGAACGTCTGCTCAAATGCCTCCCTGGCGGCGCGCGCGGCGCGGTCCAGTGCGGGCCGGGCGCGGCCGGCCTTCTCCGCGGCGTCTTCGGCCAGCGACCGCAGCCGCGCGCGGGTGTCGCGGCCGGAGCGCGGCGCCGTCAGCAGCGCCACGACGGCGCCGGCGGCAGCGCCGGCGACGAAGGCCATGACGTATCCGATTGTTCCGGGTCGATCGATGTCACTCATGATTCTGCGATCTCCTTTCCATCGCGGGCGGATCGGATCGCGGTGCCGGCCGGACCACCGACCGGCGTGGCGATCTCCTGTCGCCCTTCATCCTTCCCTTCGAAATTTGACGCGGCTTCCGCCGTCCGTGGCTCGGCGGCGGAGAAGAAGGCGCGCGCGCCGGCCAGCATCGCCGGACCGAGCGCCCCGCCCACGGCCAGCAGCGTCCGCAGCCGGCCGCGTGCCCGGTCGATGGTGCCGGCCACCTCCCGGGCGGTCGCCAGCAGCGGCGTCAGCGGCTCGATCCCCTTCTCGACCTTCTCGCTGATCCGGTTCAGGCGACCCATCGCCTCCTCGATGTCGCCGAGGGTCCGCTGCAGGCGCGGGCCGGTCATCTCCAGGAACTGCTCGGCGCTGCGCAGCGTCCGGCGCAGCTGCACGAGCGCCGGGACGGCCGCGCCGACGAGAACCGCGAACAACACGAGGACGATCACCTGGGTAGTGCTCACCATGGGCAGGACCTCCGCCGCGCGCCGAGCGCGCGGCTGCAACGCCTAGAGGATCACGGGTTTGCGACTCATCTTAGCACAGCCGCCAGCGTCGATGGAGGGCGCTCGACCAGACGGCGCACCTGCGCCGCCCGTCGCACCAGGCGCGCCCGGCAGTCCGCCGGCGAGGGGCCGACGGCGATGAGGCTGCAGATCGGCTGGCCGGCCGCGATCGGCTCGCCGCCCGCCGGGACGTCGCGGCAGCCGAGGGCCCGGAGCGGCTCCAGCCCCGCGCCGCGCGCCAGGACCGTCGCGTACAGGATTCCCTTGGCGAGGAAGCGAACGCCGCGGCGGTCGCGTCGCCGTTCGAGCGGTGCCCTGGGCAGCCTGCCCTCGAGAGCGGCCAGATGGACGTCGAACAGATTCAGACCGGTCCGCTCCTCGATCAGCTCCATCGACGCGGTGTAGCGCGGATTGATTTCGATCAGGCGCGGGCCGTCGGCGGCCAGGACGAAATCGAAGCCGTTCACGCCACGCAGGCGGAAGCGGCGCGCCAGGGCCGTCGCAGCGCCGGCGAGACGGTCGATGGCGGCGCCCTCCAGCCAGGTCTCCGCGGGCCCGGCGATATTCCCCCCGTAGCGGAATCCCGATCCACCGAGCGCCTTCCATCCGGCCATCTGCTCGCTGATCCCCAGGAGCACGGCCCGGTGGCCGTCGGCCACGAAAGCCGCCGACATGAGTCGTCCCCCGACGAACTCCTGCAGGTAGGCGCCGCGCTCCCGCGCCGCGCGGAGCCGGGCCGGACGAACGCCGCCACCGCCGCCGGAGCGGACCGGCTTGTGGAGCAGCCGGATGCCGCGCGGCGGCGCCGTCCGGCGCGGCCCGGCATCGGTCCACGGATGCGGAATGCCCGCCCGGCGCAGGAACGGGAACAGCAGGCGCGGGTCGCGCACCCGCCGGACCGCCGCGGCGGCGTTCCCGAGCACCGCCCCCCGCCGTTCGAGGCGGGCCAGCAGCGCCGGGCGATTCTCGATGCCGCCGGCGTAGACGACCGCCCGCCAGTCACGCTGGAGCGCGGCGCGATACAGCGCCGGGAGCGACCGGCGCATGCCGAGGTCGCGGCTGATGGACAGCGCCTCGAGCGCGACGCGGTCACCCAGCGCCTGCAGGTCGGCATCGGCGAAGTAATCGATGGCGAGCAGGCCACCCGGGAAGCGGCGCTTCAGCATCCGGCTGGCGGCCGCCGACGCCGCCAGCGCCCGGACGCTCACGCCGAGCAGCAGGAGCCGGGGTCCGCGGCCGGGGAGCGACCGGCCGCTCGATGGGGCGAGGCGCGGCCGCGCGTGGCGCATGCGCGCCCTCAGGAACCTGTCCGGGGATTGGGCCGGGCGGCGAGGAGCTCCCTGGCGCGGGCCCGCGCCGACCCGCTGTCGAGGACCGGCGGCTCCCCGGCGTCGAGGAGCTCCTTCAGGAGGGAGGCTTCCGTCTTGAACTTCAGGTCGCCGATCGCCAGCGCCCCCAGGCCGAAGATCCCGGGTGCGATCTCCACGCCGTCATCCTGCGGCTTGAGTCCTTCGAGACCGGACGGCGGCACGGCATTGACGTCGGCGACGATCTTCGGCCCCCGCAGCGCCTCGATCGACCGGCGCGACAGCAGCTGCGCCCCCGCGGCGCCGGTCGCCAGGACGATGTCGGCATCGCGGGCCAGCGGCAGGAGCTCGGCCTCGGTCGGCGCCGGACGCGCCTCCACCCGCACATCGAAGAGATCGCCGATGGCGCGTGCCGCCTCGGTGGCGGCGGCGGGGCGCCGGGAGGTCAGCACCACCCGGGCCCCCTCGCGGCCGGCCATCGCGGCGGCGGCGCGGCCGACCCCGCCGGTGCCGGCGGCCACCAGAACCCGCAGCCCCGCCCAGGGCTTCAGGCCACGCGCCGCGGCCAGCGCTTCGACGCGCGCCAGGAGCGCGGCCGCCGTCGTGTAACCGCCCTTCGGGTCGACCAGCAGGCCGATTCGGAACGGCGGGAAGATGGTCTTCCTGGCCGCCGCCAGCATCGCCTCGGAGGCGGCGAGGTCGGAGCCGGAGAAGAATACCGAGGAGTAGCGCGCTCCCTTGGCCCCGCGCGAGAACATGATGTCCTGCACCAAGCCGGCCACCGACGCCGCGTCGACCGGGGCGTACGGGATCACCGCGTCGAACCCGGCGTCGTGAGCCATGTTGATGTCAAACGGGCTGACGCGCGGGTCCGACGAGATGAGATAGAGCAGGCGCTTTCTCTCCAAGCGCGCGCCCCGATCAGGCGAACGGATGCTTCGCCTTGTCCTTGCGCTCCAGCACCTGGCTGACGGACGGCTCGCTCTTCATGGCGCGGGCGATCGCTTCCTTGGTGGCGCGGTAGTTGAAGTCGTAGATCTTCTTGTTGTCCTTCGCCTCCCAGTGGATGAAGACGCTGACGATGCACACCAGGTTCTCGGCCTCGGCCTTCGGGATGACGCCGTCGGCGACGCTGTCCGCCACCGCCTTGGCGACCGACGCCTGCGCCGGGCCGAACATCTGCACCGCCTGGGTCGCCCCCTTGATGGTGACCTTGTTCTGGATGATGGTCGCCGGCTTGGTCCCCAGGTTCGGCTCCAACACCGCCAGCAGGGCCGTGTGACCGGCGTTCTGGTTGACCAGCGCGTTGCAGAATGCCTGCCCGACGGGGCCATTCTTCGGGCCGATCAGGAGATCGATATGAGCGACCTCGTTGCCGTCCCCTACGAGCGATTCGCCGATCAGGATGTCTTTCATGCGCCTGCCTCCTCTGTGGATGTAAAGTGGCGGCGGCCCGCGGCGCGGCGCCGCCGGGCCGGAACCGGATGTTTCACGCTGTAGCCTTGCGAGACTTGAACGGACGGATCAGTAACACACGCCGGCATGGAGGTCAATGCATGCGGGGCGTTCCCCTGCTGCTGGTCAGCGTGACCGACGCCGACGAGGCGGTGCTCGCGCTTCAGGCCGGCGCCGACATCCTCGACGTGAAGCGTCCCGAGGAAGGGTCCCTGGGCGCGCCGTTCCCGGACGTCCTGCGGGCGGTGGTCGCCCGGCGCGACGCGCTCGCCGCCGCAACCGCCGCGGCCGTCGGGGCGATCGGCGGGGACGTCACCATGGCGGCGATTGCCGCCGAAGCCTGCCCGCCGCGGGGGTCGCGCGTTCGCGTCAGCGCCGCGCTCGGCGACGCCCCCGATCTGCCGGGGAGTTTCGCCCTGGCGGCCGCCGGTGCGGTGGCCTGCGGCGCCGACGACGTCAAGGTCGGGTTGCGCGGCCCGCAGCGCGAGGCGGAGGCGATCGATTTCCTGCGCGCCGTCGCCGGCGGGGCGCGCTCGGGATCGAACGCGGCGCCCGGCGAACCGAGGCCGCGGCTGATCGCGGCGGCCTACGCCGACGCGGTCGACATCGGCGCATTCGACCCGCGCCTGCTGCCGCGGGTCGCGGCGCGGGCCGGCGCCGCCGGCTGCCTGATCGACACGTTCCGCAAGAACGGTCGCACGCTGTTTGATCACCTGCCGTCGGACGCCCTGGCGCGCTTCGTCGCCGGCTGCCGCGAGGCGGGGCTGGTCTGCGGGCTGGCCGGGTCGCTGACCGCCGACCACCTGCCGCTGCTCCTGGAGCTGGGGCCGGACATCGTCGGCGTGCGCGGGGCGATCTGTTCCGGCGGGCGCCGCGGCCGGATCGACCCCGGGCGGTTGCGCGCCCTGCGTGCGCGGCTCCGGCCGGACGCCGAGGTCCCCCGACGCGGCTCCGGGGGCTTCATCGCGTCGCGCTGATCCCGGGCGCGCTCGCGCTGCACCGCGAGGCGATCGAGATCGAACGGCGCATTTCCGTCCACGATCCAGGTGGTGGTGCGGGCCGGCATCATCACCGGGAACAGGGGGTCGACCACCCCCGCGCGCGCCAGCTCCCGGGCCGCCGCCCGATCGGCGATCGTGCGGTTGAGCCCGCGCACGCTCTTGAGCAGCACCAGCGTTCGGGCGCCGGCGCGCGCGGCGATCCAGGCGGCGATCGAGTCCGAGGTCATCCGGAAGCTCCTCTCGAGCCGCGGCTGCCGGTCGACCATCGCCGAGGCGAGCAGGATCGGCACCATGCCGCGCGCCGCGACCCGGCGCGCCACGCTCAAGCGTTCGACCGCCACGGCGCCCGGGCAGAGGGCCGCCAGGGCGACGCCGTACTGATCCATCGCCAGGAGTCCCATCCGGTGGGCGTCGCTCTCCGGCACCGACAGTCGCGCCGACTCGGCCCGGACCGTGTCGGCGAAGGCGCCGCCGCCCGGCACCACCAGGAGCCGCCGGCGCCGCGCCAGCGCTGCGATGCGCCGCAGCAGATCAGGAAGCCCGGCACCCTCCCCCAGGCTGCCCCCGACCTTCAGGATCAGTTCCCACGGCGCCGGCTTCCGGCCTCGCGCGCTCCTCGGTCTCCGCCGTTTCATGATCCAGGTTCCTCGTTGCGCAGGGCGAGCAGGCCGGCCTCGTCGGCGAGCAGCAACGCTATGGCGGCACTGGGCGCGGCAGCGTCCCACCGGTCGCCGCCCACGCCCGGCAGCAGCGACGACAGCGGCATCGCCGGCAATCCGACCCGCGCTGCGGCAGCCCCGGCCAGGAACCCCCCGGCACCCGCGGTGACGACCAGAGGTCGGCCACCGGCGAGTCGATCGACAGCGGAGCGGAGGGAGGAGTGGCGGGCGGCGAGGACCTGTCTGAGGCCGGCGGCAATCCGGTCGATTTGATTTGTCTCCAGACGGGCGGCGATGGCGCCGACCGCGGCCGGGCCGAGCTCGGCGGCGTCGGCACAGACCAGCCGCGCCAATCGCGCCCTGCACGCATCGACATCCTTGCCGCGCCCGTCGGCCGTCGGCACGGTGTACTCCTCGACGCCAATCCGCCCGAGGACCCGGTAGACGTCCGCCATCAGCGCGAAGTGCTCCGGTGCCACACCGCACTCTCCGCCCGGCAGCGGCACGGTGGCGGCCAGGCTCGCGGGCGGCGTGCGCAGCAGGCCGGTGTAGATCAGCTCACCCGACATCAGCCGCTCGGTGTCGGTGCGACCGCGCGGCGCGGGCCGGCCGGCGACGATCGGAATGATGTCGGTGGTGGTACTGCCGACGTCCACGAGAATCGCCTCGGGGCGCAGCCACCCCGTGAGCCGGGCCGAGGCGGTCCAGTTGGCCGCCGCCACCGACAGCGGCGCCGCGCCCGCCGCCCGGGGAGATGCGAAGGCGCCCTCGAGCGTGAGGACGCGCCAGCGCGCCGCGCCCAGCGCCGCCGCGCCGGCCCCCAGGATGGCGCGCACCCCGTCGGCGCGGTGCTCGAACACATCGGCGAGCTCGGCGGTCATCGTCACACCGTGCTCGACCGGCGGCCGATCGAGCCCCGCGGACGCCTCGGCGAGCAAGCCCGTCAGCTGCACCGGCAGCTGCTCCGGAGCCTGCCAGATCGCGAATGGCCGGATCCAGGTCCGCAGGGCGGCGGCCCCGGGGACGCCGCAGGTCAGGCGCGACAGCTTCAGATGCGCGCCGCCGATGTCCCAGCCGAAAAAGTGATCCATGGTTGAACTCTCGACTCGCGCGGGTCCCGCCCGCTCGCGGAGAACCGGCAGGCGCCGACCGGCGTGACGGCCGCCGGAAGTCGGCGGCCGGTGGCGGCCCGCCGGATCAGATCGACGAGGTTGTGCGACAGGATCCGTCGCAACCCCAGGTAGGACGTCGTCAGGCGTGGGTTGATCTCGATGACGACCGCCTGCCGATCGCGCAGCACCAGATCGATGCCGATGAAGCCGCGCAGACTGCCGGCGCCCCGCCCGAGCGCCCGCGCCGCCGCCAGACCGGTTCGAATTCCCGACTCGACGCCCGGATGATGCAGCGGCACCTCGCCGCCGGTGTACTCCATCGCCGGCCCGCGTCGCAACCGCTGCCGGCCGAGCGCCAGCGGCAGGATGAAGCCGGACGGCGCCTCACCGGCCAGGAGCGAGAGGCTCGCGGGCGTGCCTGCCACGTACTCCTGCACGACGAAATCGTCCCGGTCGGTCGCGGCGCGCAGGCGCCGGAGCGCATCGCCGACGTCATCGGGGTGGCGGACCACCACGACCCCGGCGCACCCGGCGCCATCGCGCGGCTTCAGGACATAGGGGGGCGACCGGCGCGCCAGCGCTGCCCGCGCCGCCTGGAAGCGGACGAGCCTCGTGTCGGGGGTCGGCAGCGACGCGGCCGCAAGCATGCGGGCGGTGGCGATCTTGTCGGCGGCGAGGCGCACGGCGGCCGGTGACGGACCCAGCAGCAGGCAGCCCTCCATCTCGACGATCCGGCTGAGCCGCTCCAGGACGCCCGCGGTCTCGGGGGCGATGACCAGCGCCGCATCGGCCTGCCGCGCCGCCCGCCGCAGCGCCGCTGCGGCATCGCGGCCGGCCGGAATCGACCGGAGCCGCGGGCGTCGCTGCGGCGGTTCCTCCGGATGATGGATGAGAAGGACCTCGGTGTCTGGCAGCGCCAGGAAGTCGGCGAGGATGGCGTCACGCATCGCCCGCCCCTCCCGGAGCAGAGCGACCGGCCCCGCATGCGGTCCGTCGCCCGGCCGGGATCCGGGCGCGACCGTCGCGCTGACGAATTCGAGCAGGGCCACTCTCATGGGAGAATCTCCGCGTGCAGCCGGTGCGGGTCAGGGGATGAGTCTGCGCATTATACCGGTGATCGATCTGCGCGCCGGCCGGGCGGTGCGTGGCCGTGGCGGGGAGAGACGTCGCTACGTTCCGGTCGAGAGCCGGCTGGGCGGCGTCTCCCCGGTCGATCTGGCGGACCCGGTTCGGTTGCTGCGCGCCTACGTCGAGATGCTCCGCAGCGCGACGGTGTACGTTGCCGATCTCGATCGGATCGAAGCGGTCGGCGACCACGAGCGCCTGATTGTTGATTTCGCGGCCGCGGCGCCGGGCGTCCGCCTGCTGTGGGACGGGGGCTTTCGCCACGGCCTGGACGCCTCCCGCCTGTCGCGCAACGGGCGCGTCGTCCCGGTGCTCGGCACCGAGAGGATGCTGGCGCCCGCCGTTCTCGCCCGCGTCCCCCGACCGGCCACAGGCTCACGCCCAGCCCTGAGCCTCGATCTGACGGAATCGGGCATCCTGGCGGGCTCGCCGGAAGTCACCTCCCTGGGGGAGGTGGAGATTCTGCGCCGCGCCGCGGGCGCGGGCCTCACGACCGCCATCCTGCTGCTGATCGGACGGATCGGCACGGGCCGCGGGCTGCCCCGGGAGCGGCTGAGCCGGCTGCAGGATGCGGCCCGTGGTCTCGACCTCTGCGTCGGTGGCGGCATCGCCTCGACGGCGGATCTCGACTTCTTGGCGCACAGCGGCTTCAAGGGCGCCCTCCTGTCGCGCGCCCTGCATGACGGGGCGATCGTAGTGCGCGATCTGGAGGCAGCCGGGTTCCTCGGCTGACCGTCGCAGCCGGGGCGGGCACCGGTCCCGCCGGTTCCGTCAGACGTCTTCGAGAGTGGACGCCGGGGGGCGGGGCGCCACCTGAATCGATCGAAAGCGGCGGAGCAGGACCTGGCCGCTCGGCATTCCCTTGCCCTTGTGCACGTAGCGGCGCTGCGTGTAGTGCACCTCGACCTTCCCCTCCGCCCGGGCGCCGCTGTAGAAGGCGGCGGCCTGCGCGGCGGCGCGCAGCGTCGGCTCCGGCAGGCTCTTCAGACGCTGCGGGTTGCGCACCACCACGTGCGCCCCCGGTTGGCCGGCGGCGTGCAGCCAGAAATCGTTCGGCGAGGCGACCCGGAAAGTCAACGTGTCGTTCTCCTCGCCGCTCTTCCCGACCAGGATGACGAATCCGTCCGGGCTGGTGAAGCGGCGCACCCGGGCGGGCACCTCCTTCCGCCTCGGGGCGGCGCCCCGGGTCTTCGCCGGTGCGGCGTGGACCACGCCCAGTCGGCCCATCGCCTCCTTCAGTCGATCGAGATCATCACGCGTGCGGGCCGCGGCCGCGGGAGTCTCGAGGCCGCGCCATTCGTCCCGGCGGCTACGGACCGCCTCGATCCGGGTCTCGATCGTCACCAGGCCGCGGCGACCCTTTTTCCAGCGGGCGAACAGAAGCTGGGCGTTCTCCTGCAGCGACCGCGCCGGGTCGATCGGAACCCGGAGCAACGCTCCCGACGGGTCGTACGGGTCGGCGACCACTGCGGCGTCCTTCTCCAGGCGCGCCGTCCGCAGCCCGGCCAGCAGGGCCTCGGCGAGGCGGCGAAGTTCGTCGCTGCGCCGCGCCGCGTCGAGCTCCCGCTGCAGCTTGCCGAGGAGCACGTCGCACCGCTCGACCTCGTGGCGGACCTGCGCCGCGAGGTGGTCGCGGCGATCCCGGAAGTCACGCAACCGCTCCAGCAGCGTGCAGGCGACTTCGGTCGCCTCGGAAGGGCTGTCGTACCGCGAAACGACCCGATCGCCCCCGAACACCCGCTCCGGCGACTGCAACGCCAGCGCCAGCGGCACGATCTCGTCCCGGCCGACTGGGTCTCCCTCGACGTACGCCTCGAGGGGCCGCCCGGAATAGACCACCGGCGACCACGCCTGCATCTTCAAGCTAAGCAGGATCTCCTCCAGGCGCTCTGTTGACCGTTCCACCGGCAGGTCGAGCGCCAGCGGCTTGCAGAGCGGCGCGAGGAACTCGGCGGGGGTCACGAATCGTCCGGCGATGGACCGCGCGTCCAGCGGGCCGGCCGGCAGTCCGGCGTAGGCCTCCCGACCGGGCGGCGGCTCGTACCGGCGGCCGACGGCCGGCGCCCGAAAGGCGCTGCGCAGATCCCGGCAGTAAGCGAGAACGGCTCCCAACTCGTCGAGGAGGACAAGGTTGGCCGAACGGCCCAGCAGTTCGACGACCACCGTCCGCAGGGTTGCGCCATCGTCACGAAGTGGCAGGCGCCATCGCAGCCGCACGACCCGGTCCCAAGGTGCCGGCTCGACGGCGGTCAGGATCGCTCCGGTCAGCTCCCGATCCAGCAGGGCGGCGAACGGGTCCGGCGGCTCCTCGTGGAACCGGCGGGCGCGGACCGCCAGGTGGAATCGCGGCAAATCGGGGCGGACGGCGATCAGGAGATTGTCGTGGCCCGGGTTGGCGAAGCGGAGGAGATAACAGGACCGGCCGAGGTGCGAAACACGGAGGATTTCCTGCTCGAGGAGGCGGCCGGCCGCTTCTGCGGCGACGGCCCGCAGGAGAAACTGGTCCAGCTAACGCTCCCGGACCTGCTTGATCCCGCGCGCCACGGCCCGGTCGATCTTGGCCTCGACCTGGTCGGCAGAGATCCTCTCCACTTCGGCGATCTCGCTGACGATCAGGTACTTGGCCTTGTCCAGCATGCGCCGTTCGCGATAGGAGAGGTTTTTCTGCACGGCGAGGTGGCTGAGACTCTTGAAGACCCGGGCGACCTCGGTGATCGACCCGGTCCGCATCTTGTCGGAATTCTCCTGGAAGCGCCCTTTCCAGTCGTCGAAGACCTGCAGCTTGGTGTCCTTCAGGACATCATAGACCTCGTCCACTTCTTTCCTGGTGATGACGCGGCGCAGGCCGACGTTCGTGGTGTTGCTGCGGGGCACCATCACCGTGCTGTCATTGGCCAGGATACGAAGAGTCAGAAACTCCTCGAGCCGGTCACCCAGCGAGCGCTTGTCGATCTGCTCAATGACGCCGATGCCGTGGTTGGGGTAGACGACCTTGTCGCCAATCTTGAATTCCAAGAGTTGCCTCCAAAACCGGGCGAACCCCCTGCGGGTCCTGTCGGAAAGTCCGCTAATACTAGCAAAATCGGGCGTTTAGGTCAACCGGACCAATCCACGTGTAGAATGCCGGCACGCTAACCGGAGCAGGCTCTTCATGATGCGCGTTGGGGTGGCCGGCTGGGACTATCCGGATTGGGCGGGGTTCGTCTACCCATCCCCCCTGCCGCGGGGCTTCGACCGGCTGGCTTTCCTGGCTCGCTATTTCGACGTCATCGAGATCAATGTCACCTTCTATCGCCATGTGGAGCCCGACACTGTCCGAGCCTGGGTCCGGCGCGTCGCTGAACGGGGCCATTTCCGCTTTACCGTGAAGCTGTTCCAGGGGTTCACGCATTCGGGCGGGTCCGGCCAGGAGCGGGCCGTCGCGATCCACCCGCACCGTCTCGAACTGCACCCCGAGGCGGCGATTTTCCGAGCTTCGCTCGAGCCGTTGGTCGATGCCGGCCTCCTGGGGGCGGTACTCGCCCAATTCCCGCATTCCTTTCATAATGAGCCAGGGACCAGGGACCATCTCAAGCTGCTGCGTGACCTGCTGCCGGGACTGCCTCTGGTTGCGGAGTTCCGCCACCGGAGCTGGGATCAGGAGGGAGCCCTGCAGCTGCTCCGCGGCCTGCGGATCGGCTTCTGCAACATCGACCAGCCGTCGGTCGGTGCGACTCTCGGGCCGACGGCGCACGTGACCTCCCCGGTCGCGTACATCCGACTGCATGGTCGCAATGCCGCGCAGTGGTTCCAGCGCCCGGACGGCGGAGGAGCGGCGCGGTACGACTACCTGTACGGGATGGATGAGCTGCGTCCTTGGGCGGAACGGGCCACGTCATTGGACGCGCAGGCGGAGGAGACCTTCATCATCGCCAACAATCACTATCGTGGCAAGGGACCGGCGAACAGCCTGATGCTCAAACGGGTTCTGTCGGGAGCACGGGTGAAGGCGCCGGCGACGCTGGTCGCCGCCTACCCGGAGGTCGAGAGTCTGGTCGAGGTCGACCGGCAGGACCCCGCCGGACAGGGACGGCTTTTCTGAGGAAGTCCCGGCGCCCCGCCCGGGACGCCGCTCGATTGCCAATCGCCTGCAGGTCGGCTAATTCGCCTCCTCGGCGGCGATCTCGGTCTCGGAGATCGTCTCGGTGCCGTCGACGTCGATCGACACCTCGCGGACCTCATCGATCTTGCAGTTGCCGCAGAGCGGCAGCGCGTCGAACTCGTGGCCGAGGTAGCGGCGCCGGATCTCCGTCGCCACCGGCCCGTTCCAGACCGCATGGATGCTGCTGCCGACGATGTTCCCGAGCACCTGCTCGCGGCTGTAGTCCACGCAGCACAGCACCAGATCGCCGTTGAACATGATGTAGGCCTGCTTGAACAGGCGCGTGCAGGTCGAATAGTAGGACATCGCCCTGGTGCGGCTGAAGCTCGCGGCATCCTTGATGTTGCCGCCGCGGTTCTCCAGGGTCGTGTACTTGGAGGCCACGCCGCGGGAACGCCAGTAGGCAACCGCCTTGCGGGCGTCGATGACCGCCGTATCGACCATCGTGATCCACAACTTCGGGCGCTCGAGTCCCCGGCTGCGCTGCGTTTGGAGGAAGTGGTCAACGTTGGCGAGAGTGCGGTCGAAGTTCATGTTGCCGCGCATGGTCTTTTCGTAGGAGTCCTTGTCGATCCCCTGGAACGAGATGTAAAGCTCGTGGAGACCATCCCCCATCTCCAGGACCTTGTCGACAACCGGCGGCGTCAGAAAGTGGCCGTTCGACGTCACCACCACCTTCGCATCGGGAATCTTTTCATTGATGTAACGGATCTTGTCGAACAGGTCCCGGTCCATCAGCGGCTCATTCATCAGGTACGGGCTGATGCGTCGCACACCATGCTCAGCCGCTTCATCGACGATCCGGCGGAACAGCTCGATCGGCATCTTCCCTTTCGGCTGCGTTTCGTAGGTCTCGCCGTACGGACAGAAGATGCAATCGGCATTGCAGCCGGTGAAGGTCTGGATCTGGATGGTTCTCGGGAAGTCGGGGATCGGCCGGCGCGTCAGCCGATTCTTCACCTTCAGCCAGAGGGGATCGCGCGGCTGATCCATGTAATAGGTGTTGATCTTCAGCGCGCTCAGGATCCCACCCCCAGGGAACGATACACGGCCATGGTGCCTTCGACCATCCGGTCGACGGTGAATTCGGCGACCCGGCGGCGGGCGTCCGAGGTCAGGCGTGACCGGAGGCCTTCATCCGACCCGAGGAGGATCACCGCTCTCGCCAGTGCCGGGGCATCGCCCGGAGGGGTCAGCAGACCGTGGCGCGCATCTTCCACGATCTCCTCGACACCGTCAAGCGCGGTGGCGGCAACGGGCACCCCTGCCGCCATGGCCTCTTTGAGGACCGCGGGGGATCCTTCACCTGACAGCGATGACAAGGCGAACACGTCGAGCCCGGCGAAGACGTCCGGCATGTCGTCGCGGAAGCCGGCGAACAGGACGCGCTGCGCCAGGCCGAGTCGATCGGCGAGCCGGCGCAGCCGCTCCTCATCCGGGCCGCGCCCGACGATGACGAAGCGGGCAGCCGGCATCTCACGCCCCACGAGGACCGCCGCCTCGAGGAACAAGTCGATCCCCTTGTGGGCCGCCAGAGCGCCGACCGTGCCGACCAGCACCGTCCCGGGGCCCGACGGGAGGCGGGCGGCGATCGAATCGCGGAAGCGCGCCCGGTCGCCACGGGCGAAGCGCTCCGTCTCGATGCCGGAGTGGACGACGGCAATCCGATCCGACGCGATCCCCCGGGCGACGAGCTGCCGCCCGATGGCCGCAGACACCGCGATGATCCGATCGACGCGCCAGGTGTACTTAAAGCGCCCGAGCAGGCGGCTGCGGAGCGGGAACGACAGGCGGCGCGCCGCCACCGCCGGGCGACGGGCAAAGAACAGGGTCGAGAGACTGCCGAGTCCGACGGCATGAGCGGTGTGGTAGTGCAGGAGGCCGACGTGCTCCCCGCGCACCACGTCCGCGATGGCGCGTGCCGCACGGAGATCGAATTCACCTCGCATCGGGATCGAGATCGTCGCGACTCCTGCCGCCGTGGCCCGCTCGAGCAGGGCACTGCCGGGCGGCGCCACGATGATGTTCCTGCAGCCACGTCGCTGCAGGCCGCGCGCCAGATAGAGCGTCTGCGCCTCACCGCCGCGCCAGCCTGGTTCGGTGTTCAGGTGGAGGACGGTCGGGGCCGCGCCCATCAGCGTCGCCGGCGGAGGCGCCGGGCAGACTGCGCCGGCATCAGCGAGGTCGGGCCGGCAGGCGCGGCTCATCCGGCGGAGTCCGGGGCGCCTCGCGCGCGCCCCCGCCTGGACGCGACCGGTGCGGCTCGTCGACCATCCTGCCGATCTGCTCACGGACCAGAGGCCCGGCCGCCTCGACCCGGGCCGACACCTCACGGTTCCCTTCCAGGATCTGCATTTCCCACAGCCGGGCATATTTCAGATAGACAGTGAAGGCCCCGAGCATCGACAAGACCAGCCCGTGCACGCCGTCGAGGAAGCCCGCGCGCACGATGTACATTTTCACGAAGCGCGTCAGCGGCCTGAAGAAGATGCTGAATGCTCCGGCCCGGCGGCCTTCCTTGTAGAGCTGCCCCGCGCCCCATTCGCTGTAGAGCTGCAGCTTTCGCCAGTACTGACCGAAGGACCGGAACGAGTGATGCTCGAGCGGGTGCCGCAGCACCGGTAGAGGCCCCGGCAGATCGATCTCGGCGTGCACCTCGCGGTCCTGGTAGCGCGACACATCACGGCGAAATAGCCGGATGACCTTGTCGGTCCCCCAGCCGCAGTGGGTGATCCGCTTGCCGAGAAAGTGGTTCGCCCGCAGGATCCAATAGCCGTCATGGGCCGGCGCTCCGCGCAGCAATGAAAGGATCTCGTCGCGCAGCGCCGGCGTGACCCGCTCGTCGGAATCCACCAGGAGAACCCACTCGTGCGCCGCCTGCGGAATGGCCCAGTTTTTCTGGCGCGCCGAGTAGACGTATTCATGCTGCAGGACACGAGCTCCGGACTGCCGGGCGATGTCGAGGCTCTGATCGGTGCTGAATGAATCGACGACGAGGATCTCGTCCGCGAAGCGGACCGACGCGAGACAGTCCCGCAGGGTGGCCTCTTCGTTGTACGTGGGGATGATCGCGGTCAGCAGCCGCCGCGTCGAGCCAGCCGCTTCCGTCTTCGCCGCCATCAGCTGCTGCGCTCCTTGCTCCGTGCCTTCGCCTGCTCGCGGTCGAAATCCTCGAGCAGGTTCTTCGCCCTGGTGGCGAGATCGCCCTTGTGGTCCTCCTGTTCGAGACGGGCGAAGAATTCGCCTGCCTCCGGACGATTGCCGACCGCCAGCAGGCATTGCCCCAGGTCGAACAGCACCTGATTGGTTCGCTTGTACTGCGGGTACTTGTCGAGGACCTGCCGGTAGCGATCGATCGCCGCCAGGTAGGCCCTTTTCCGCTGATAGAAGCGACCTACCAGACGCTCGTGCTCGGCCAGGCGATCCTGGCAGGACTTTATCATGTCCCTGGCCTTCGTCGCGAAGGCACTCTGCGGGAAGGCGTTCTCGACCCTGCTGAATTCCGCGATCGCCTGCAACGTCAGGGCCTGGTCCCGGTCGGGGGATAATGCCTGCTCGAAGAGCGACATGCCGACCATGAACTGGGCCCGGTCGGCCATCTCATGCTCAGGGTAATAGGTCAGAAACGTCCGGTAGCCGTTGAGCGCTTCACCGTAGTTCAGCAGCCCCCGGTCGTTGTAATAGGCGTCGGCGATGGCGATCTGGACCTTCGGCAACAGGTCGCGGTCGTCCGGGGGGATGCGCGGCAGCAGTTCCTGAAGCATCAGCCGCGCACCGTAATACTTCTTCTTGGCAATCTTCTGCAACGCCGCCAGGTAGACCTCCTCCGGCGTGCCCCTCTCCTTCGTCGTCTTGGATTTCGGGGCGTGCTTGGCGGCGCAGCCCGGCGCCAGGAGTGCGATGAGGAGAGCGCTCCCCAGGAGAAATGCGGTACAGCACGGGCCCGGCGACCGGCGCGCGCCCGCCACGCGAAGCGGGTTGGACGCGGACGACGGCGACGCTTGAGCCGGGCTCAATCCAGAAGCTCCAGGATCTGTTGCGGCAGCCGGCGCGGCCGGCCTCGACCGTCGATCGCGGCGTGCCGGGTCGCGCCGGTCGCCAGCAACGCCCCATCGGCGGCGCGCTCGATGCGGTACGAAAACCCGATCCGCGCGCCCCTGGCGTGCGTCACTGCGGTCCGCACGCGGACGACGTCGTCGTAGCGCGCCGGGGCGCGGTAGGTGCACTCGGCGCCGACCACCGGCAGGAAGATCCCCTGATCTTCGAGCGCGGCGTAGACCGCGCCGCGGCGGCGCATCAACTCGGTGCGGCCGATCTCGAACCAGACGAAGTGGACCGTGTGATGGGCGACGCCCATCCGGTCCACCTCCGGATAGCGGACCCTGACCTCGACCGCACTGTCGCCGCCGCCCGTCATCACGACCTCAGCGACCCGGCACCTGCGCCAGAAGATCCACCAGGTGGCGGGCTCGTCCCCGCGGGTCGCCGCCGGCGAAAACCGCCGAACCGGCCACGAAGATGTCGACGCCGCGACGCCGCAGTTCGACGATATTGTCGGGCCCGACCCCGCCGTCGACTTCGATCTTCACGTCCCGCCCCGACCGATCGATCATCGCCCGCAGCGCGTCGACCTTGGAGAGCACCATCGGGATGAAGCTCTGCCCCCCGAACCCCGGGTTGACCGACATCAATAGTATGTAGGCGAGTTCCGGCAGGATGTCGGCGAGCAGCGTGATGGGCGTGGATGGGTTGAGGGCCACGCCGGGCGCCGCACCGCACTCGCGGATGTGGGTCACCGTCCGGTGCAGGTGCGGGACGGCCTCCTGGTGGACCGAGATCATGTCGGCGCCGGCGCTGGCGAATCGCTCGATGTAGCGATCGGGCTCTTCGATCATCAAGTGAACATCGAGCGGCAGATCCGTGACCTTGTCGATGCAGGCCACGACCGGGGGTCCCAGGGTCAGGTTTGGAACGAAGTGGCCGTCCATCACATCGACGTGCAGGAGCGCCGCCCCGCCTTCCGTGGCTGCGGCGATCTCGTCGCCGAGGCGCGCGAAGTCGGCCGACAGGATCGACGGCGCCAGCGCCGGGACGCGCGGCAGGCGCCCCGGTTCAGTCCTCGTGCGAGTCTCAGCCACCAGCGGCTCCCCCTCCCGCGACGGTCAGGGTCACCAGATCACCGCTGCGTACCGGGTAGCCGGCGGGCGGGGTCTGTGAGACGACCGTTCCCTGCGGCTCCGGTCTGGCGGGGTCGCGGCGCACCGGGCCCTGGCGCAGCCCAGCGCGGTTCAGGAACGCGATCACGATCGTGTCCTGCCGTCCCGTCAGGTCGGGCATCACCCAGGTGCGCGGCGGCTGGCCCCTGCTGATGAGCAGAGCGATTCTGCCGGTCCCCGGTCCGGCGTCCGGCAGCGGGTCCTGTCCGACGACCAGGTTCTCGGCGACCCGGCGGTCGTAGACGTAGACCTGTTCGCCCAGGCGCAGCCCCTGTTGCTGCAAGGTGATCTGTGCCTTGCGGGCAGCGCCACCGCGCAGGTCCGGAATGGCACTGACGCGCATCCCCATGCTGACCACCACTTTCACCTTACGACGTTCCTTGATGTCGGCGCCCGGCAGAGGGTCCTGTGCCAGGATCCTCCCCGATTCGACCCGCTCATCGTTACGCTGCGCCGCCTCTTCGAGCGTCAGACCGCTCTGCTTGAGGATCGCCTCCGCGTCGGCGACGGTCATCTCGGTCAAGTCAGGGACGCGAACCGAGCCCCCTGAGACGGTGTTGCGGACGGTGTAGTAGGCGCTCAGCGCCGCGATCACGACGAGGGCCGCGCCGATCGAGCCGACCTTCAGAGCCAGCAGCGCCTGCCGGCGCAGTTCAATCTTCCATGTCATGGGCACCGGGCTTCACGCCGCCTCAGCGGGGTCGAATCGTAACACAGCGATGGGGTACCGCCAACGCGTCGCCGCGCCGATCGACGGGGCGAGCGGCGCGCGCCGGCCGCCGCACACCCGGGCGCGGCGCCCATACCGGCCTCTTGCCAGAGGCGCGTCAATGCGCAGCGTCGTTATGGAGGACGGCGGCGAAGAAGCCATCGATGTCGTCGCGCTGCGGCAGGGTCGTCAGGTACCCGCTGGCGTCCGCCAGACCATGCAGTGATTCCACGAGGATCGTCCTGACGTCGACGCGCCGGAGGCCCGGGTGTGTCGCCATCAGGCGGGTGATCGGCTCGATGCCCTCTTCCGGCTCGATGCTGCAGACGGCGTAGACCAGGCGCCCGCCGGGGGCGAGGACTTGGGCGGCCGCTTGCAGGATCTCAAATTGCGTGCGCCCGAAGCGGGCGAGGTCGGAGGGCTTGCGACGCCAGCGGATCTCCGGGTGACGCCGGATAATCCCGGTCCCCGAGCAGGGCGCATCAATCAGGATCCTCGCAAAGCGCGCCCGGAGCCCCGGGTGGCTCGCATCCATCACCGCGAACCGGAGCGAGTCGACGCCCAGGCGGACGGCGTTCTGTCGAAGCAGCGCCAGCCGATTCGACGAGTGGTCCGCGGCGACGACCACCGCGTGCGCGCCGGCCTCGTCGGCGATTTGCAGCGCCTTGCCACCCGGCGCAGCGCACAGGTCGAGCACCGGCCCGTCGACGGGCTGCACCAGCCGCGCGATGATCTGCGACGCCTCGTCCTGAATGTAGAACATTCCCTCCCGGAAGGCGGCGCATCGCTGTGGTACTCCGCGGACGACCCGCAGAGCGTCCGTCAGGATCGGCGACGGCACGGCGTGCACTCCTTCCTCCGCGAGGCGTCTCGCCAGGGCCTCCACGCCTCCCGCCCGTAGTCTCGCTCGCAGCGCGATCGGCGCAGGACGGTTCATCGTGTCCAAGAGCGACTCGCATTCGACGACCCCGAAGCGAGCGAGGTAGCGCGCCACCAGAAACGTTGGGAATGAGTGCGATTGCGCCAGGCGTTCCGCCATTGGCTCGACGGCCGGTCCGGAGGGCGCCCCCGGCTCCGGCGGCCACGCCGCCACCGGGCCTTCCCGGTCGAGCAGACGGCAGCACTGGCGAAGCACGCCGTTCGCAAACGCCGCCACGCCGCGACCGAGCCGCTCGCGCACCATCCTGACCGATTCGTCGACCGCAGCTGGCCGCGGGATGCGGTCGAGGTACAGGATCTGGTAGAGACCGACGCGCAGCGCGTTGAGCGCGACCGGATCGATGTCCTGGGTCCGCCGGGTCGCAGCCGTGCCGATCAGCCGGTCGAGATTCAGGCGGCGCCGCAGCACGCCGTAGACGATCTCGGTCGCAAGCGCCCGCTCGCGATCGTCCATCTCATCAGGCAACTCCGCCAGCAGGGTGTTTGAATGACCCCGCCCGCGATCGATCGACTCGAGGATAGCAAGCGCCGCCCGCCGGCCCGAGGTCTCATGGCGACGCGGTCTTTTCGGATCGGAGCGGGCCGCCCGGGTCCTTCGGTCACTCGCGACCTCAGGCGGCCGGTGTCGCGACAAACCTGTCTCCAACCCGAATGAGTCGGCCGTTGATCGCATCGGCGGCGTTCATCGTCCGCCCACCCGGGAACCGCAGTTCCAGCAAGGAGACCCGTCCGTCGCCGCGGCACCGCACGACGATCCGGCCATCGGTGGCCTGGATGACTTCGCCCGGGTCCACCGTGGCGTCCCGCGCCGCCGCCGCTCCGAGATCGACCTCGGCTCGCAGCAACTGCACGCGGACATCCCGTAAGTCGGAACACGCCAGCGGCCACGGGTTGCAGCCGCGGATTCTGCAGGCAATTGACTCGGCCCCTTGGCTCCAGTCGATGCGCCCATCTTCTCGAGTCAGCGGTGGAGCCGGACTCGCGCCCTGGGCATCCTGGCGCTTCGGCTCGAGCTCCCCGCGGCGATGCGCCTCGAGGGTCTCGAGGAGGAGGTCCGCCCCCAGGTCCGCCAGGCGGGCCCTGAGCTCGCCGGCCGTCTCGGTCAGACCGATGGCGCACTCACGCTGCAGGAGGATCTCTCCCGTGTCGATGCCGAGATCCATTTTCATCGTGGTCACACCGGTGACCTTCTCGCCGGCCATGATCGCCCGGGCGACCGGGGCCGCTCCGCGAAACTTCGGCAGGATTGAAGCGTGCACGTTGATGCACCAGCGTTTTGGAATCGCCAGGAGCTCCGGAGACAGGATGCGACCGAACGCGACGACCACCACAACATCCGGTCGAAGATCGGCGATTAGCTGGATGAATTCAGGGGCGCGCACCGATTCCGGAGTCAGCACCGGCAGGCCGGAGGCCAGTGCCTCCCGCTTGACCGGCGAGGGTTCGGGTGGCGAGGCGTGGCTGCGCCGGGGTCGATCGGGCCGGGTCACCACGCCCACCGTCTCGCAGCCGGCCCGACCAACGGCGCGCAGCGACGGCAGCGAAAACTCGGGCGTGCCCATGAAGACGACGCGCATGCGGCTGACCACGACCAGGGCATTGACCAGCCGGGCGCCGCGCAGGACCGCCAGGATCGGCGGTCCGGCGGTGCCGGCCGGCTCGCCGGCGTCGTGGGCCCGCTCCGTCGCACCGCCGGGCGCGGCCAGACGCAGGGCCCAGCAACAGTGCGTCGCGTCGGGGTAGAGCCGTCGCTCGGCGTCGAGCCGCGCCTCGGCGTCGGCGGCATCGGCGACCCGCCAGGCGGCGGCGATGAAGCGCGAGCCCCGGACGCGCGTCTCGACCCGGTGCGGCGCGGCGATCGTTTTCAGGGTTGCGGGCTGAATGGCTCCTCCGAGCGGGATCGAGGGAGGAGTCTAGAAGGCTGTTCGGGAAATGGCAACGACCGCGGGCAGGGTGCCGCTTATCAGCTCTGCGTCCCCTCCGGCCACTGCCAGAAGCGGCCGTCGGCGAAGACGATGTCGCAGTTGAAGTCGCCGGTCATCCCGCCGGTGCGGGGCCCGAGGATGGCGTCCTTGCCGAAGCTCGCCATGGTGTAGTTGGCGCCGGTG
>JAGYID010000133.1 GCA_018606725.1 Acidobacteriota bacterium
GCACGCTGCGCGCCGCCCGGATCGGCTGGAGAACGCCGACGGGCGGTGCTCGCTCGCGCTCCGCACGGCGGGCTCGGCTACAAAGCGCTCGCTCCGCCGTGCTCCGCGACGGCCCCGCGAGGCGCAGGCCGCCGCCCCGTGACCATCACGCCCTTCGGCACCCGTCGCCCTCTCAATCGCGTGGTGGTGCCTTCGCGGTTCTCGGGGGTGACGGGCGGCCCCCGAGAAGCCGGGGAACACTCAGCGCGTCATCCCCGAGGCGGAACGATCGAATAATTCGCTTTGAGTTCTGTTCTTCCTCAGGTGAATCGCATTACGGGCCCGTCGATCGTGCACGTGCGGGCGAGGACGCCATCGTCTCCGCGGTGACGGGGCGGCGCAGGGTTGCGTCGCGGGGTCATCTCGGAGCGAGCCCGAAGCCGCGCGCATTTCAGCGCGGCCGGGCGAGTGAGAGAGGAGCGGCGCCGCGCCTGTGCGGCGTTCTCCAGCCGCAGCCGGGCGCGGCGACCGCGTGCCCCGCGACGCAACCCTGCGCCGCCCCCGGCGGCACTGAAGCGATGATGGCGCCCTCGCCGGCTCTTGACCAATCGCGACGCGCTTGTGATAGGATGCGCGGCGTCCTCACGCTTCATCCTGTATCAATCGCTCGAATCATCCTTCGTCACCATTCATTCGGTCGTCATTCGGTTGGTCGGAACGTTCGGCTGGTCCCTGACATCGTCGCGCTGTCGAGGAAAGCGATGGTTCATCCGGGCACGGGAACCGGTGCGATCGCGGGCCGCTGGCTGGCGGCGGCGACGCTCGCCGCCGCGGTGACGGCTGGCGCATGCGTGGCCGGGCCGCCAACCGGCGGCGCGACCGGGACGGACGGCGGGCGCGACACCGTGCGCGAGGCGCGGCGCGCGGAGATACGCTTCCCCGGCGGCCGCACCTTCCTGGCGGAGATCGCCGACACGCCGCCGCGCTGGGGCAGGGGCTACATGTTCCGACGCGACATCGGCGATGCGGACGCGATGATCTTCGTGTTCCCGGAATCGGACGTGCACCCGTTCTGGATGAAGAACACGCTGGTCGCGCTCGACATGATCTGGATGGATGAGGCGTTCAAGGTGCTCTACATCGAGCCGTCCGCGCCGCCCTGCAAGGCGGATCCGTGCCCGAGCTACGGGCCGCCGCGCCGGGCGCGCTATGTCCTCGAGGTGCGCGGCGGGATCGCGGCGAAGGAGCGCCTGGTTCCCGGCGACGCGCTGAAGATTTCATTTCCGGAAGGGGCGGACTGATTTCCGTCGGTCCGTCAAAAGATCGGCGCCGACGGGCTGTTCGTGGATTGACCGTGGATTCGTCATTGACCCCGGGGGCGTTTCGACGTACTGGATCGGCACGCAACGGGATTCGGGAGGTGAAGGCATGAAGGTGTTCGCACACACGCTGTTCGCGGTCTCCGTGCTGGTGTTCGGATTCCTGCTCGGGGTTCGCTACGAGGCGCGCGTGCAGAGCCTCAACGAGATCGACACGCTGGTGCGCGTCCAGAAGGACAAGATCGCCGCATTGCGGGATCAGAACCTCGAGCTGCGCACCGTCGTGCTGCTGCGCGAGTTCCTCGACGAGGAGCGCATCCGCCTGCCGCGCGAGTCGGTCAACGGCATGGCGGTGTCGATCGCCCGCGCTTCGGAGCGTTACTCGCTGTCCCCCGATACCATCCTGGCGGTGATCCGCACCGAGAGCGCCTTCGACACCAACGCCCTGTCCGACAAGGGCGCGGTGGGGTTGATGCAGATCCTGCCGTCCACGGCGCAGGAGATCGCCCAGGAGCTGCGCATGGAATGGCGCGGCGATGATCTGCTGCGCGACCCGTCCGCCAACATCGAGATGGGCGCCTACTACCTCACCAAGTTGATCGGGCAGTTCAACAACCTCGCGGTCGCCCTGACCGCCTACAACCACGGTCCCGGCCGGGTCGCCGAGTTGAACCAGGCGAAGGCCGATCTGCCGATGGGTTACGCCGAGAAAGTCCTCAGTCACACCATGCCCTGAGTCCGCCGCCGATCCCCGCCCGCCCGCGCCGGACGCCGACTCCGGCGGCCGCCCGTGAGCCCCGAGTTGATTGACACCCCCTGACCCCTGTGGTAGGGTTCGCCTCCGCTGTCAAGGCTCCACCGTTGCACGAGAGGCCCGCACCCGGAGGGACTGACCCGGTGGTTGAGTACGCTCCCATCCTGATCTTCCTGGCGGTCGCCGCCGCCTTTCCGGCCGCCACCCTGGTCATCGCGCGCCTGCTGCGGCCCTCGTCTCCCGACGCGGTCAAAGGCGAGGCGTACGAATGCGGCGTGCCGACCAGCGGCGAGGCCATCGCGCGCTACCCGGTGCGCTTCTACATCATCGCCGTGCTGTTCGTGGTGTTCGACGTCGAGACGATCTTCCTGTTCCCGTGGGCGGTGAAGTACCGGGCGCTCGGCCTGTTCGGTTTCGTCGAGATGCTGGTGTTCCTGGGCATCCTGGTCGTGGGATACGCGTACGCCTGGAAGAAGGGAGCGCTCGAATGGGTCTGATCGAGGGGCGTTTCAACGCCAACATCATCACCGCGTCGGTCGACACGGTGTTCAACTGGGCGCGCAAGTCGGCCCTCTGGCCGATGTCGTTCGGGCTGGCCTGCTGCGCCATCGAGATGATGGCGACGGTGGCGTCGCGCTACGACATCGACCGCTTCGGCGCCGGCGTGTTCCGCGCCACGCCCAGGCAGTCGGACGTGATGATCGTTGCCGGCACGGTGTGCGAGAAGATGGCCCCGGTGATCAAGCGGCTCTACGACCAGATGCCGGAGCCCAAGTGGGTGATCTCGATGGGCGCCTGCTCCACCTGCGGCGGGCCGTTCCCGACGTACAGCGTCGTACAGGGGGTCGATCGAATCGTGCCGGTCGATGTGTACATCCCCGGCTGCCCGCCCCGGCCGGAGGCCCTCCTCTACGGCTTCCTCAAGCTGCAGGACAAGATCGACAAGATGACGATCGCCCGCCGGGCGACCGCCTGAGGGGAACCGACGCCAGGCGGAGACCGGCGCAACGCGAAGGGGTCGCCCCCGCTTGTGAAAGGTTGAACGAGCAGCATGGCTGACGATCAGGACACTGGAGCGAAGCCACCGGCGCCGCCGCCCGCGGGTGGGACCACCCCGCCGGCCGGGGGAGCCGCCGCCGGTCCGCCCGCGGGCGGTGCGGCCCCACCGCCGCCGCCGAAGCCGGCGCCCCCCAAGGAGAACCCGCTGCTCGCCAAAGTGCCGTCGGCGGCGGTGGACCTCCTGGCGGCGCGCTACTCCGATCAGGTCATCGAGGTGACCTATTACGCCGGCGAGCCGCTGGTGCGCCTGCGGGCCGAGCGCTTCGCCGACATCTGCCGGACGCTGCGCGACGAGCCGGCGATGCGCTTCGACTACCTCAGCAATCTCACGGCGGTGCACTGGCCGACCCGGCCGAAGCCGTTCGAGGTGGTCTATCACCTGTTCTCGATCGGCCGGCGGCACCGCGTGACCCTCAAGCTGGACGTGGGCGAGGCGGAGGAGGCTCCCACCGTCAGCGCGCTCTGGCCGACCGCCAACTGGCACGAGCGCGAGGTGTTCGATCTGTTCGGCATCCGCTTCACCGGTCACCCGGACATGACCCGCATCTTGATGACCGACGAATGGATCGGTCACCCGCTGCGCAAGGACTACCCGCTCGAGGGCAAGCCCGAGGATCATCTGCAGTACCGCGACGTGACCACCGCCGAGCACGTGTACCGCTACGACAAGGCCCCCATCAAGGGCTTCGGCTGGCGCAAGGAAGTCGAGAAGACCGGCACGGGGAACGGCTGATGTTCCGCACCGAGGAGATGGACATCAACATGGGCCCGCAGCACCCGTCGACGCACGGGGTGCTGCGGCTCAAGCTGACGCTCGAGGGCGAGGTGATCTCCGACATCCGGCCGGTCATCGGCTACCTGCACCGCGGCGTCGAGAAGCTCTGCGAGCACCGCACCTATCCGATGATCGAGCCGCTGACCGACCGGCTCGATTACGTCGCGGCGATCTCCGAGAACCTTGGCTACTGCGGTGCCGTCGAGAAGCTGATGGGCGTCCAGGTGCCGCCGCGCGCCCAGTACATCCGGGTCATCCTGGCGGAGCTGCAGCGCGTCGCCTCGCACCTCCTGTGGCTCGGCACGCACGCCCTCGACCTGGGCGCGATGACGGTGTTCTTCTACACCTTCCGCGAGCGGGAGCTGATCCTCGACCTGTTCGAGGCGTTCTGCGGCGCCCGCCTGACCTACAACTCGATGCGCATCGGCGGGCTGTACGAGGACGTTCCGGCCGGCTGGTTCGACCGGGTGCGCCACTTCATCGACATCTTCCCGTCGCGCGAGAAGGAGTATGAGGATCTGCTGACCGTCAACCGGATCTTCAAGGGCCGCACGGTGGGCGTCGGCATTCTCAAGCCGGAGGACGGCATCGCCCTGGGCGTCAGCGGACCGACCCTGCGTGCCTCGGGGGTGAACTACGACGTCCGTGTGGCGCAACCGTACTCGTCGTACGAGCAGTTCCAGTTCGACGTGCCGCTGGGCGCCAATGGCGACACCTACGACCGCTACCTGGTGCGGATGGAGGAGATGCGCCAGTCGTGCCGCATCATCCGGCAGGCGCTCGAGCGGATGCCGCAGGGCGAGGTGCGGGCCAAGGTGCCGAAGTACATCAAGCCGCCCGCCGGCGAGGTCTATCACGTGGTCGAGAGCCCGCGCGGCGAGCAGGGTTTCTACATCGTGCAGGTGGCGGGCGAGATGCCGTACCGGATGCGCTTCCGCGCGCCGTCGTTCGTCAATCTGCAGGCTCTGCCGACCATGTGCAAGGGGCAGATGATCGCCGACGTCGTGGCGGTCATCGGCTCGATCGACATCGTGCTCGGCGACTGCGACCGTTAGGGGATGGTCCGGGCGACGGCCCGGACGACGGGGTGAAGACGCGTGGACCGGGACACCATCGAGCACATCGTCATCCCGACCGGCCAGGTCCTGGTGGCGGTCGCCATCGTGCCGCTGATCATCGCCTATCTGCAGCTCGTCGAGCGCAAGGTCCTCGGCTTCATGCAGGTCCGGCTGGCGCCGCGCCGGGTCGGCTGGCACGGCCTGTTGCAGCCGATCGCCGATGCGCTGAAGCTGCTCATTAAAGAAGATACGACACCGGCCATGGCCGACCGCGCCCTGTTCACCATGGCGCCGATCATCACCGTCATCCCGGCGCTGGCGGCTCTGGCGGTCATCCCGATCGCCGGCCAGCCGTTCGAGCTGTTCGGTTACACCATCAACCCGTGGATCTCCGACATCAACGTCGCGCTGCTCTTCCTGCTGGCGATCTCGTCGCTCGGCATCTACGGCATCATCGTGGCCGGCTGGGCATCGAACAGCAAGTATTCGATGCTCGGGGCGCTGCGCTCCTCGGCGCAGATGATCTCCTACGAGGTGCCGCTGGGCTTCGCGCTCATCGGCGTCATGATGCTGGCCGGCTCGGCGTCGATGGTCAAGATCGTCGAGGCGCAGAAGAGCGCCGGCTGGTGGTTCGTCGGGCCGCAGCTGCTCGGCTTCTTCTGCTATTTCATCAGCGCGGTGGCGGAGACCAACCGCGTGCCGTTCGACCTCCCGGAGGCCGAGGCCGAGCTGGTGGCCGGCTTCCACACCGAGTACAGCGGCATGAAGTTCGCCTTTTTCTTCCTCGCCGAGTACACCAACATGATCGTCGTCTCATCGATCGTGACCATCCTGTTCTTCGGCGGCTGGCTGCGGCCGTTCCCCAACATCGAGGCCCTCGCCTGGCTGGAGAACGGCTGGATCTTCCTGGTGCCGCTGGTCGCCGGGGCGTCGATCGGGTGGCTCATCGACCAGCGCGCCGGCACCGGCCTGCGGTGGATGTTCGCCGGCGGCCTGGCCGGGGCCGCCGCCGGGGCGGCGATCGGCGTCACCGACGCGTTCGGCCTGGCGAGCGCCGCCATTCCCGCGCTGTCGGGGGCGTTCTGGTTCAGCCTCAAGGTATCGTTCTTCCTGTTCATGTACATCTGGTTCCGCGGGACCTACCCGCGCTACCGCTACGATCAGCTCATGGGGCTCGGCTGGAAGTGGCTGATCCCCCTGTCGATCCTCAATGTCGTCGGCACGGGGCTGGCCGTGCTGCTGCGCGCCTGAGGGGGACGGACGGCATGACGGAGATGGCGAAGGACGGCGGCGCGCGGTCGGGCGGCAGACGCGCGCCCGATCTGCGGGACCTGGCGCGCCAGTTCCTGCTCCTCGAGCTGTGGGTCGGGCTGTGGGTGACGCTCAAGAACCAGTTCCGCCCCCACATCACCGTGGAGTACCCGAAAGAGACGGTCGAGCTGTCGCCGCGCTTCCGCGGCGTGCCGCGCCTGCGCTTCCACCCCGAAACCAGCGAGGAGCTGTGCATCGCCTGCCACCTGTGCGAGACGGTCTGCCCGGACGACTGCATCCACATCGTCTCGGAGAAGAAGCCCGACGGCAAGGGCAAGCGGCTGGTGTCGTTCGAGATCAACTACGAGCGCTGCTGCTTCTGCGGCCTGTGCGTCGACCCGTGCCCCACCAAGCCGCTCACGGCGATCTACATGTCGCACGATTACGAGCTGGCCGACTACCAGCGCACCGGTTTCGTGGCGCCCCTCAAGCACCTGCTCGACGGCTCCGACCCGACGGAGTACAAGGAATGAACGCGACCGCGATCGTCTTCTACGCCCTCGCCGGCCTGGCCTGCGCCTCGGCCTTCATGGTCATCTGGAGCCGCAACGTCATGCATTCGGCGCTCTACCTGGTGCCGACCTTCCTGAGCGTGGCGGCCATCTACGTCATGCTGCGCGCCGAGTTCGTCGCCGCCGTGCAGGTGCTGGTGTACGCCGGCGGCATCCTGGTCCTGTTCCTGTTCGTGATCATGCTGGTCAACGTGAAGGCGGTCCAGGGCGCCCGCCTGCGCCTGCACGGCGCCGTCTCCGGCAGCATCGGGGCCGCGTCCATCGCGCTATTGCTGAGCGTCTACGGGCGGGGGCGGATCCTCGCCGCGGCACCCGACGGGGGAAAACTGACGGAGTTCGGCGGCAACCTCGAGACCGTCGGCTGGGTGCTGTACAACGAGTACCTGCTGCCATTCGAGATCGCCTCGCTGTTCCTGCTCGTCGCCATGGTCGGCGCCATCGTGCTGGCCCGTCACAAGGCCTGAGGGGGAGGGGATGCCGGTTCCCGCGAGCCACATCCTGGTGTTCAGCCTGGTGCTGTTCGCCATCGGCATGCTCGGCGTGCTGACGCGCCGGAACGTGCTGATCATCTTGATGTCCATCGAGCTGATGATGAACGCCGCCAACATCAACTTCGTCGCCTTCAGCCGGCAGCTCAACAACATCGGCGGCCAGGTGTTCAGCGTGTTCACCATCGTGGTGGCGGCGGGCGAGGTGGCGGTGGGACTGGCGATCGTGCTCGCCCTGTTCCGCAACCGCGACACCGTGATGGTGGACGAAGTCCACATCATGAGGGGATGAGGATCGGCCGATGATCGCGTGGCTCTGGACCATCCCGCTGTTCCCGCTGCTCGGCTTCACGCTGAACGGCCTCCTGGGGACCCGCTTCCTGCCGCGCCAGGCGGTGGCCGGCATCGCCTGCGGCGCCGTCCTGCTGTCGTTCGTCGTCTCCGTGGGCGCCGTCGCGTCGCTCCCCGGCGCCGCCGGTCTCGAAGGGCGGCCTGGGGCACGAGCCGCAGGCGGCGTTCGCGCGCTTCTTCGCGTACCTGAACCTGTTCATGGCGATGATGCTGACGCTGGTGCTGGGGGCGAGTCTTCCCGTGGTGTTCGTCGGGTGGGAAGGGGTC
>JAGYID010000134.1 GCA_018606725.1 Acidobacteriota bacterium
CGCGGACGCCGTTATCGTTCGCCCCGTCCGACGACGCGAAGATGAAGGGGAATGGTATCGTCGCTGACCAGGCCGGGTCCTCGACCCAACCTTTCCCCCCTCGGTGAATGTAGACTTTCCGGGTGGGATCGAGTCCGCTCGTATCGAAATAGTCGAGGCTCTGAAACATGTCCAGACGGCCATCTCCGTTGACATCCCCGAACCGCACGCCAAGGTCACGCGTCTGCGGTTTGCCGTCGATTGTCGTGGCGGAAGCGAACGTCGGGATAGTCTCCCAATCGGCGAGAGTTGCCGGTTGCCATGAAGTACCGTCATTGAGCCAGACCGCCCTGATGGGTGCGCCAAACCAATTGATCGATTTGACGATGTCGGCAAGTCCGTCGCCATTGATATCAACGAGCCGCACCCCAGCGTCGATCGTCCTGCCGTAGCCGGGATAGTAGTGGACGAATCCGGCCGGCATGGTCCAGGTCGAAATCAGCTCGAAACGAGTGCGACGGTTGAGATAGACCCGCATCAGCGGCTCTGCGCCCTCCTCTTCAAACGCGCGCACGACATCGACCAGGCCATCGCCGTTGACGTCGCCGAAGCGCACGCCAAGATCGCGACTGCGCCCGTCCTTGATCGCAACGACCGGCTCCGGCAGATAGCTCCCGAACGGGAACTGCGAAACCCAGCCATTCCCACTGTTGATCCAGGCGCCTTCTTCGTCGTAGCCGAACTTTTCATTGTGGACTCGATGGGCCAGATCCTCCAGCCCGTCTCCGTTCATGTCCAGAAAGCGGAGGCCGTTGTCGTAGGTCAGGCCATCGGTCGTTACAATGACAAAATCCTGCGGCATCACCCACGTCCCTTGCGGCGCCGGCGACCACCCGCCACCCTGGCTGTCCCTATTTCTAAGCCAGACCCCGCGATCACTCGAGGGATTCGCCTGATTCCGGAAGCCGCGCACAATGTCGGCCAGACCGTCTCGGTTCACGTCCGCGACCTGAACACCGCGGTCGAACTCCGGCCAGGGAGGTCCCAACAAACGGCACGTGGATCGAACGAACGGCTCAGGAAGGCTTGTTTCGCGAGCCTCCCAGCCCTCCTGGACCTCTGCTTGATACGTGAACGTGGTCGCGGGCAGGCTGGCGCGGCCGAGGCCGTCATAAGCAGTGATGCGGGTCAGCAGCGAAGTTTCATCCTGGGGCGTGGGTCCGACCGCAGACGTGATGAGCTGCGCATCGAGCGCGGGCGACATGATCGCGGAGGCCAGGAGCGGTTCGTGGCTATCACGCAGCGATTCGACGACGCCCGCCCAGGGCGTTTCCGTGACATCGCTCATCTTGGTGCTCTGCTCCGGGCAGATCTTCTTATTGCAGGGCTTCACACAGAGGTCCGGTATGCAGGATGAGCACTGCCCGGTATTCGGATTACAGGTATTCGTGCATGTCTGAACTGATCCATTCGGGCAGGTGCGGCGTCCCGGGAGGCAGGTCACCCCGGCGCAAAGGTTGCAGAATGGCGTGCAGGCGGCGCAGAAGCCGGTGCTCGGGTCGCACGTGCCGGTGCAGGTGGAGACCGATCCATCCGGGCAGATGCGGGTCGTGGGTGCGCAACCGTTCAGACAAAGATCGATCGGGTGATCACCGGTCGAGGGCGTGCTGTAGTCGAGCAGGTAGACCGCAACCGGCTCGCTTCCTGCCCAGGTCCGGATCCGTCGCAGGCGATACCGTAGTAATGCGTCGGGCCCCAGGCGGGTGTCGACGACGTCATAGCGCCCCTCGTAAGCAAATTCGACGCGGTTCGTCGGCGCGTCGCCCGCGGTGTTGCCGGTGTATCGAATCTCCTTGGGATAGAGCATGCCGGAGTCGACCAGCCAGTCGAAGACCATGTAGTTCCCGTGAGCATCCTCCACACGGGTCAGCGCCCATTGCCAGCTCGGAATCTGTGCCCAGCCTCCCGACGCAAGCTGTCCGCCAAACTGGTAGGTCAGGCCGGAGCCGTCGGCAATCTCCCAGGTAGTGATCCCCGCGGACGTGACGCTGCGTATCCGAAGCGAGGTTCTGAGGGCTGTCAGATACTGCTTGACGCCAACGGCGATGTCGGTCGGCGCCATCAGGTCGAGCTGACGGCCTTCCCATCGCACCGCCAGAATATCCTTCTCCGGGAATCCCTCGCCCCGACGGGTCGTCCGGACCACCGATGGGAAATCCAATTGCCAGCCTCTCCCGACGAAACCCTGCTGAGCCAGGAGGCTGTTGTAGTGCATCGCCAGGCTCGGCTGAAGTGACAGGCGGCCCGGTGGAACGGCGAACGCGTAGGACGTCTGCGCCGAGCCGCTCGATGGCTCGACGTTCAGCAGGTTGGCGCCGGAGATCAGATTGAACTGACCGACCCTGTCTCCGTCTGTCTGGGCGTTCACCTCGGAAATAAGCAGGAGGGATGCAACGAAGGCGTAGAGATAACCCCACCGTCTCGGCATGGGCGCGACCTGTATCCCGAGCTTCCAAATTGTGTGCGAAGGTGGGGCCTTCGGACACCGAATGCCGGAACAATACCCTCAAATCGGGCAAAATCAACAGCTCAATAGTCGCTTTTTCTGAAAACGCCGGTCGCCACGGCCAGCACTGCGGCCGCCGCCACGACCGAGCCGGCGATCGGCCGCCAGGCGATGCCGCTGCGCTGCCAGATGAGGCCGGCGGTGGTCACCACGAAATCCGCCGTCGCCGGCAGCGCGTGGTACAGCGTCTCGATCGTCGCCCGCGCCGCGCCGCGCGCCACGCCCCTGCCGAGCAGCCGCAGCCAGTCGGGATGGGCATGAAACGGCTGCACCATCAGGCTGGCGAAGAAGACCGCGGCGGTGATCATCATGGAAATCGCCGTCGAGCGCAACAGCACGCCGGCGAGGACGATCCAGGCCAACAGGCAGGCGAAGTAGAGCGACATCAAGAGACCCGAGCCGACGAAGCCGGCGTTCCAGATGCCGGTCTTCAGCCCCAGCAGGACCCCCAGGCCGCAGGTCAGGTACAGGAGGTTCGCCGCCGCCACGACCAGGGCGCCGAGGGCGCGCGACAACAGCAGGGTCGGGCGCCTGATCGGCTTGGCCAGCAGGAGATCGATGGTGCCCTTCTCGAGCATGCGCGGCACCAGGCTGGCGGTGGCGAACACCGACAGGAAGATCCCCAGCGGGTAGAGCACGAACGCGGTGCCGACCTGCGCGCCGCGGACGAAACGTTCGATCGGGATCTGCGCCGGGCCGGCCGGTCCATTGACCGAGATCCCGTCCTGCGAGGCCTGCCCCTCCAGGCCGAACACCGACACCGAGGAGATCAGCCCGTTCGCCACGTCGGTGCGCAACGCCAGACCGAAGAACAGCAGCACCAGCGTGATCAGCCCGGTGAATACGATCACCGTCTTGCGGATCACCAGCTCGCGTATGGTGTCGAGGACGATCGCCACGACCTTCACGCCGGCTCCCCCTCGCCGATGACCTTCACGAAGACGTCCTCCAGGCTCTCGCGGCGCGGCGTCACGGCAGCGATGGTCACGCCATCGGCCCGCAGCAAATCGATCAGCCGGTTGAGCGCCGGCTCGTCGCCGGTGAGATGCAGGCTGGTCAGGGCACCTCCCGCCCGGGCGCCACCCGCCGGCATTGGTGGTGCCATCCCCGCCACGGGCGGCGGCTGCAGCGGCGGCGCGGCCTCCAGGCCCGGCACCGATGCCGCGAGCGCGGCCAGCCGCTCCGGCCGCAGGCCCCGGACGTCGATGTCCCACGACTCGGATGGCCGGGTCAGCGCATCGACGCTCCCCTCGCGCACCAGCTCCCCTTCCTTCAGGATGGCGACCCGGTCGCAGACCCGCTCGACCTCGGACAGCAGGTGCGAGTTGAGGAAGATCGTCGCGCCGCGCGCCTTCTGCTCCAGCAGCAGGTCGCGGATTTCCCGGCGGCCGAGCGGGTCGACGCCATCGGTCGGCTCGTCGAGGATCAGCAGATCGGGCTCGTTGAGCAGCGCCTGCGCCAGCCCCAGCCGCTGCATCATCCCCTTCGAGTAGCGGTTGATCCGGACCCGGCGCCATTCGTCCATCCGCACCCGGCGCAGAAGCTCCTCGACCCTCCGGGTGCGCGCGGCGCGGCGCAGCCCGGACAGCCGGCCGAAGTAGTGCAGCACCTGCTCGCCGTTGAGATGGGACGGGTAGCGGTGGTTCTCCGGCAGGTAGCCGATGCGGGCCCGGGCGCGCACGTCGCCCGACCGCAGCCCGAGGACCGATGCCTGGCCGGCGGTCGGGAAGGCGATGCCGAGCAGCAGCTTGACCAGGGTCGTCTTGCCGGCGCCGTTCGGCCCGAGCAGCCCGAACGCCTGCCCGCGCGGCACGACCAGGTCGAGGCCGCGCAGGGCGCGGACCCCCGTCCGGGCCGGACCGCCGCGATAGGTCTTGGCGAGACGGGCGGTGCTGACGGCGGCATCGAACACGGCCGGGGCGCCGGAGGCGGGTGGGCCGGTCAGGGCGGCGTGGGTGTCCGTCTACATCCCCATGATGTGATAGCCGTTGTCGACGTAGAGGACCTCGCCGGTGATGCCACGCGCCAGGCTGGAGCACAGGAACAGCGCCGCATCGCCGACCTCGGCCGGCTCGGTGTTGCGCGGCATCGGGGCGCGTTCGCGCACGATCTGCAGCATCTTGGTGAACCCCGGCACGCCGCGCGAGGCGAGCGTGCTGATCGGCCCGGCCGAGATGCCGTTGACCCGGATGTTCTTCGGACCGAGGTTCTGGGCCAGGTAGCGGATGCCCGACTCGAGGGCCGCCTTGGCGATCCCCATGACGTTGTATCCGGGGATGACCTTCTCGGAACCGAGATAGGTCAGCGCCAGGATGCTGCCGCCCCCCTCCATCAGCGGGACGGCGCGCTGCGCCAGGGCGACCAGCGAGTAGGCGCTGATGTCGAGGGCCAGCTTGAAGCCGTCGCGGCTGGTGTTGAGGAACTCGCCCTCGAGGTCCTCCTTGCGCGCGTAGGCAACGCAGTGGACGAGCGCGTCGAGGCGGCCGAACTCCTGCTTCACCCTGGCGAACAGGGCGTCGATCTCGTCGTCCTTGGTCACGTCGCACGGGTGCACGATCGACCCGGTCTGGGTCTGCGCCAGCGACCGGACGCTCTCCTCCAGCCGTTCCCCCTGGTAGTTGAACGCCAGCCGGGCGCCTTCGCGGTGCAGCGACTCGGCGACGCTCCAGGCGATGCTGCGCTTGTTGGCCACGCCAACGATCAGCCCGGTCTTGCCTTCCAGTAGCATCGATCGACCTCCTGGAATATGCCCGGGATCCCGGATAGTGCCCGGAACCCTAGACGGTGCCCGACACCGCGCCGCCCGGCATCGGGGCGATCGGCGACGGGGCGCGCGTCTCCACCGGGGCCGGCTGCAGCGCCGCGGCCGCCTCGAGCACCGCCCCCTCGAGGACGTCCAGCCCTTCCTCGAGCTGGTCATCGGTGATCACCAGCGGCATCAGCGTGCGCAGGACATTGCCATAGGTGCCGGCGCTCAGGGCGATCAGTCCCCGCTCGTAGCACAGCCGGACCACCTTGCTGACCACTTCCTTGGCCGGCTCCTTGGTGGTGCGGTCCTTGACGAACTCGATGGCCCGCATGGCACCGGCGCCGCGCACGTTGCCGACGACGTTGCACTTCTTCCACAGCGATTCGAAGCGCTCGCGCACCACGTCGCCGATCTTGACCGCCCGCTCGAGCAGGTTCTGCTTCTCGATGATGTCGATGGCCGCCAGCGCCGCGGCGCAGGCGATCGGGTTGCCGCCGAAGGTGCCGCCCAGGCTCCCCTCCCCCGGCGCGTCCATGATCTCGGCCCGGCCGGTGACCGCCGCGATCGGCATGCCGGCGCCCATCGACTTGGAGCTGATGATGATGTCCGGCTCCAGCTTCCAGTGCTCGCAGGCGAACATCTTGCCGGTGCGCCCGAAGCCGGTCTGGATCTCGTCGGCGATCAACAAGATGCCGTGCTTGCGGCAGATGTTCTGGAGGATCGGGTAATACTCCTGCGGCGGCATGACGAAGCCGCCCTCGCCGAGGATCGGCTCGACGAGGACCGCGGCGACCGTCTCCGGATCGACGTAGCGCTTGAAGAAGTCCTCCAGGAAGGTGCCGCACTCGATGTTGCAGCCGGGGTAGCGCTTGCCCCACGGGCAGCGGTAGCAGTAGGCGAACGGCATCCGGTGGATTTCGGAGGCGAACGGCCCGAAGTGCTCCTTGTAGGGGCGCACCTTGCTGGTCAACGACATGGTCAGCAGGGTGCGGCCGTGGAAGCCGTCCTCGACGCAGACGATGCCGCTGCGGCGGGTGGCGTTGCGCGCCACCTTGACGGCGTTCTCGACCCCCTCCGCGCCGGTGTTCGCGAAGAAGGTCTTCTTCGCGAAGCTTCCGGGGGTGATCCGGTTCATGACCTCGGCCAGGCGGACGTACGGCTCGCTCGCCGTGACGTGGAAGCAGGAGTGGATGAACTTCTCCGCCTGCTGCTGGATCGCCTTGACGACCTCCTTCGGCGCATGCCCGACATTCAGCACGCCGATGCCGCCGGCGAAATCGATGAACCGATTGCCGTCGACGTCCTCGATCATCGCGCCGTCGCCCTTGGCGATGAACACCGGCGTGATGTTGAGCGGGCCACGCGGCACGGCGGCCTGGCGCGCCTTCATCAGTTCGGTCGAGCGGGGGCCGGGGATGGCGGTCTTCAGGACGATGCTCTTCTTCATGCGCGATCCTTCTTGGAGTCCCACTTGTAGGGGTACCAGTACGATTTCGCCTCGATCTTATAGTCCATGTGCACGTGCTTCGGCTCGCGGAACGCGTCCAGGCCCTCGATGCCGAGCTCGCGGCCGATCCCGGACTTGCGCATGCCGCCGAACGGACCGGCATCGTTGTCGGTGAGCGGATCGTTGATCCAGAAGGTCCCGGCGTGGATGTTCTCCATGGCGTACATGGCGTGCTCGAGGTTGTTGGTGTAGATGTTCGCGCCCAGGCCGTACTCGGAGTCGTCGGCCAGCCGCACCGCCTCCTCGATCCCCTTCACCGGCATGATCGGCGCGATCGGGCCGAAGGTCTCGGAGCGCATGATCGACATCTCGTGCGACACGTTGGTCAGCACCGTCGGCTCGAAGAAGAAGCCCTTCTTCAGCTGCGGCGGCCGGCGCCCCCCGCACATGACGCGCGCCCCCTGCTCCACCGCCTCGGCGATCTTCGCCTCGATCTGCTTGCGGTGCGCCTCGCGGATCAGCGGCCCGCAGTCGATGTCGGGGCCGAGCGGGTTGCCGAGGCGGAGCTTCTTCGCGTGGGCGACGAACTTCCTGACGAACTCGTCGTAGACCTTCTCGAACACGTAGAAGCGCTCGCCCGAGGTGCAGACCTGACCCATGTTCAGGAACGCCGCCCACACCGCCCCGCGCGCCGCGATGTCGAGGTCGACGTCGTCGCAGACGATGAACGGGTCGTTGCCCCCCAGCTCGAGGTTGAGCTTCTTCAGATGCGGCGCGGCCGCCTGGGCGATCGCCTTGCCGGTGGCGATGCTGCCGGTGAACGCGACCAGGGCCGTCTCGGGATGGACGATCAGCGGATCGCCCACCTCGGTGCCGAACCCGGTGACGATGTTGACGACCCCCTTGCCGAAGATCGCCAGGTCCTCCGCCAGCATCAGGGTCGACAGCGACGTCTCGTTGGACGGCTTGATGACGACCGTATTGCCGGCGGC
>JAGYID010000050.1 GCA_018606725.1 Acidobacteriota bacterium
TCCAGCAGGGCGCGGCCAGGTTGAGGTCGACCTCCTGGCCATCGATGGGGACGATGCCCGCCTCCTCCATGAAGCGGGCCGGCGCTTCGCCCGACAGTGGCAGGAGGACCTCCTCGAGACGTCCGTCGCGGACGGCGACGTGGACCTCGCGCGGTCCATCCGGTGTGCCGACGACGCGGTGCACCGGAAACGCATCGAGCACCTCGTTGGCGAACAGGACGCCGGCGAATCCGGACCGCGCATCGAGCTCCTGTTCGGACAACCAGGAGACCGGGATCGGGGTCGGCCCCCCGAGGCGCTGTTTCTGGCGCGCCTGCAAGGCGGGGCTGGTCTCGACCATCAGGTAGCGCAGACTGGAGGCGAAAGCGCCCGAGCGTGCCGCGGCGCGCACGAAATCGGCGGCGAAGTGCCCTTCGCCCGGACCGAACTCCACGAACAGGAACGGATCGGGGCGGCCGGCGCGACGCCACATCTCCTGCGCCTGCCGGGCCAGCAGGGCGCCGTAGGCGCGGTGCACGCCGCTCGAGGTCAGGTAGTCGCGCCCGCCGCCCCCTCCGAGACCGCGGCTGTAGTAGCCCCACTCGGGATGATAGAGGCAGAGCTCCATGAAGCGCGCGAACGGGATCGGACCGCGCGAGGCGATCTCGTCGATGATGGCGCGCTTCAATGATTCGCTGGCATCGAACATCGGCGGATTCACCGGCCGGTGGCGGCGCGGCGCGGCTCCCCTCTGCGCCCCCGGGCGCGCTCCTGCACAAGCTCCTGAACCTTCATGATCCCTTCGATCAGCGCTTCGGGGCGCGGCGGACATCCCGGGATGTAGACATCGACCGGGATGATCTCATCGACCCCCTGGGTCACCGAGTAGGAGCGGAACATGCCGCCGGTCGAGGCGCACGCCCCCATGGCGATGACCCATTTCGGCTCGGGCATCTGGTCGTAGATCCGTCGCACCGCCGGGGCCATCTTCTTGACCACCGTCCCGGCGACGATCATCAGGTCCGACTGCCGGGGGGAGAAGCGCAGCGCCTCGGCGCCGAAGCGCGACACGTCGTAGCGCGGCGCCACCATCGCCATCAGCTCGATGGCACAGCACGCCAGACCCATCGGCATCGGCCAGAGGGAGTTCTTCCGCCCCCAGGCAACGTAATCGGCCAGACGGGTGGTCATGAGCCACTGTTCGTCCTCCTCTGTCCCGGCGACCTCCGCGCCGGCCCGCGCGCCGGGGGGATCAATCATTGTGCTCATCGTCCTGCCTCGCTCGCTGGCGCCGCGGCCCGGGCGGCGCCGACCGGGTCGAGAAGCCGACCCCACTTCCGGATCGGATCGTGGCGGACCCCGCCCATCTCGAGCAACTTCTCCTTGTCGAAGATCATCTGCTCCCGGCTGACGCCGACCAGGTTGTAGGTCTTGGACAGGAAGATCGCCTGCTCCGGGCAGACCTCCTCGCAGTAGCCGCACATGATGCAGCGCAGCATGTTGATGTCGAACGTCCGCGGACCTTTCTCCACTCCGGTGGTGATCTCCCGCGCCTGGATGGTGATCGCCTTGGGCGGGCAGACATACTCGCAGAGGAAGCACGCGACGCACTTGGTGCGTCCGTCATCGTCCTTCACCAGCACGGGCAGACCCCGGTAGTTGTCCGGCAGGGTCCACTTCTCCTCGGGATACTGCATGGTGACCTTTGGCCGGAATATGTGCCGCAGCGTGATCCACATCCCCTTGAAGATCGACGGCAGGTACGTTGTCGACAACAGCCCCGGCGTCTGCGGCCGCCTCACGGGCATCCCCTTCACCGGCACGACATCTCCTTCGCCCTGGTCGTCCGGGAATCGCGGTACAGTCGCAGTGCCTCGCGAATCGCCTGCTCCGCGAGGACCGAGCAATGCAGTTTCGAGTCCGGCAGACCCCCGAGCGCCCGGGCGACGTCCGCGTTGGTGATCAGCGCCGCCTCGGCCACGGACCGGCCGCGGATCATCGTCGTGATCATGCTGCCGGCGGCGATCGCCGCCGTGCAGCCGAAACTCTTGAACCGGGCCTCCTTCACCATGTCCTCTTCGATCAGCAGGCTGAGCTTCAGGACATCGCCCGTGCCCGCGTCGCCGACCTGGGCCACCGCCGGGGTGTCCGGGATGTCCCCGACGTTGCGGGGATTCCGGTAGTGATCCAGAAGCGTGTCATTGTAGCGGACCTGGCTCTCCATCGGCGTTCCCTTTGCGCTCCCGCGGCCCGCGACCGGCCATCATGTACGGCCCAACGAAATCGGACCGGGCGCATCCGAAATCATCCTATTGACCTCGCGCATGCCTGTCAAGGAGGCGCCGCGGGCGCACCATAGGCCTGCAGCGCGAGATCCGCCGCCTGAGTCAGGATCGGATCGATCGGTGAGGCGCGCAACTGCAACAGACGCGCGCGTCCCTCCGGCGGGCGGAGGAGGGCCAGACCGCGTACCGCGTTGAGAGCGCGATCGCGGGCCCCCTCCGATTCCGGCGTCCCCCGCAGCTCCAGCACCGACGCGTCCAACAGCTCCAGCAGCGACGGAACGGCGGCGGCGTCACCGAAGCGCGCCAGGGAGAGCGCGGCGTTCCAGCGGACGTCCTGTACCGGATCACCCAGGGCCGCGCGCAGGATCGGGGCCGCCTCGCGATCGCCGAGGCTCCCGAGCCCGAAGACCACCATCGTGCGCACACCCGGGTCCGGATCCCCGGCGGCGGCGCGCAGGGCCGGGGCCGACCCCGCGTCGGCGACGTTCATCAGCCCCCAGGCGGAGAACAGCCGGACGGTCGAGTCCGCATCGCGCAGTCCATCCTGCAGGCCGGCCACCGCCGCGGCATCCCGCGAGTATCCGAGCGCCAGCGCCAGATAACGACGCAGCGGCAGGTCGCCGCGCACCCCGGCTTCGCGGAACGCGCCGGCGAGGTCGGGCACCAGGCGGGCGAGATCGCGCGCCTCCTCGCCGCGCATCAGGAGCGACAGGTCGTACCCCGACTGCCAGCGTTTCGGATTGCCGACGAACCGCGCCATGAACCCCTGATAGCTTTGCAGCGACCGGAGCGTGGCGACCGGGTCCGGCTCCCGACGACGCAGCATCTGCATGCCGAAGAACACCGTCACCAGGACAAGCACCAGCGACAGGGGCACCAGGAAGAATTGCAGGACGACCTTGGCATCGCTGCGACCGTCGGATTCGGGGTCGATCCCGCGGTCGGCCTTGGTGGCGGAAGGTTTGTCGAGCGGGTCATCGGGCATCATGATCCTCAGGCGGCGCGCGGTCCGCGTGCCACGACTTCCGCAACGTGCAGATCGTAGGCGCCGTGTTCAGGGTTCCGTGGAAAGCCGCGGTGCTGCGCGCCGCAGTTGTAGCACAGCGTCACGTCGGGGAGCACGGTATACAGCGCCAGGTCCACCAGCGTGGCGACGAGCAGGCTCAACCCCCAGGTGGGCACGCTGAGCAGCGCGGCGACGGCGAACACCCAGAGACCGAGCCGCCGATTGAAGTCCTTCTGCACATAGAGCCGGGCGCAGCCACAGCGCAGGCAGCGGCCCACCGGCGCCGATCCCGGAGGGGTCTCGAATGCCTGCAACGCGTGGGCGCGGCCACAGACCCTGCAGGTCACGTCGTGCGTCGCCGGACCCAGCGGCTGCCGCACCTCCGCGTCGCACGCGTCGCATGCCAGCGCCAGGCTCGGCCCGCCGCGAATCACGCGCCGCCCTGCCGAATACCCGGACCGGCTCCTGGCCTCCGCGTCAGGTTTCACAGGGGGCCGGCGCCCGCCACCGTCAGGTAGCGGGCCAGGAATTCGCCGATCACGACAAAGATGATGGCGATATAGAGGATGCCGGTCGCCGACTGCGTCGACCGGATGCGCGCCGTCTGATAGATCATCCAGGAGAATGCCGCCGGCCCGAGGATTCCGAAGAAGATCCGCTGCCAGAAGAAGAAGCCGCGCGTCACCGCCAACTCCTGAAAATAGCCTCCGGGGCCCAGCGCCGAGTGGGCGCTTTGTGCGGCCAGCGCGACGACGAGGACCAGCGCGCGCGCCGCCACAGCGATCGCCAGCGCCGTAGCGAAGCGCACCAGAGGCCCCGTCGCCAGCCGGGTGCGGACGAGATACCAGTGACCGACGTTCAGGGCGACGATCACGAAACCGAGCAGGATGGCGGCCGACAGGGCGCTGGCGGCGAAGGCCCAGGCGGGCCCCCCGGCGGCGGCGCTCCAGCCGTCGAGCGCCGTGCTGATAAGGGCGATGATGGCGCCGGCGGCCAGCAGCGCGCGCCGCTCCCGGCGCCGGGGCAGGTAGAGCGCGACGAGGTAGGCGGCCACCAGCGCCAGGGCGGCGAGGGGCGCGACGCGCCCGAGTCGGTCGATCAACGAGCCGCCTGGCATCGGGCCGGGCGCGCCGGTGCCGGCAATGCCCCTCAAGGGCGCCACCAGCGAAAGTCCGCAGAAGGCGATGCCGGCGTTCAGCCCGAAGAAGAAGCGGCCGAGATCCTTGAATGGCGCCATCAGCAGCGCCACCAGGATCCCGGCCGCAGCGCAGGTGAAAAATCCCGTGGCTATCGCGCTCGCCGCCGACACACGCTCCCTCCGGACGGGCGGAGGATAGCACAAGGGACCGGGCCGCAGGCCGCGGCGGGCGCGGCCTCGGGCGCAACCCGAACGGTTGTCGGGGCGCCCTCGTCAACCGCCGATCTGCCACATCTTGCGCGGCAGGCGGTCGTCGTAGAAGCGCTGCAGTTCGAGACAGCCGCCGGCTTCCTTGCCGGCGACGGCGGCGCGCAGCAGGTCGGCGATCGCCCCATCCGGCGCCCCGCCGCGCAGCGGTTCCGCCAGGTCGGTCTCGGCCCGGGCGAACAGGCAGGTGCGCACCTTGCCATCGGCGGTCAGCCGGATCCGGTCGCAATCGCCGCAGAAAGGCTCGGTCACCGGATTGATGAACCCGATATTCCCCGCCCCGCCGTCGATGCGGAAGACGGTCGCCGGGCTCGATGGCCGTTCGCGTCCGATCGGCGTCAGCCGGTGGAACGACTCGATCCGCGCGCGGATCTCGCGACCGGGCACCAGTTTCTCCACCTCGAACGGCTCGCCCCCTCCGAGCGGCATCAGCTCGATGAACCGGACGTGGTAGTTGTGTCGCAGGGCGAGCTCGGCGAGCGGCAGGACGGCGTCTTCGTTGATGCCGCGCACGATCACGGCGTTGAGCTTGATCGGGGTGGCCCCCAGCTGCTCGACCGCGGCGATGCCGGCGAGCACCCGATCGAGCCCATCGCGGCGGCTGGCGGCGCGGAAGGCCCCTGCCGTCAGGGCGTCGAGGTGGATGTTGAATCGCTGCACGCCGGCCTCCACCAGCGGTGCCGCCAGATCCTCCAGCAGCAATCCGTTCGTGGTCACCGCCAGCTCTTCGATGCCGTCGATCCCCGCCAGCATCCCCGCCAGGGTCGGAAGGTCGCGACGCAACAGCGGCTCGCCTCCGGTCAGGCGCAGCTCGCGGACTCCGAGACCGGCGAGGATCGAAGCGAGACGGGCCAGCTCCTCGAAGCTCAGGATGCGACTCTTGGGGAACCAGCGGATGGGCCCTTCCGGCATGCAGTAGACGCAGCGCAGGTTGCACCGGTCGGTGACGGAGAGCCGCAGGCTCCTGACGACACGTCCGAAGCGGTCCACCAGGGCGGTGCTGCAGTCCGCTGTCGCGGCGGGCTGAGTCATGGTCCGGTGATTATAGAACGGAGGGTGCCCGCAATCGACGGTCAGTCGGGGAATAGATCGTCGGTGGTGACTTCGCCGGTCTCGGCGGGCGCCGGCTTCTTCTTCAGGAGGAGACGTTCGACGATGCGGCCCCCGACCAGGTGTTCGCGGACAATCTCGGCCACATCCTTGGGGCGCACGCCGCTGTAGACGACGCCCTGCGGGTAGACGATGACATTGGGGCCGTGCGTGCAGAGTCCGAAACAGATGCACTCGGTGTCCTTGACCGAGGCCGGCACCGCCTGGCGCACGAACTCGCGCCGGAATTCCTGGCGGACCCGCTGCGACTGGCGCTCACCGCCGCAGCGGGGGCCGGTACAGATCAGGACGTGAGTTGTAAACGGCAGGTTCAAGGAGGATCTCTATTCGACTTCCAGGATTGCCTGCAGCTCGAGGCAGGCGTTTTGCGGCAGCTCGGCGACGCCCACCACCAGGCGGGTGTGTTTGCCGCGCTCGCCGTACACCTTGACGAACACCTCGGAGGCGGCATCGAGGACGGGAAACGCGTCGAACCCCGGGGCGATCGCCAGGTAGCCGACGACCTGCACAACGCGCCGCACCCGATCGAGATCCTCGACCGCCTGCTTGGTGGTGGCCAGCACGCCGAGCGCGGCGAGACGCGCCGCCTCTTCACCCTGCTCGAGGGTGACCTCGCGGCCGATCTTCCCGAGGTGCTTCAGCTTGCCGTTCTCCTTCGGGAATTTGCCGGAGACGAAGAGCAGACTGCCGCTGCGCACGCTCTGGACGTAGCCCTGAGGTTTGCCGACCTCGGGGAGATGCCAGCCGAGGGACTCGAGTTGTTTTTCGACTTCACCCGCCATCGCCGTGTCCTCCCGATCGAGCCGCGGTCTGTCGCGGTGGAATCATGGCGTCGCGCCGGGCGGCGCATGGCGTAATATTAGCACCCGTCGGCGATCTGTCCAGCGGAATCGCGCGTCCGACGGGGCGCGTGAGGCACGCCGGCCTCTTTTGACACGCCGGATCGGCGTGGGCTAAGATGCCATGGTGCTCACTTCACTCGGCAAGCCATGCACGCCGTCGGCGTGATCCCCGCCCGCTACGGCTCGACCCGCTTCCCCGGCAAACCTCTCGCTCTCATCGGCGGCAAGACCCTGGTGGAAAGGGTCTACGAGCGCGCCCGCGCCGCGCGGAGGCTCGGGCGTCTGATGGTGGCGACGGATGACGCGCGCATCGCGGCGGCGGTCTCGGCGTTCGGCGGCGAGGCGATCATGACCTCGCCGAGCCATCCGTCCGGCACCGATCGGCTGGCGGAGGTGGCAGCGGCGATCGCGGCCGACTGCTATGTCAATATTCAGGGCGATGAACCGATGCTGGACGCGGCCGACGTCGACGGGCTCGTGCAGGCGATCGAGGACGAGGCGGACTGCGACATGGCGACACTCTGGGAGCCGCTCGAGAACGAGGAGACTGCCCGCGATCCGGACATCGTCAAGGTCGTGTGCGATGAGGCCGGGCGCGCCCTCTATTTCTCGCGCAGCCTCGTCCCCTGTCCGAGGGACCCGGAGGCGACGCGGCGCGATGGCGGTGGCGGCGCCCGCTGGCGACGGCACGTCGGCCTCTATGCCTATCGGGCGGCGTTCCTGCGGGAGTTCGCCACCTGGAGCCCGTCGCCACTCGAGCGAATCGAGTGCCTCGAGCAATTGCGCGCCCTGGAGCGGGGCCGGACGATCCGCGTCCTGCCGGCCCGGGGACGCTATCTCGGAGTCGACCGGCCGGAAGACGTCGCGGCCGTGGAGCGGGCGCTGACGCGCGGTTGAGGAGGACAGGGTGCCGACCAAATACATCTTCATCACCGGCGGCGTGGTCTCATCCCTGGGCAAGGGGCTGGCGGCCGCATCCATCGGCCGGCTCATGGAGGCGCGCGGCTTCACCGTCACGCTGCAGAAGCTCGATCCGTATCTGAACGTCGATCCGGGCACGATGAGCCCCTACCAGCACGGCGAGGTCTACGTCACCGAGGACGGGGTCGAGACCGACCTCGACCTGGGGCACTACGAGCGCTTCACCTCGACGGTGTGCACCCGCGACCACAACTTCACCAGCGGGCGGATCTACGAACAGGTGATCGCCAAGGAGCGCCGCGGCGATTACCTGGGCGGGACCGTCCAGGTGATCCCCCACGTCACCGACGAGATCAAGGAATCGATCCGGCGGGTCTCCAAGGGAGTCGACATCCAGATCGTCGAGATCGGCGGGACCGTCGGTGACATCGAGTCGCTGCCGTTCCTGGAGGCGATCCGCCAGTTCCGCCTGGAGGCAGGCCGCAGCGACGCGGTGTTCGTTCATCTCACGCTGGTGCCGTATATCGGCGCCGCCGGCGAGCTGAAGACCAAGCCGACCCAGCATTCGGTCCGCGATCTGCGCAGCATCGGCATCCAGCCCGACGTCCTGCTGTGCCGGACGGATCGCTTTCTGCCCAAGGAGATCAAGAAGAAGATCGCCCTGTTCTGCAATTTGCCGGAGGATGCGGTGATCACCGCCAAGGACGTCGAGACCATCTACGAGGTGCCGCTGGTGCTCGGTCGCGAGGGTCTCGACGCCATCCTGCTGAAGCTGCTTGATCTGCCCTACCGCGACAAGCACATGGATGACTGGGTGCAGATGGTGGACAAGGTCAAGAAGCCGGCGGACGGCGAGGTGGTCGTCGGCATCGTCGGCAAGTACGTCACCTACGGGGACTCCTACAAGAGCCTCAATGAAGCGCTGACCCATGGCGGCATCGCCAACGACGTGCGGGTCCGGCTGCACTGGATCGAGGCCGACAACGTCAGCGACGGCGAGCTCGAGGCGGCGATCGCCCCGTGCCACGGCATCCTCGTCCCGGGAGGGTTCGGGATCCGCGGCGTCGGCGGCATGCTTGAGGCGATCCGCTACGCGCGCGAGCGGCGCGTCCCCTTCTTCGGAATCTGTCTCGGCCTGCAGTGCGCCATCATCGAGTTCGCCCGCAACGTGTGCGGCCTCAAGGAGGCCGACTCGGCGGAATTCAATCCGTCCACGCCACACCCGGTGATTTACAAGCTGCGCGAGCTCGTCGGTGTCGAGAAGATGGGCGGCAACATGCGACTCGGCAAGTGGCCGTGCGTCATCGAGAGGGACAGTTTCGCCCACAAGGCGTACGATCGCACCGAGATCAGCGAGCGCCACCGGCACCGCTACGAAGTGAACCGGACCTATCTCGAGGACATGACCAAGCGAGGGCTGCGCGTGTCGGGGGAAACGCCCGACCGGCGCTTCGTGGAGATCATCGAGATCCCCGATCACCCTTACTTCCTCTCCTGCCAGTTCCATCCCGAATTCAAATCGAAGCCGATGCAGCCGCATCCACTGTTCAGGAGTTTCGTCGGTGCCTGCAAGCGAAACCGGCCGTCGCAGCGCTGAGCCCCCGCGGAGCGCCGGGCGCGCCGTGGAGGTGACGCCGGACCTCACGATCGGCGGCGGCGCGCCTCTGGCGTTCATCGCCGGCCCGTGCGTCATCGAGAGCGCGGAGCACGTCCTGCGCATGGCCCGCTCCCTGAAGGAGATCACCGCCCGGGTCGGCGTCCCGTTCATCTTCAAGGCCTCGTTCGACAAGGCCAACCGGACGTCGGTGACCTCGTTTCGCGGCCCGGGGCTGCGCGAGGGTTTGCGTATCCTGAATGCGGTGAAGGAGACATGCGGGGTGCCCGTGCTGTCGGACATCCACGAGCCGGCGCAGGCGGAGATCGCCGCCGAGGTTCTCGATGTGCTGCAGATCCCGGCGTTCCTGTGCCGGCAGACCGATCTGCTGGTGGCCGCCGGCAGCACGCGGCGGACGGTCAACATCAAGAAGGGTCAGTTTCTGGCGCCGTGGGACATGCGGCACGGCATCGACAAGATCCGTTCGGCGGGCAACGACAACATCCTGCTCACCGAGCGCGGCAGCTCCTTCGGCTACGGCAACCTGGTCGTCGACTACCGCTCGCTCGTCATCATGCGGGGGTTCGGCTTCCCCGTCGTGATGGACGCAACCCACGCCGTCCAGCTCCCCGGCGGGCGTGGCGACGCGTCCGGAGGCGAAGCGGTCTTCATTCCATTCCTGGCCCGTGCCGCCGCCGCGGTCGGGATCGACGCCCTGTTCTGCGAGGTCCACGACAATCCGTCGGCCGCCAGGAGCGATGGGCCGAATGCCCTGCCGCTCGGCGAGGTGGAGCGGACGCTGCGGGCCGTGCTGGCGATCGACGGGCTCGCGAGGCGGGCATGAGACCGGTCCAGAGAACCTGATGTCCGAGAGGAGCGCCTGATGCCGAAGGAAATCGCCCGCCGGGTCCTCGACCTCGAGGCGCGCGCCATCCTCGACCTCATACCCCGCTTGGACGAGACCTTCGATCGGGCAGTCGAAACCCTGCGCAGCTGCGAGGGCCGCGTCGTGGTCACCGGCATGGGCAAGTCGGGGCTCATCGGCGCCAAGATCGCCGCCACCCTGTCGAGCACCGGGACGCCGTCGCTGTTTCTGCACCCGGCCGAGGCGGTGCACGGTGATATCGGCATGGTCGTGCCGGGTGACGTCGTCCTGGCGATCTCCCAGAGCGGGGAAACCGAGGAGCTGGTGCGGCTCCTGGAGCTGCTGAAACGGCTGGCCGTGCCGCTGATTTCGCTGACGGGGAACCTGCGCTCCACCCTTGCCCGGCACTCGCACATCGCTCTCGACGTGCGCGTCGAATCCGAAGCCTCCCCCATCGGTCTGGTGCCGACCGCCAGCACCACGGCGGCGCTCGCCATGGGCGATGCGCTGGCCATGGCGCTCCTCGAGCGTCGGGGCTTCACGCTGCAGGACTTCGCGCGCTACCACCCCGGGGGCAACCTCGGGAAGCAGGTGGTGACGGTCGGACATCTCATGCATGCGGGGGCGTCCCTGCCGGTGGTCAGGAGCGGTTCGCCGATGCGCGACGCCATCCGTGCCATGAGCGAGAAGCGGCTCGGCATGACCTGCGTCGTTGACGCCGACGGTGTGCTCGCCGGAGTGATCACCGACGGCGACCTGCGGCGCGTGCTCGGACGTGGCGAGAACATCCTGTCGATGACCGTCGACGGCGCCATGAGTCGCGAGCCGGTCACCATCGGACGGGACGAGCTGGCGGCGGCGGCGCTCAACCTGCTCGAGGCCAGGAAGATCACCTCGCTGGTCGTATTGGACGCGGCGCGGCGCGTCGAAGGCGTCCTGCACATCCACGACCTTTGGCGTACGCAGCTTTTCTAGGGGCGCTCTTGACCCGTCCAGGACGTGGCTCTCGAGGGCAGGCGCGATGAGATGCAGGGTCGCGCTCGTACCACGCGCCCGCCGGATCGCGCTCGTCCTGCTCGATGTGGACGGCGTGATGACCGACGGCAGCATCGCATTCACCGAGGGTCACCTGGAGAGCAAGACCTTCGACGCCCGCGATGGCGTCGGCCTCTGGCTGGCGCGGCGGGCCGGGCTGCGGACCGGTCTGATCTCCGGCCGGACCTCCGCCGCCGTGGTCAGGCGCGCGGGCGAGCTCGGCATGGATGAGGTCCACCTGCGAGTGCGAGACAAACTGACGGCCTATGAGCGGATTCTGCGCCGGCTGCAGCTGCGGGACGCGCAGGTGTGTTACATCGGTGACGACCTCGTCGACCTGCCGGTCCTGGGGCGCGCCGGGATGCCGGTCACGGTGGCCGATGCCCGCCCCGAAGTCCTGCGCGCGGCGCGATTCGTGACCGAAGCGCCCGGCGGACGGGGCGCCGTCCGGGAAGTCATCGACGCGATCCTCAAGGCGCAGGGCAAGTGGGGACTGGTGATGTCGTGGTTCGGGACCCTCCCCGGAAAGCAAACGGATGGCAGGCGGGCCCGGCCCAGGGGTGGCCGGCGGAGGACACGATGAACGTCCTGGTTGCGATCCTGGGATTCGTGTTCTTCATCGTTCTCGTGGTTGTCGGCGTGTACAACGAGGGCGCGGTGACCGTCAACCTGCTCCTCTGGCAAGTCGGACCAGTGCCTCTGGGGGCGGCGATCGCCGCGGCGGCGGTGTTTGGCACCGCCTTCGCCTGCGCGATCGGCGTCATCGACGGCATCAAGATCCGCTTTGCCAACCGCCAGCTGCGCCGTCAGCTCGAGCGCCTCGAGGAAGAGGCCGACGCCCTGCGCCTCCGCCTCGCGCGCCCGGAATCCCCGGCGCCGGTCTCCCCCGCCGGCCCCTTCGCCGGCGAGCCGCGCAGCAGAGTCTGAGAGTCGCTCGCCGTGAAGCTCAGCCCCCGTGTCGGTGTCGCTGCGGGGCAGTTTGGGCGCCCCGGTGGGGAAACGCGACAAGACCCGGCCGGTGGTCGGGCCGGGCCTTCGGATGTCGCTGAGGTTGTACGGCGCCAGCTAGCGGATCGGTCCACCGCGGGGGCCATTGCCCTGGTTGTCACCGGGCCCGCCATCCGACGGCGGCTTGAAGCCGGGCGGAATGGGGCTATCCATCAGGTTCGCAGCGCTCTCGAGGAGGATCGACGCATCATAAATGGCGGTCGCCGGCCCCGCAGGAGTCTTGTAGCGGATCATCGCGGTCGAGCCACGAACGGAGATTCTGGGGTATTTCCCCGCAACGTCCTCGGCGCCGATCGCCAGTGGTGGCGTCTGGGTGCCGCCGACCATGGTGCTGAAGTAGACCCGCGGCGTCTGCTCGGCGCGCCACCAGACGATGAATGGCGTGCCGAGGTCGTCGAAAGCGATCGTCGGGTCGAGTTCGTCCCAGCCGAACGGGTTCCCGGCAGTGACCAGGCGCGGTGAGGTCCAGCTTTTCCCAGTCCACTCGGCGATGCCGACCCGCTTCACGCCATCGATGTTCACCGACCACACGACCCACGGGGCGCCGGTCACAGGGTGGACGCGAACGAACGGCTTCGAATCGCCGCGGACGTCCCCCAGCGGATTCAGGAGCTGCGCCTGGGGCACCCGCGCACGAACCTGCGTCCAGTAGAGTGTGGTGCCGGCGCGCTGCTGGCTGATGAAGAACGTGTGCTTGACAGTCCCTGCCTGACCGAGCTCGACGGATACCTCCGCCTGCGTCAGACCGGCGGGGAGCAGCAGGGCAAGGACGGAAACCAGAACGGGACCGTAGCGTTTCCTGTCCATCGGGTCACCTGCCCTTTCCCAGTTCGATGAACTGGTCAAACTTCTCCACCTCGAGGAAATGGCGGTCGAGCTGCGAGCGCAGGAACTTCAAACGGCCGAAGTACACCTTCTCCTGCACCTGGTTCTGCGCTGCACGGGCCATGTCCCACATGTGGTAGGCGGTCTGGAACAGTATATCCACATACCGCTCCTCGCCGCCATGCGCCATCAACTCGGCCTCTTCGAAGTAGTCCCGCGCTCTTCGCTCCTCGCCCTTCAGCTGATGTGCCTGCCCGAGGTAGAGCAGCGCCGTGGCCGAGCAGCGGCGGAACCCATCCTGCGAGCTGGTCTGCAACGCCTCTTTGAGTTCGCGCACACCGCGGTCGACCTTGCCCAGCATGACCTGACAGAAACCGACCGTCGTCCGGATGAGAGTCAGGTCGTGACGGGTGGCCTTGCCTTCCAGAAGCTCCCGAGCGGCGCGGAAATTTTCCAGCGCCTGGGCGTAGTCCCCCTGCTCGAATTGTGTGCGCGCCACCCGGTGCAAAGCGTACCCCTGATACTCGGCGTGGCCGATCTCGCGAGCGATGGCGAGCGATTTCTCCGCTTCCAGAATCGCCAGATACTTGTCGCCCTTCTCGTCGTGGGCGTCGGCCAGGACGAGCAGGACTAGGGCCGTCGTCTCTGGGGTGATGTCCCGGTGGCGTCTGAGAATCAGCCGCAACTCCGACTCGGCGAGGCTGATTTTCCCCATGCGCAGGAGCGTGCGGGCCACGTTGAATCGGGCTCGCGCCACCTGATCGTAGGCGACCTCACCCTGAAGGCCCTCCTCCAATCGAGTGAGAATGGTCTCGTACACCGCGTAGGCCCGTCCGAAGTTCCCCTGCTCCCAGTCACGGTTGGCATCCGCTTTCAGTTGTTCGACGCCCGCCCCCGCGTCAGGCTCGAACGGCGCGACCCGCTCCAGATCGAGAACATCGGAGAAATTCTGGATCGGGACATTAAAGATGTTGGCGAGCAGGCAGAGCTTGTCGAAGGATGGGTAGCACTTGCCGCGCTCGTAGCGCGACAACTGGGAATTGTCGATTTCCCCGCCCCCGGTCTTGGCCTTGTCCTCGACCCGGCGCAGCGACAGGCCATAGCCGACGCGCAGTCGTCGGAGGTAACTGCCCAATCGCATGCTGCCCCGCAGCTCCTGTTCCATCGTCATCCCCCGGCAGTGCCGATTCGATCTCGCGTCATCCCGGCGCTCGTGACAAGGTCGCCTAAAGGTACGGGGAAGCGCCAGTTGCGGCAATGGTGCCGTGAGGGGAAAGATGCGTCAACCAAATATTGTAATAGCCCCGCTGCACATGTGCAGCACCACGGCAAGCTATTATCCGGCAAAGAGTTGCGCGAGACAAGGCAAAACATCTCCAACGCAGTGCCTCCTTGACAAACCCGGCCCCGGCCCCTACCGTACCCGGGGCCAACGATGCCGGCGCAAACGACGATCCGCGAAGGCGTTCTCTCAACCACCACCCTCCCGGGGCTGATCTACTCGGTCCTCCGCCGCAAGGAGACAGGCGTCCTCTCTCTGAGCGGCGAGGCGATCGAGAAGTCGATCTACATCCAGGCCGGCCGCCCGGTGTTCGCAACCTCCAACGACCGTGACGACCGGATTGGCCAGATCTTCTTCAAGGCGGGGAAGGTCGGCCTCGAGGACCTGATGAACGCCCTCGACCGCTCCCTGCGCGACAAGAAGCGGCTGGGCACGACTCTCGTGGAAATGGGATTCATCCAGCCTCACGATCTGGTCGAAGGCGTCATGGCCCAGGTCAAGAACATCATCTGCAGTCTGTTCCAGTGGACTCGCGGGCGTTACCGGTACGCCCCCGGGCCGCTGCCGAGCGAAGAGGTCATCACGCTGAAGCTGAGCGCCAGCAATCTGATACTGGAGGGGATCCGCCGCATCGAAAGCTGGGAGAGGATCTGGGAAGCGATCGGCGGGCTGGATGTCGAGTACCAGACGACAGGGATGGACAACGTCAGCAAAGAGCTGAGTCTGTCCCTGGAGGAGTGGACCCTGCTCTCCCACTGCGAGCGACCGACGCCGTTGCGCGAACTCTGCCGGGTGTCGACGATCGACGATTTCGCCATCTGCCGGCTGCTCTGGGCATTGCTCACCCTGGGGATGGTCCGCCGGGTCGCAGTTCGCGGCTGAGCGGGCAGGCTCTTCGAGATCCTAGGATTCCACGGCCTCCAGTAACTCCTCCCGGCTCACCGTCGCGGTCCCAAGCTTGCCGACGACGATCCCGGCAGCGCGATTCGCGAGCACAGCCGCTTCCTCCATGGTCGCCCCCGCAACCAAGGCAAGGGCCAGCGTGGCGACCACCGTGTCCCCCGCCCCGGTGACATCGAACACCTCCCGCGCCGCGGCCGGAATCGTGAGCGAGGGGCCGCCGCGACGCTGCAGCAGCATGCCGCGCTCACCGAGGGTCAGGAGAAGGTAGGGGCTCCCGAGCATCTCCAGCAGTCGGCGGCCGACTGCTTCGAAATCTTCGCTGGACCGCGCCGGGTGTCCGGCCGCCTCCATCGCCTCGCGGGCGTTCGGCGTGACGACCGTGGCCGGTCGGTAATACTGGAACAGGCGGACCTTCGGATCGATCACCACAGGCAGATTGCGGCGTGCCGCCTCGGGCAGGATCGCCTCGAGCAGGCCGCGCGAGATCGCCCCCTTGTCGTAGTCGGAGACGATCAGGGCCTGCGCCCTGTCCAGAAGCAATCGGGTGCGCCGCTCGAGTTCCCGGTCGATCGCCGGGAGGGGCGGATCGTCGCTCTCCCGGTCGACGCGGACCACCTGCTGATGGCGGGCGATGATCCGCGTCTTGACCGTCGTGGGCCGAGCCGCCACCGGGACGATACCGTCGGTCGACAGGCCGCCATCGCGCAGCATCTCTTCGAGGAGCTCCCCATCGCGGTCGTCGCCGCGCAGGCCGATCGGCACGGGATGCGCCCCGAGCGCCGCCAGGTTGCGAGCGACATTGCCGGCACCGCCGAGGCAGGAGCTTTCGCGCGATTGCCGCACGATCGGCACCGGCGCCTCCGGCGAAATCCGGGTGACTTCTCCCCAGACGAATCGGTCGATCATCAGATCGCCGATCACCAGAAGCACGGCGCCGTCGAATCGCGTCGCGATCGCTGCGGCGCGGCCCGGGTCAGGCGGTAGGGACAGTGTCGGGGTCGACTTCAGGGCCGTTCCTCGGTCTCGAGCGTCGCTTCCTCGACCAGCAGGATGGGGATGTCGTCGACCACCGGATAACGTCTCCGGCAGGAACGGCAGACGAGCGCGGCGCCGTCCGTCGTCGGGCGGACCTCGGTCTTGCAGATCGGGCAGGCGAGCATTTCGAGAAGTTCGGGATCGATCGGCATGGACGCCCCGTCACCGATGGACCTTATAACACCCCGCGAAAAACGTTGTCAATCGAACCCCCGCGTTGCGCCCCGACCGGGCCGGTTGTAAGATGCCGCCCCGAGCGACTCATGCCCTCATCCCTGCAACCCTCCGATCGCCTGCTCGTGATCCGGCTTGGTGCCGTCGGTGATGTCATCCGCACCCTGCCGGCCGTGCGCTGGATCCGGGGAGCCTTTCCCGACGTCCCAATCGCGTGGGTCGTCGAGGACCTGTCGCGCGACCTCCTGATCGGTCACCCGGACATCGATGAGGTCATCCGCTTCCCCCGGCGCGAGCTGCGGGAGGTCCTGGTGCACCCGCTGCGGGCCGCCCGGGCGCTCGCTGCGCTGCTTCGTCACCTGCGCTCAGGCCGGTTCACCATCGCAGCCGACTTCCAGGGCAGCGTCAAGAGCGGCCTCCTCGCGCTGCTTTCGGGGGCACGCCGTCGGGTCGGCTTCGCCCCCGGTCACAGCCGCGAGGCCAGCTGGATGTTCACCAACGAGTGGGTGCGCCTGCCGAAGACGCGGATGAACCGGGTGACACGCAACCTCCAGTTTGCGGCCGCGCTCGGGGGCGACGGAGACGAGGTCACGATCCTCTTGCCGGAGCGGGCGGAGGAGCAGGCGGAGGCCGACCGGATCATCGGGGAACTGCGCAACGGCGGCCGGCCTGTCGTGGTGCTTTCCGCTGGAACCAGCCACCGCCAGAGACACAAGCGCTGGCCCCCCGGCCACTATGCCCGTCTCGCCGCCCTGATGGAGCGCACGCTCGGCGTCATTCCCGCGATCGCCTGGGGGCCGGGCGAGGAGGAGATGGCGCGCGCCATCGTCCTTGAGGCGGGCCACGGCGCCCGGCTGCTGCCGCCGATGGGGCTCCGACTGCTGGCCTCGGTGCTGCGCAGAGCGGATCTCTTCGTCGGCGCCGACACCGGGCCGATGCATCTCGCCTGGGCGGTCGGCTGCCCCGTCATCGCTCTGTTCGGGCCGACCGACCCGGCGCTCAACGCCCCCCTCGGCCGGCGAGCCGTCACGCTCCGCAACGGCGGCTCCACAGCCGATGTCGCACCCGAAGCCGTGCTGGACGCCGCCCGGGCGCTTCTGACCGCCGCCGCGCCGCGACCCGATCCGACGGCCGTCTTCCGGATGCACCGCTCCGATCTGCCCGCCTCGCCGGGGGCCGCGCGGTGATCGACCTCGACCCCCGCGGGATCGGCAGGATCCTGATTCGGGCCAACAACTGGATTGGCGATGTCGTCATGATCTCCCCGGCGGTACGGGCCATCCGCGGCCGGTTCCCCGACGCCCGCATTGCCATCCTGGCGAAGCGCTGGGTCCTCGAAACGCTGCAGGGGAACCCGTGCTTCGACGACCTGATCGAGTACGACGACGGTGGCCGCCGCCACCGGCTCACCGACAGCGTGCGGCTGGCCGCCGAGTTGCGCCGGCGGCGATTTGACCTGGGGGTGCTGTTCCAGAAGGCGTTCGAAGCCGCCGCGCTCGCCTTCCTGGGCCGCGTCCGGATTCGCGTGGGGTACGCCACCGACTTCCGGAGCGCCCTCCTGACGCACGCGCTGCCGCCCCCCCCGGTGTCAATGCACCACGTCGACGCGTTCCTCGGACTGGCACGGGCGATCGGCTGCCGGGTCGAGGACCCGGTGCCGTTCTTCCACCTCGACGGCGCGACGCGCCATCAGGCCACGGCATTGCTGCCAGCCGCCTGGCTGGATGGCGGGCCGATCGTCGCCCTCCACCCGGGAGCCTCAAAGCCCGGTCGCGCCTGGCACGCCCAGCGCTTCGCAGGACTGGCCGCGCTCCTTTGTCATGAGGCCGGAGCCCGGCTCCTGCTTTTGGGCGGCCCCGGGGATCAGGAGCTCGTGGCGGCCATTGCGCGGGCGGTCGCGGCGGATCGCGTCCTCGCGCCCAACCCTCCAACATCAATCCGCATCACGGCGGCGCTCCTCGAGAAGTGCCGGCTGTTCGTCGGCAACGACTCGGGGCCCATGCACCTGGCCGCTGCCGTCGGGGTGCCCACCCTCGGCCTGTTCGGCCCCGGCGACCCGCGCAAGACCGCGCCGCGCGCCCGGCCCGGCGTTCCGATCGTCACCCTTTCGAAGGATTACCCCTGCTCACCGTGCCGGCAGGACTTCTTCAGGGAATGCCCGCCCGCGCCTTCGGGCAAGCCCTTCTGCCTGGAAGAGATCGACATCGACGAAGTCGGCAATGCGGCCCTGGCTCTACTGCGATCCACCGGTTGATGCCCGCCGATTCGGGCTGCCGAGCCACCGGCGCAACCGGAGGCTGGTACGCCGGTAGCGCTGCAGACGCCCATGCATGTTACGGAGCAGGGCGCCATCGGTGCGGCAGTAGGCGACCAGGAAGCGAAGTTCCTGCCGGGCGGACAGGGGCTCGGTGCCGGCGATCCATTTGAGGTAGGAGCGCAACAGCCGCGCGATGTCGGCCGCTCGTGCCGATGCGCTCAACCGAACCCGGAAGAACCCCTTCTCGAGATCCACGATGTAGATCCGCGGACCTCCAGGCTCGTCCACCCGCAGGAGGTTGGCGACATTCAGGTCGGCGTGCCGGAAACCGGCGTCGTGCATTCGACGGACGGCCTCGCCGGCCGCACGCAGCAGATCGCGTCGTGCCCTGGTGCCGCTCCGCGCCAGCGCCAGGAGATTGGGGGCACAACTCACCTCCTCGGCAACGACCGCCTGGGCGCACACGAGCGGACCGGCGGCCCTGAAGCCGACGGCTAGGATGGCGGGCGTCGCGACGCCGGCGCGACGCAGCCGCTCGGCCGCCTCGATCTGGTCGAGCCCGCGGCGGCGGCCGATGAAGATTCCGCCGAGGATCCTGGCGGCGCCCCCGTGGCGGGAGCGTTTGCCGATCGCAGCAACCTCACCGAGGATAAAGCGGCTTACCGGCCCTCGTCCCTCGCCCGGCGTCTTCGCCGGCCCGCCGGGGAGCGTCAGGAGGAAGTCGGCCTGCCCCGCCCCCAGCGAGGCGAGGCAGTCGAGGCGTCCGACCCATGCGCCACCGGCGGAACGGATCGCCCCGTAGCCGGGCGGCAGGTCGTGCGCGATGACCCTCACCGCCCGCCCGGCTCAGTTCTCGCTCGGCACGGGTTCGGGGAGCCGCTGTCGGCCGAACACGTGCGCGACCAGGATGCCGATGAGGTACAGGACGATCATCGGGGCGGCAAAGACGCACTGGGTGACAACGTCGGGCGTGGGCGTGATGACGGCGGCGATGATGAAGATGATCAGCACCGCGTACTTGAAGTGGTGCCAGAGAAATCCCGCGGTCACCAGACCAATCCGGGCCAGGAAGTAGATCACCGTCGGCAGCTCGAACACCAGGCCCAGCCCGAGGATGATCTTGCTCTCAAAGCTGAACAGGCTGCTGATCCGCAGCGCCGGCTGGAAGTCTCCGGCGATTCCGAGCAGGAAGCGCGCCGCCAGCGGGAAGCCGACGTAGTAGCCAAATGCCCCGCCGCCCATGAAGAACACGGTGGCGAACAGGACGAACGGCAGGGCATACCGTCTTTCCCGCGGGTAGAGTCCCGGAGCGATGAACGCCCATGCTTGGTAAAGAATGACCGGCGCCGCCATGAACAACGACGCGAGGAATGCCACCTTCATGTAGAGCAGGAACGGCTCGGTCAAGTCCATGAAGACCGGGCGCGTCGCACCGAGGAACGGCCGCAGCGGCTGCAGCAGGAAGTCGAGGATGTCCCTGGCGTGGCTGAGCGCCAGGGCGAAGGCGATCGCGACGGCGAGAATGGCCCGCACCAGTCGCTTCCGGAGCTCCTCGAGGTGCTCCAGGAAGCTCATGGTCGGCAATTCACCCGATGTCCCGGCGCTCTTCGGCATCACCCACTGTCGGATCGCGTCGCTCTGCGCTGTCCGGCGCCGGTGCCTGGGCGGCATCGTGACGCCCCGACGACCCCGCCTGTCCGGCGTTCGCTGCGCCGTCCGGCGGGAGCACCCCGATCGCGATCGGTGCCGAACCCGGGGCTTCGGCCTGCTCCTGCTGCAAGCGCTCGCGTTTCTCCGCGGATTCCACCCGGGCCACTTCGCTGTCGAGGGTGTTCCGCAGATCGTACGTGGCCCGGCGGAACTCCCCGAGCGCCTTGCCGAGAGTACGGCCGATCTCGGAGAGACGGCGCGGCCCGAAGATCAGGAGCGCCACCACGAAAATGAGAATGAGTTCCGGACCGCCGATTGAACCAAACATGCCTGGGAGCCTCGACGACGATGGGCGGCGCGCCGCGCACCGCCTCCCCGGACGCCGGCCTGGGCGTCCATCTTAGCACCAACGGCGCGGCGGTTCGGGGCGGGTGCGTGACCGGCAGGCGGTCGCCACCACGGCTCCTGCGAAAGATTGCGCCGGGGGCCGTTCGGCGGGTCGTTTCCTTTACATCCCCACGAACGGACACTATAATTTGCCCACGTTTTCAGCGGAGAGCCGGGTGCGCCACAGAGTGATCCTCGGGGGGGTTGTTTTCGTAATCGCCGGGGGTCTGGCCGGAGGGTTGATCGGAGGTCGGACGGAGACTCTGGTCGAGCGCACCGGTGAGCAGCTCGGAACATACACGCATCTGCTCAGCCTTCTCCAATCCCGTTCTCCGGAACCGGTCGACACCCGGGCGGCGATCGAAGGCTCGATCCGCGGCATGCTGCGGACCATGGACCCGCACTCGAACTACCTTGATCCGGACGACTACAAGCACATGATGGAGGAGCAGCAGGGCAGCTTCTCGGGTCTCGGGATTGTGATCTCCAAGCCGTCGATCGACAAGCCGCTGACAGTGATTTCGCCGCTCGAGGGGACTCCTGCGTCAAATGCCGGGATTCGGGCGGGTGACGTGATCTCCCAAATCGAGGGGGTCGACACTCTCGACATGTCGATCGACGAGGCGTTGCGCCGGCTGAAAGGGCCGAAGGGAACGCGCGTCACGATCACCGTGACCCGACCCGGTTACGATGGGGTGCTCCACTTCACCATCACCCGTGACGAAATCCCGACCAACAGCATCCGGCAGGCCTTCATGATCCGCCCCGGCACGGGCTACATCAGGATCGCCAACTTCACCCGGACGACCGATCGGGAGTTGGAGGAGAGAATCCACCTCCTGCAGGGCCAGGGCATGGTCCGGCTCATTGTCGACTTGCGGGGCAATCCGGGCGGGCTGCTGGAGCAGGCGGTGCGAGTCGCCGACCGGTTCCTCCGGAAGGATCAGATGATCGTCTACACCCGCGGCCGGATCAGCGGTTCGGACCAGGAGTACCGGGCGGGTGGCTCCGGGAACCGGGGGGATCTGCCGCTGGTCGTGCTGGTCGACAAATACAGTGCCAGCGCTTCGGAGATCGTCGCCGGCGCCATTCAGGATCACGACCGCGGCCTGATCGTCGGCACCACGACATGGGGCAAGGGCCTGGTCCAGACCGTTTATCCCTTGAGTCAGGACGCCGCTCTGGCGCTGACCACGGCGCGCTATTTCACCCCGAGCGGCCGTCTCATCCAGCGCGACTACAATTCGCTCGAAGATTATTTTTCGCATGACGAGGACGAGGCCCAGCTGACGGGGGATACCAAGGAAATCCGCCGCACCGATGGGGGACGCAAGGTCTTCGGAGGGGGCGGCATCCGTCCCGACGTGATCGTGCCCGACCCGGTGTCTGAGTTCATCGTCCAACTCGAAGGCGGCCAGCTTTTCTTTCACTTTGCCGTCGACTACAACGCCCGGCACAAGGGGGTCCAGCCATCATTCGAAGTGACGCCGGCGGTGCTGCAGGAGTTCCAGTCCTTCCTGGACACGCGAAAAGTGAAGTGGACTCCGGCCGATGTCGAGGCAAACCGCGAACGGCTGAAGGCGGAGATTAAGGAATCGATCTTCTCGGCGTTGTGGGGTTTCGAAGAGGCCTGGAAGGTGCACGCCGAGTACGACCCCCAGATCCAAAAAGCGCTTGAGCTGTTCCCCCAGGCGCAGCAACTCGCAGCGATCTCCCAACCGATTCAGCCCGCAGCCCGAAACTGAAACCTGTCAGCCGGTTGAGCAAGGGGCGCCTGTCATAGGCTTCAGACCGCTCCCCTGCCGCTCTCCAACACCAGCCCAATACTCGGACAGGATCCTAGCCCGGATTTCTCACCGGTCTTCTGCTGCGACCGCGGATATGGCCGCCCTGACGGGCGTCCTCGCGGCTCGGGCCCATCAACGTATGTCGAATAC
>JAGYID010000135.1 GCA_018606725.1 Acidobacteriota bacterium
CCGGGCGCGGGAGCGACGAGCGGCGTTGCGCCTGTCGGCGTTCTCCAGCCGATCCGGGCGCAACGACCGCGTCCCCGCCAACCCCACTCCGGGCCGCCCACGGGCACCGCGGAGCTTTCAGCGCGCCATCCCCTCAGCCTTCGCGGCGGAGGGATTCGGGGGCGCGGGTGTCGGCGGCGGTGGAGCTGCGGGTGGTGGGGGATGGGTGATCGGGCGGCGGGGAGGTTGAACCCTGCGGCCCACGAGAGGAGGAGCGGGTGGCGGACTCGTTGAGAGCCGGTGGCATCGGCACCGCCAGATCCGACCCGGCGCGATCGTCGGCGATCGCCCCGGCCGGAGCCGTGGCGTCTGGAGGGGCGTGCGGCACGGATGGAGTGGCGTCCGGAACCAGTCCGTCGCTGGCGTGCGACGGTGCCGGCGGCCTCGCCACGTGCCGGCGGCGCTGCACGACGCGCTGCTTGTCTTGCATGCGCCGCTGCTCCGGGGTGAAGATATCGCCCGGCATCCGATAGCGGGAGGGGAACCAGAACCCGGAGGCGTCCCGCTGGCCGGACAGTCCGGAGTCGCCGCCCTCGGAACCGCCGCGGGGCAGAATGATCTCCAGCAGACCCAGGCCGCGATCGACCACGGTTGGCAACGACCGCCGGCGCTTGACCGGTGCCATGGAGGCTTCCCGTGCTGGTTTCACGAAGCGAACTAGGTGGACTGCAATGCGGACGGATGCTATCAGGGCCTCCTGCCGAACGCAAGTCGGGGGTTCCGAAGTCTCCGAGGATCGCGGTGGCCGGATTCATCAGGGGCCGCTGCCCGGATGATGGTGCCGATGGGAGGGGGCTGTGAAGACGATCATCGAGCCGTTCCGCATCAAGGTGGTCGAGCCGATTCGCATCACCGACCGCGCCACCCGCGCCGGCGTCCTGAGCGCCGCCGACCACAACCTGTTCAGGGTGCGGGCGGAGGATGTCACCATCGACTTGTTGACCGACAGCGGCACCGCGGCGATGTCGGCGCAGCAGTGGTCGGCGATGATGCAGGGCGACGAGTCGTATGCCGGCTCGCGCTCCTTCTTCCGTTTCGAGGCGGTGGCGCGCGACCTGACCGGCTTCCGTCACGTCATCCCGGTGCACCAGGGGCGGGCGGCGGAGAAGATCCTGTTCTCCATCGTCGGCGGGGCCGGGAAGATCGTGCCGAACAATTCGCACTTCGACACGACCCGGGCCAACATCGAGTACACGGGAGCGACCGCCCTGGATCTCCTCATCCCCGAAGGGAAGGACCCGACCGCGCTCCATCCCTTCAAGGGAAACATGGACCTCGAGGGGCTGGAGAATGTCCTGCGCACCCACGGCCGCGAGCGGGTGCCGCTGATCATGCTGACCGTCACCAATAACACCGGCGGCGGCCAGCCGGTATCGCTGGAAAACATGCGGGCGGTCCGGGCGATCGCCTCGCGCCACGGCGTGCCGCTGCTCCTCGATGCCTGCCGGTTCGCCGAGAATGCCTATTTCATCAAGCTGCGCGAGCCGGGGCAGGGTGGCCGCGCCGCCTCCGACATCGCCCGCGACATGTTCCGGCTGGCCGACGGCTGCACCATGAGCGCCAAGAAGGACGGGCTGGTCAACATCGGCGGATTCCTTGGGTTGAACGACGATGACCTGGCGGCCTCCGCGAGGAATCTGCTCATCCTGACCGAGGGATTCCCGACCTATGGTGGCCTGGCGGCGCGCGACCTGGAGGCGATGGCCGAGGGGCTCGGCGAGGTCCTGCACGAGGACTATCTGAACTACCGGTTCGTCTCGACCGCCTACCTCGGCCAGCACCTGGTGGAAGCCGGCGTGCCGATCCTGCTGCCGGTCGGCGGCCACGCCGTCTACCTGGATGCCCGCCGGTTCGTGCCGCACATCCACCCGGAAAAGTTCCCCGCCCAGTCGCTGGCCTGCGAGCTCTATCTGGAGGCCGGCATCCGGGGGGTCGAGATCGGCTCGTTGATGTTCGGCGGCAAAAACCCGCGAACCGGAGCGGTCCGGGCGCCCGCCATGGAGCTGGTTCGGCTGGCGATTCCGCGGCGCGTCTACACCCAGAGCCATATCGATTACGTGATCGAGGCGATCCTCGAGGTGCACCGGAACCGGGAGGCGATCCGCGGTCTGGACCTCGTCTGGGAGGCCCCCTTCCTGCGGCATTTCACGGCCCGCCTGCGCCCCGCCTGAGCCGTCTCGGCCCTCTGGCGGGAATAGACGTAGCTGCTGAAATGACCTCGCGAGGTGACAAATCGGTCTTCACAGCGGCTGGAAGCGTCAGAGTTCCGTCACCCGGGTTGCCGCTGGACCGCCCGGACCCTAGATTTTCATCCCGGGCCCCGACTCCGCTCCACTGACAAGTTGTTGCGGGGGCTTCGAGGGGGTTCGGATGGGAGTCCTGGGTACCGTGGCGCAAGCCGCGCAGTTGTACCCGGCGTTGATCCCGCTGGCCGCCGGCGCCATCACTCTGGCGCTCTGGGCGTACCGCCGCAAGCAGTTCGGCCTGTCGCTCGTGGCGCTGACGCTGGGAGGGCTCCTGGCGCTGCTCTATACGGGCGGAGCGCCGGCCCTGGCGTTGAGCGGCACCGGTTCCGCCCCGCCGCTCGACGCCATGACGGTGACCGCGCCGTCCCGGACCCCCGCCAGTCGTTCCGCACTCACGAATGCGACCCTGCCGGCCGACTACGACCGCGCCCGGTTCTCCTCCACGACTCGTCTTCACCCCCGCTTCCCGAAGGACCTGCCGCTCCCCGGCGTATTTCGCCTGGAGACCAACTTCGGCGGGACTCGCAGCGGCCAGGTCACGGCCCGCTTCCGATTCCGCGGCGAAGGGGCGGAGGCGGTGGCCGATTTCAAAGCTCTGGCGGAGAGCAGCGACTGGCAGGTCGAAGTGCTGGCGCCCCACCGCCTGACCCTGCGCAAGGACGGGCAGGTCGTGCAGGCCTGGTTCAGCTTCCCCGGTCACTCCGTGGTCCTGGACGTCCCCGACCCGCGCTAGCGAGTCTGGTCAGTCTCCCGATCAGACCCCTTGTGCGCCGATCACGGTCGGCCATCAAAGAGGTTGAGCAGGCGTCCCTCGAGCGTCTCGATCCCGATCGAGCTCGGGACCGGCTCGCCACCTGGACCGGCGCGGTACAGGCGGGCGTCGAGCGAGTCGTTGCCGGTGTAGGTCCAGCGCCCCCCGCCACCGCCATCCAGGCGATCGAGCTCCGCGGCAAGCGGCGCCAGGTCCAGCCGGCCGCCCCGCGGCGGGGTGACGGTGTCGAACCACGAGAAGATCTGGAACGCCATCTCGAACAGCCAGCCGTCTCCGGTACGGGTCGCCGTCAGGACGCGGTGATGCCGCGCGACGTTGAAGCGGGCCGTCTGATCCAGCGGCTCGGATGCCTCGATGACCGTGAGGCGCGCCCCGGGGTGCTCGCGGACGCGCGCCACGTCGCGGATTCGCATCAGCGAGCGGGTCAGCGACTGGAGCGGCGCCGCCCACAGATCCTTGTATCGCGGCGCCTCCTCCAGGAGGGCGGGCAGCAGACCGAGCAGATGGTCGTAGAGGGTCTGGTAGCGTTCGTGCTCCGACAGGCCCCGCAGTCGGGACGCGAGGGGCGACCGCGCGTCATCATCGAATGCCGTGACCACCGCGTCGAACTTGAACGCCTCCGCGGTGGTGTACTCGCCGAAATCACCGGCGCGGGCCGCCTGCACGAGCTGGCGCTGCCAGCGGAGCGCCTCCTCCGGCTGCAGCGTCGCGAACACCGACAGCAGGCCGTCGGTATCGAAATGATTGTTGGTGACCAACGACACGCCCCGCAGCCAGTCGGCCCGCCCCGGATCCCCGGCCAGCTTCAGCGCCATCTCGGTGGTCGTGTCCGCCTTCAGATGCGCCGGGGTCCGGTTCCCCGGCCAGTGGCTGAGATTCAGCCCGGCCTCGACGACCCCGTCGACGCAGAGGAAGGGGAGGTGGCGGAGCTTCTGGTCGTAGTAAGCGAACAGCATCGGATCACCCCGGAACGACGAACATTCTATGCTTGGATTGACTCCCCCCGGTGCCTGCGTTAGAGTGCCCGACGTCATGCTTCTGTCGCCCCGCCGGCCGCCCCTTTCCGCCACTGCCGCCCGCCCCGCCCTCCGGTTGACCGCCCTCGTCGCTCTTTTCTGTTGCGCCGGTCTGGCGGCGTGCCGGGGCAGGAGCGACGCGACGGAGCCGGTCCGCGCCCTGGTGGCACGGGAGGTGGCGGCGATCAACGCCGGCGATCTCAAGGGGCTCTCGCAGGTCTGGGCGAAGGATGACGAGGCGCTCCTGTTCGATGTGCCCGATCCCGGCCGCTTCCGGGGCTGGAAGACGATCGAGCCGGTCTGGAAGAGCTTCTTCGAGCAGTTCAGTGACATCCACATGGGCGTCGGCAACCTGGACGTGCGGGTGTCGGGCGATCTCGCCTACGCCACCTACGACTGGAATTTGAGCGGGCGGGTGGGGGACTACGCGCTCGACGACCGGGGCGCGGCGACCGAGGTCTTCCGGAGGGGTGCCGACGGCTGGAAGGTCGTTCACCTGCACTATTCCGCCCGCGCCCCGAAGGGAGCGGAGCCGGCGCCCGCCGGCCCGGCAAAAACGCCGGACAAGGGACCGAAGACTCCGGCGTCCCACTAGGAGCCTGTCCGAGTATTCGGCCGGGCCGCCCGCTGCGGCAGCACCCCGCCCCGCCGCCGATCGACCCGAGGAGGTGGACAGACGGGCGGGACGGCGTATGTTATGAGCGAGGTGCGGAGATGGCGGACAGCGAAGTCGTCAAGGAACTCCTCCCGAACGGCTTGACCGTGCTGATCGCGGAAGACCACGCGTCGCCCGTCGTCGCCATCAATCTGCTGGTGCGCGCCGGTTACTTCGACGAGGATGATCGCGTCGCCGGCATCTCGCACGTCATCGAGCACATGTTTTTCAAGGGGACGCCGGACCGGCCGCGCCCCGATCAGATCGCCACCGAGATCAAGTCGCTGGGCGGCGAGCTGAACGCCTCGACCTACTACGACGCCACCAACTACCACGTCGTCCTGCCGTCGGCGAATTTCCGCAAGGCGCTGGAGATCGAAGCCGACGCGCTGATGCACCCGCTGGTCGATCCCGAGGAGTTGAAGCGGGAGATCGAGGCGGTCATCCAGGAGGGGCGCCGCAAGATGGACACGCCGGCGGCGTTCGCCCTCGAGATGCTGTATCGCGACGCGTTCACGGCGCACCGGATGCGCCGCTGGCGGATCGGCAGCGAAGACGGGCTGCGGGCGCTGACGCGTGACGATCTGCTCGCCTATTTCCAGGACCACTACGTGCCGGGACGGGTCATCCTGTCGATCGCCGGCGACGTGCGGGCGGGCGAGGCGGGCGAGGCGGCGCACATCTACCTGGGCGGCATGCCCGGCAGGACCGGGGCCGCGCTCGGCTCGCCGCCCGAGCCGCCGCAGTCGGAATTCAAGTTCCGGCGCCTCGGCGGGGATATCAAGCGCGCCAACCTCCTGTTCGGCTGGCACACGCCGCCGATCCTGAGCGATGACGACATGGCGCTGAGCGTGCTGGCGTACCTTCTCGGCGGCGGCCGATCGTCCCGGCTGTTCCAGGCGGTCAAGGAGCGGGCCGGGCTCGTCGACGGCATCGGCGCCTCGCTCGAGTCGTTCCGCGATCTGGGCATCCTGACGGTGTCCGCCGAATGCGATCCGGCGAAGACGCCGGAGGCGATCCCGGCGATCCAGGAGGAGGTCGAGCGGCTGCGCCGCAACCCGCCGGCGCATGCCGAGATCGAGCGGGCCCGGACCGCCATCGAGTACCGCCACCACCTGGGACGCAGCGAAGTGCTCGGTCGATCCTCGCTGCTCGCCTATTACGAGTCGCTGGGCGGCTTCCAGCTGGCGGACGAAGTCGTGACGCGGCTGCAGCGGGTGACCGAGGACGATGTCCGGCGCGTGGCGGAGACCTGGCTGACGCTCGAGAACGCCACTCTCCTGGAGTACGTGCCCGAGAAGGATGCCCCTCCGGCACGCGACCGGGAGACGGTCGCCGCCGCCCTGCGGGCGGCCAGGGTCACGCCGGAGCCGGCCGAGGAATCGCGGCGCCCGGCTCCCGTTCCCGCCGTGAAAGCGACCGCGCCGCGCGTCAGGCGCGAGTCCGAGTCGCACGGGGTGGTGCGGCACCGGTTCGACAACGGCCCGGTGCTGCTGCACGAGGAACGGCACGACCTGCCGCTGGTGACCTTCTGCGTCGCCTTCCGCGGCGGCCGATCGGGCGAGGGGCGCGACAACGCCGGCATCACCAAGCTGATGCAGTCGACCATGATCAAGGGGAGCGTCAACCGCGACGCCCGCCAGGTGGCGACGGAGATCGAGGGCCTCGGCTCGGCGATCGAGCGGATGATGGACGAGGACTACTTCGGCTTCTCCATCGGCATCCTGTCGCGCTGCGCGCGGCGCGGCTTCGATATCCTCACGGATCTGATCCGGCGGCCCGCCTTCCGTCACGAGGAGATCGAGAAGGAGCGCGCGCTCCTGCTCGCTGCCCAGGAATCGGTCAAGGATCAATCGCTGGCCTACACCTTCCAGTTGTTCCGTCAGGCCGCCTTCGGCAGTCACCCCTACTCGCTGCCGCCGTTCGGGCTGCAGGCGCCGGTTCAGTCGATGAAGCGGGAGAACCTGGTGCGCTGGCACCGGGCGGTGGTGCGTCCGGCTTCGATGGTCATCTCGGTCGTCGGGGACATCCAGGAGCAGGAGGTCCTCGACCTGGTCGGCGGCTCGATCGCCGACTGGAGCCAGGAGGGATTCGGGGACAAGGACCCCGGGCAGCTGATCGCCTGGGGCGCGTCCGAGGTCGTCGAAAGCCGGCGCCGCCAGCAGACCGCCCAGGTGATCGGCTTTCCGACGCCGGGGCTCCTGACCCCCGAGCGGTTCTCGCTCGACCTCGTGCAGTCGGTGACCTCCGGCCTGGGGGGGCGCTTCTTCGAGGAAGTCCGCGGCAAGCGCGGCCTGGCCTATGCGGTCCACGCGTTCAACTTCCACCGCGTCAGCGGCGGCGCCTTCGCGGTCTATCTGGCGACCGCACCGAAGGACGAGGCTGAGGCCCGGCGGGTCCTGTTCCAGGAGATCGCCCGGCTGCGTCGCGAGGGGCCGCGGGGCGAGGAGGTCGAGCGGGCCCGCCACTATCTCCACGGCGTGCATGCCATCGCTCTGCAGAGCAACTCCCAGAGGGCCTACCGTTACGCCGACGCCGAGGTGCGTGGCACCGGCATGGAGGCGATCCACGACTATCCGGACCGCATCGGCGCCGTCGGCTTCGAGGATGTGCAGGACGCCATCTGGCGGTACCTCGATCCGGATCGATGCGCCATCGGGATCCTCCGCGGCAGCACCGTCACGCCCTAGTCCCTCCGTCACCTTCATCGCCGGCGTACCGCCCCCGCGCAGTTGGACACGCGGTTGCCGGGGGGGCGGCGGCGTGCGCCTCGCGGGGCACGCTCCGCGCCGCCCGGATCGGCTGAAGAGCGCCGACGGTCGGTGCTCGCTCGCGCTCCGCACGGCGGGCTCGGCTACAAAGCGCTCGCTCCGCCGCGCTCCGCGACGGCCC
>JAGYID010000136.1 GCA_018606725.1 Acidobacteriota bacterium
CCGAGCTTCCACATCGACCGGCTGCGGCGCCAGCCGGTCGGCTACCTGTTCGACGTCATGACCAACGGCTTCGGGCAGATGTCGAGCTACGCGGCGCAGATGCCGCCCGCCGACCGCTGGGCGATCGCCGCCTACATGCGCGCCCTGCAGTTGTCGCAGCACGCGCCGGCACAGGAGATCCCGGCCGCCGACCGCGCCGCCATCGAAGCCGCCGTGGCCGCTCCCGCGGCGGCGGCTCCGGCGGCGGCGGAGCCGGTGGCGCCGGGGACGGAGCACCGATGACGACGCGCGAGCAGGCGGGGCGCTCCGCGGCGGACTACGCGCCGCCGGCCGCTCTCGAGGCGATCCGGCGCGGGGCGCTGCTCACCGGCGGCGTCGGAGCGGCGGCTGCCATCCTCGGATTCGTTCTCGACCCGGCGCAGTTCTACCGCTCGTATCTCATTGCGTTCGTCTTCTGGCTGTCGATCGCGCTGGGGTGCTTCGCGCTGTCGACCCTGCACCATCTGTCGAGCGGCGCCTGGGGGCTGATGATCCGCCGCATCCTGGAAGCCGCCACCCGCACGCTGCCGTTCCTGGCGCTGTTCTTCGTGCCGGTCATCCCCGGCATGCGGGTCCTCTATCACTGGGCGCGGCCCGAGGACGTCGCCGCCGATCCCCATCTCCAACACCAGGCGCTCTATCTCAACGTGCCGTTCTTCATCGGCCGGACGGCGCTCTACTTCGCCATCTGGATCGGCTTCGCCCTGGTCCTCGACCGGATGTCGCGCCGCCAGGACCGGCAGGCGGGCGGCGAGGTCCGCGGCGCGCCGCGCGACCCGCGGCTGACGCGGCGGATGCAGATGGTGGCGGCGCCGGGGCTGATTCTTTACTGCCTGACGGCGACCTTCGCGTCGATCGACTGGCTGATGTCGATCAACCCGCACTTCCACTCCAGCATGTACGGCGTCGCCTTCGTCGGCGGCCAGGCGGTGTCGGCGCTCGCGTTCACCATCCTGGTGACGCTGTGGCTGTCGCGCCGCCCGCCGATGGACGTCGCCTTCCGGCCGACGCATTTCCACGACTACGGCAAGCTGCTGTTCACCTTCGTCGTGCTGTGGGCCTACTTCGCGGCGTCGCAGCTGATCATCTCGTATCAGGGGAACCTGCCGATGGAGGTCGGCTACTACCGGACGCGCACGCACGGCGGCTGGGGGACGCTGTCGCTTCTGATCATCGCCGGCCACTTCGCGCTGCCGTTCTTCCTGCTGCTGGGGCGCGACCTGAAGCGTCACGTCGGCGGGCTGTCGGTCGTGGCGGCGCTCCTGCTGGTGATGCGCTGGTGCGACCTGTACTGGCAGGCGGCGCCGATCTTCTCGCCCGACGGCCCGGCGCTGCACTGGCTCGACGCGGCGACGATGATCGCCATCGGCGGTCTGTGGATCGGACTGTTCGCGGGGCAACTGGCCCGCCGGCCGCTGCTGCCGGTCGGCGACCCGGCGCTGCCGGAGGCGCTCAATGCCTGAGACGCGGCCGCACGGTGCGTCGAAGACCGATGGGGAGTTCGACCGCGAGCTCGACACGCGCGCCGTCTGGACGTTCGCCGGCGGGCTCCTGGCGGTCATGGTCGTCGTCGGGGCGCTGATGTGGGGAATGCTGGTGCTGCTCAAGGACCGGGCGAAGGAGGAGGACCCGGCGCCGTCGCCGATCGCCGAGGCGAACCAGGAGCGCCTGCCGCCCGAGCCGCGGCTGCAGAGCGACCCGACGCTCGACATGACGACGCTGCGGGCCGGCGAGGACGCCATCTTGAAGACCTATGGCTGGGTCGATCGCGGCGCCGGCATCGGCCGCCTGCCGATCGACCGGGCGATCGATTTGATCGTCCAGACCGGGCTGTCGCCGACGCCGGCGGTCGATGCCGCCCCGCCGCGGGCCGGCGGCGCCGCCGCTCCGGCCGCCAGGAAGCGGCCCGTGCATCGCACGCGGAGGCCATCGTGAAGGGCAATCTGAAGTCCGCAGTGACCGGGCTGGTCGCGATGGTCGCGGCCGCCGCCATCCAGGCCGCCGGAGCGATCCCGGCGCTCGCCGCCGATCCGGTCCCGGCCGTCGCCGGCGATGCGGCCCCGCGGCCTGCCGGCGAGCAGCGGGTCCAGACCCTCGACCCGGCGAAGAACATCGGCTTCGATCAGAAGCTCGGGGCGAGCCTGCCGCTCGACGCGACCTTCCGCGACGAGGCGGGGGCCGAGGTGACGCTGGGGAGCTACTTCAAAGACAAGCCGGTCATCCTGTCGCTGGCGTATTACCGCTGCCCGATGCTGTGCGGCCTGGCGCTGCAGGGGCTGGCGTCGAGCCTGAAGCCGCTGCAGTTCAGCATCGGCCGCGAGTTCGAGGTCGTGACCGTGTCGTTCGACCCGCGCGAGACGCCGGCGCTGGCGAAGGAGAAGAAGGAAGGGTTCATCGAGCTGTACGGCCGCCCCGGGGCGGAGCGCGGCTGGCACTTCCTGACCGGCGACGCGGAGAGCATCCGCCGCCTGACAGAGGCGGTCGGCTTCCGCTACGCCTGGGACGAGGAGACGCAGGACTACGCGCACGCCACCGGTGTGATCCTGATCACGCCGGACGGCCGGGTGTCGCGTTACTTCTTCGGCGTCGACTACGCGGCGAAGGATCTCCGCCTCGGGCTGATCGAGACGGCCGGCAACAAGATCGGCAGCCTGGCAGACCGCCTCCTCCTGCTGTGCTACCAGTACGACCCGCACACTGGTCGCTACAGCGCCACCGCTCTCGTCCTGGTGCGGGTCGCCTCGATCCTCAGCGCCCTGGCGCTGGCGGCCTTCGTGGTGATCATGGTGCGTCGCGAGCGGCGGGAGCACGCCGCGCCGGGGAGGGCCTCGGCGTGATGCAGGACGCCCCGCTGTTCCCCGAGCAGGCCTCGACGATCGCCTCCCAGATCGACAATCTGTTCTTCTTTGCGCTCGGGATCGCCGCCTTCTTCTCGATCCTGATCGCGCTCTTGATCGTCTACCTGGGGGTCCGCTACCGGCGCCGCCACGCGGCGCAGACCGGCGAGGCGCCGCCGCACGGCTCGAAGGCGCAGACCGTCCTGGAGATCACCTGGTCGGTGATCCCGTTCCTCATTCTGATGGTCATGTTCATCTGGGGGGTGAAGATCTATTTCACCGCCGCCCGGCCGCCGGCCGACGCCATCCAGTTCTACGTGGTCGGCAAGCAGTGGATGTGGAAGATCCAGCACCCGGAGGGGCGGCGCGAGATCAACGAGATGCATGTGCCGGTCGGCCGGCCGATCAAGCTGCTGATGACCAGCGAGGACGTCATCCACTCGTTCTTCGTCCCGGCGTTCCGGATCAAACAGGACGTCCTGCCCGGCCGCTACACCACCATGTGGTTCCAGGCCGACAAGGTCGGCACCTACCACCTGTTCTGCTCGCAATATTGCGGCGCCGAGCACGCCAAGATGGGCGGCTGGGTCGTGGTCATGGAGCCGCACGAGTACCAGGCCTGGCTGGCGGGGGAGAAGTCCGGGCAGGCGGAATTCATGACGGGCGCCGAGCTGTTCGCGGCGAGGGCCTGCAACACCTGCCACCGGCCCGACACGTCGGCGCGCGCCCCGATCCTGACGGGGTTGTTCGGCAGGCAGGTGGGGCTGCAGGACGGGCGCCGGGTGGCGGCGGACGAAGCGTACATCCGCGAGTCGATCATCGAGCCGCAGGCGAAGATCGTCTCCGGCTATCAGCCGATCATGCCGACCTTCAAGGGGCAGCTGACCGAGGAGGACGTCATCGAGCTGATCAACTACATCAAGGGGCTCAAGGCCCCGGAAGGGGTCGCCCGATGAGCGGTGTCAACCGATGAGCGCGGCACCGACGGAAACCGGGTCCGAACCCCGGACGCACTACCTGAACGACGGGTACGGGATCAAGTCGTGGCTCCTGACGACGGATCACAAGAGGATCGCGATCCTCTACCTGATCTCGATCACGGTGTTCTTCGCCCTCGGCGGGCTGATGGCGGTGCTCATCCGCCTGGAGCTGGCGACCCCGGAGGGGGACCTGTTCCAGCCCGACATGTACAACCGGCTGTTCACCATGCACGGCATCTTCATGATTTTCTTCTTCCTGATCCCGGGCGTCCCCGCCGTGCTCGGCAACTTCTTCATCCCGATCATGGTCGGGGCCCGCGACCTGGCGTTCCCGCGCCTGAATCTGCTGTCCTGGTACATCTTCAATATCGGTGGCATCTTCGCCTTCTGGGCGATGATGCACGGCGGCATCGACACCGGCTGGACCTTCTACACGCCGTACAGCACCACCTACGCCAGCACCCATGTCCTGCCGACTGCGCTCGGCATCTTCATCGCCGGCTTCTCGTCGATCCTCACCGGGCTCAACTTCGTGGTCACCGTGCACCGGATGCGGGCCCCGGGGCTGACCTGGTTCCGGCTGCCGCTGTTCGTCTGGGCGATGTACGCTACCAGCCTGATCATCATCCTCGGCACGCCGGTGGTGGCGGTCACCATCCTGCTGGTCGGCGCCGAGCGGCTGTTCGGCGTCGGCATCTTCGACCCGGCGCTGGGCGGCGACCCGCTGCTGTTCCAGCACCTGTTCTGGTTCTACTCGCACCCGGCGGTCTACATCATGGTGCTGCCGTCGATGGGGGTGGTCAGCGAGATCGTCCCGGCGTTCGCGCGCCGGAAGATCTTCGGCTACCGCTTCATCGCCTACTCGAGCATCGCGCTCGCCGTGCTCGGGTTTCTGGTGTGGGGGCACCACATGTTCGTCGCCGGCATGTCGATCTACGCCGCCACCATCTTCTCGATCCTGTCGATGCTGGTGGCGGTGCCGTCGGCGATCAAGGTGTTCAACTGGACGGCGACCCTCTACAAGGGCGCGGTGTCGTGGGAGACGCCGATGCTGTACGCGCTCGGGTTCATCGGCCTGTTCACCATCGGCGGGCTGACCGGCGTCATGCTGGCGACGCTCGGCATCGACCTGCATGTGCACGACACCTACTTCATCGTCGCCCACTTCCACTACATCATGGTCGGCGGGGCGATCATGGGCTATCTCGGCGGCCTGCACTACTGGTGGCCGAAGATCACCGGCAAGCTCTACTCGCGCTTCTGGTCGCGCATCTCGGCGGGGGTGATCTTCATCGGCTTCAACGTCACCTTCCTGCCGCAGTTCATCCTCGGCTATCTCGGGATGCCGCGGCGCTACCATTCGTACCCGCCGGAGTTCCAGGTGCTCAACGTCATGTCGTCCGCCGGCGCGACGATCCTGGGGGTCGGCTACGTCATCCCCCTCGTCTACTTCATCTGGTCGATGCGCTACGGCAAGCAGGCGTCGTCCAACCCGTGGGGCGCCGTCGGCCTGGAGTGGGAGACCACCTCGCCGCCGCCGACGCATAACTTCGAGACCCAGCCTGTGGTGAGCCGCGGCCCGTACGAGTATCCACCGCCGAAGGAGGCCCCCGTTGTCGCCTGACGGTCACGCCACGGCGGTTCACGGCGGCGGCGCGCACGCCGCCGCGGCGCACGCGGGCCATTTCGACTCGGCGGAGCAGCAGCGCGAGTCGGCGTCGCTCGGCATGTGGGTCTTCCTGGTCACCGAGTTGATGTTCTTCGGCGGGCTGTTCCTCGCCTACATCGTCTACCGGTCGGCGTGGCCGGAGGCGTTCGGCGCCGCCAGCCACCACCTCGACGTGCGGCTGGGGACGTTCAACACCATCGTCCTGATCGGCAGCAGCCTGACCATGGCTCTGGCGGTGCGCTCCGCCCAGCTCGGGCGCCGCCAGGCGGTCGTGATCTTCCTGGTCCTGACGATGATCCTCGGCGCGACGTTCCTCGGCGTGAAGGCGTACGAGTACCACCACAAGGCGGTCGAGCACCTGCTGCCGGGCCACGGGTTCCAGTTCGAGGGGGCCGACCCGCGGCACGCCTCGATGTTCTTCTGTCTCTATTTCGCCATGACCGGCCTGCACGCCCTGCACATGATCGTCGGCCTGGGCATCCTGACCGTCATGCTGATCATGGGAGCGCGCGGTCGCTTCTCGGCGGCGTACTACAACCCGATCGAGTGCTCCGGGCTGTACTGGCACTTCGTCGACATCATCTGGATCTTCCTGTTCCCGCTCCTGTACCTGCTCGAGCGGCACGGATAGAAGCGAAGGAGGCAGCGCGAAGATGGCCGGCCACGCGAAAGCGTCTGGCGATGCGAATACGTCCGGACACGGTGGGCATCACGTCGTCCCGGTGCGCGTCTATCTCGGCGTATTCGCGGCGCTCCTGGTCCTGACCGCCCTCACCACCGCCGCCGCCTTCCGCGACCTCGGCCCGTTCAACAACGTCGTCGCCCTCGGCATCGCCGTCCTCAAGGCGACCCTCGTCGTCCTGTTCTTCATGCACGTCAAGTACAGCACCCGCCTCACTGGGCTGGTCATCGCCGCCGCGCTCTGCTGGATGGTGATCCTGGTCGCCCTGACGCTCGGCGACTACTGGGCGCGTGGGTGGCTCGGCGTCGCGGGGCGCTAACGCCGATCGTCCACGGCGGTGACGATCGCCGACCAGGGGCAGAAGCCGATCGTGAACCAGTACGCCTTGTCGGCCTCGACGAAAGACGGCAAGCCGTCGCAGACCTCGATGGCGGCGTCGGCGAAGTTCATGTCGGTCGGGTCGGGGTGCCAGGTCCACTGAGGATCGCAGTCGCGCCCGTCGAGCAGCGTGTTGAAGATCGGCACCTGCCGCTGGCCGGTGGCGAGCAGCGTCCTGGCGCGATCGATGAACGTTCCGTTGGTCGACCAGACGGTCAGCGACTCGTTGACGATGGCGAAGGAAATCAGCGCCCCGCCGGTGCGCCCGAGGCAGTCGCAGGCCGGGGGCCGGGCGGCGTCGAGAAGATCGCGCGGGTCGGGGACGACGCTGCTGTCGCCGTAGGTGCCGTCGGCGCAGACGTTGGTGGCGCGGGCGAGATAGTAGTAGCCGCGGCCGGGGGGCGGCGCCGGCCGGGTGTCGGCCAGGGCGGGCGTGACCAGGCGGTCGGCGTCGGTGCAGGCGGACGCGAAGCCGCGCTCGGCGCGCAGCGCCGCCAGGTCGCCGCTGACCACCGTGTAGGTCGTGCCGCTGCCGGCGGTGGCCGCCTGCGCGTCCCAGCCGAGGGTGGTCGGTGCCCCGGCCGGCGGCGGGCCGGCGCCCAGTCGCAGTTTCGGCACCTCGACCGGCGGCGCGAAGGCGGTTGCATCGGCCGTGGCGCAGTCGCAGGCGTCGGCGACCCCTTCGCCGTCGCGGTCTGGCACCGCCCCCGGCTTCGGCCCGATTCGGTAGACCGTTCCCCGGCTCAGCGACACCACGTACAGGCGCCCGTCCGGGCCGTTCTTCAGATCGGTGATCACCCCGAAGCCGCTGCCGAACAGGATCTCGCCCATCTCGCCGGAGCAGGTCAGACCGCTGTTGTCGGCCACCCGGTCCTGCAGGAATGTCGAGGAGAAGGTCAGTCCGTCACGCGCCGCGTTCAGCTTGAAGCGGTACAGCTGGCCGCAGTTGTTGTCGCCG
>JAGYID010000137.1 GCA_018606725.1 Acidobacteriota bacterium
GTATTCGACATACGTTGATGGGCCCGAGCCGCGAGGACGCCCGTCAGGGCGGCCATATCCGCGGTCGCAGCAGAAGACCGGTGAGAAATCCGGGCTAGGTGTAGGATCCCGGCCATGCCACGCCGCGCCCACCCGCCGATCGATCTGCGCTCCGACACCGTCACCCGGCCGACCCGGGCGATGCGCCGGGCGATGGCCGCCGCGGTGGTGGGGGACGATGTCTTCCGCGAGGACCCGACGGTCCGCCGCCTGGAGGAAACGGCGGCGACCCTGCTCGGCAAGCCAGCCGCCCTGTTCGTCCCGACCGGGACCATGGGGAATCAGATCGCGGTCAACGTCTGGACCCGGCCGGGGCAGGAAGTGATCCTCGACGAGCGCAGTCACATCCTGAACTACGAGATGGGCACGATGGCGGCGTTCTCGGGCGTCCTTCCCAGGCCGCTGCGCGCAGCCGACGGGTTCCCGGCGCCGGAGGATGTCGAGCGCGCTTTCCGGCCGCCGGTGTACTACCTGGTCCGGACCGGACTGGTGACGCTCGAGAACACCCACAACATGGCGGGCGGGACCGTCTGCCCCCCCAGGCAGGCGGAGGCGGTGGCGGCGGTGGCGCGCGTCCGGCGCATCCCGACGCACCTCGACGGCGCGCGGATTTTCAATGCCGCGGCGGCGCTCGACCTGCCGGCGGCGCGCCTGGCGCGGCCGTTCGACTCGGTGATGTTCTGCCTGTCGAAGGGACTGGGGGCGCCGATCGGCTCGATCCTCGCCGGCCCCGCCGATTTCATCGACGAGGCCCTGCGGGTGCGCAAGAGGCTGGGCGGCGGGATGCGGCAGGCGGGCGTCATCGCGGCGGCCGGGCTGGTGGCGCTGCGCGACCAGGTCGATCGTCTCGCGGACGACCACGCCAACGCGCGCCGGCTCGCCGAGGGGGTGGCGGCCATCGATGGCTGCGCCGTCGACCCCGCACGGGTGCCGACCAACATCGTCATCTTCGAGCTCGCGGCGGCCGGCGCGCGCGCCGCGACGGTCGTGACGCGCTGGCAGGAGGCCGGCGTGCTGGCGCTGGCGATCGACGACCGCCACATCCGCGTCGTGACCCATTACGACGTCGACCGCGCCGGCATCGATCGGGCAGTCGCGAGCCTCGCTCGCATCATGACGGGCGTGACCGGGAAGGGTCGCCGGCGCCGGGCCTGAGCCAGGCGCCCAGGTCCGTACCTGCGCCCGGTGCGCCGGTTCACTTGATCCCCCGCCGGGGGGTCATTAAGATTCGTCCTCGCCGCTTCACCGCGCAGGAGAGCCACGTGGATTTCACCCTGACCCAGGAACAGGAGCTGACCCGCCAGACGGTGCGCGAGTTCGCGGAGAAGGAGATCGCCCCGCGCGCGCACGAGCTCGACGAGACGCAGAGCTTCCCCCGCGACATCATGGCGAAGCTGGGCGAAATGGGGCTGCTCGGTATGCTGTTCCCGGCCGAGTACGGCGGCGCGGCCCTGGGTTATGTCGACTACGCCCTGGTGATCGAAGAGCTGGCGCGCGTCGACGGCTCCATCGGGCTGTCGGTGGCGGCGCACAATTCGCTCTGCTCGAACCACATCTACCTGACCGGCAGCGAGCCCCAGAAGCAGCGTTACCTGGTGCCGCTGGCCAAGGGCGAGAAGATCGGCGCCTGGAGCCTCACCGAGCCGACGGCCGGCAGCGACGCCTCGGGGACCCGCTCGACGGCGATCCGTCGCGACGGCGACTGGGTTCTGAACGGCACCAAGACATTCGCGACGCACGGCTCGGTCGGCGACGTCGCCGTGGTGTTCGCGGTGACCGACCGCGCCAGGGACAAGCACGGCATCACGGCATTCATCCTGGAGAAGGGGATGCCGGGGTTCCGCCCGGGCCGCAAGGAGAACAAGATGGGGTGCCGCGCCTCGGACACCGCCGAGCTGGTCATGGAGGACTGCCGCGTCGGCGACGCCCACAGGCTCGGGCAGGAGGGCGCCGGGTTCGTCGACGCCCTGCGGGTGCTCGACGGCGGACGGATCGGCATCGCGGCGCTGGCGGTCGGCATCGCGCGCGGCGCCTTCGAGCAGGCGATCGCCTACGCCAGGAGCCGCACGCAGTTCGATCAACCGATCGCCAATTTCCAGGCGGTGCAGTGGATGCTGGCCGACTCGGCCGTGGAGATCGACGCGGCGCGGCTGCTGGTGCTGCGCGCCGCCGCCCTGAAGGAGGCCGGCCGCGAGGTGACGGTCGCCGCCGCCATGGCGAAGCTGTACGCCTCCGAGATGGCCCTGCGGGTCACCAATCGGGCGGTGCAGATCCACGGCGGCTACGGCTACACCAAGGATTATCCGGTCGAGCGGATGTACCGCGACGCTAAGATCACCACCATCGGCGAGGGAACCTCGGAGATCCAGCGCCTGGTCATCGCGCGCCGTCTCCTCGACGCGACGCGGGATCTTTCGTGAGCGACGACAGCCTGAGCGCCGCGGTCGCCGCCGGCGACCCCGCGGCGCTGGCGCGGGCGATCTCCCTCGTCGAGGAGGGGAGCCCGCGCGGCGAGCGCACCGTGGCGGCGCTGTACGGGCGCACCGGCCGCGCCGCCATCCTCGGGGTGACCGGCCCGCCCGGCGCCGGCAAGAGCAGCCTGGTGAACCGCCTGATCGCCCACTACCGCGCCGCCGGCCGCGCCGTCGGGGTGATCGCCGTCGACCCCTCCAGCGCCTTCAGCGGCGGCGCCATCCTGGGCGACCGGATCCGCATGCAACAGCACACCCTCGATCCGGCGGTGTTCATCCGCTCGATGGCGACGCGCGGGCAATTCGGCGGGTTGAGCCGCGCCGCGCGCGACGTCATCGACCTGATGGACGCCGCCGGCCGCGATCCGGTGCTGGTGGAGACCGTGGGCGTCGGCCAGGACGAGGTCGACATCGCCCGGGTTGCCGACACCGTGCTGGTCGTCCTGAGCCCGGGTCAGGGGGACGACGTGCAGGCGATCAAGGCCGGCGTCCTCGAGATCGCCGACATCTTCGTGATCAACAAGGCGGACCATGACGGGGCCGACCGCCTGGCGGCCGACCTGGAGGGGATGCTGGCGCTTGGCGCCAGCCGCGACTGGACCCCGCCGATCCTGCGCACCGTCGCCACCGAAGGGCGCGGGGTCGCCGAGCTGGCGGAGGGGATCGAGCGCCACGGGCGGTTCCTGCGCGAGGGCGGCCGGCTGCAGCGCCGGCGGCGCCAGGGCCTGCGCACCCGCCTGCTGGACATCGTCCGCGATCGGCTGCTGCTCCGCCTGCTCGCCGACCATCTCGGCGATGAGGAGATCGCCGCCTATGCCGACCGCGTCGCGTCGCGCTCTCTCGACCCGTATGCCGCGGCCGGCGAAGCGTTGAGCCGCATCGTCGAAGCGCGCGCCGGGGGCGCGCCGGACGCGGGTGGCGTTGTCCTCGACCACGTCGGCGTCGCGGTCCGCAGCATCGAGACGCGGGCGGCGCTGTACCGCGACCTCCTCGGACTGGAGCTGACCGGCGTGGAGGAGGTGCCCGGGGAAAAGGTGCGGGTCGGGATGCTGCCGGCCGGCCGGACGCGCATCGAGCTCGTCGAGGCGACCGCCGCCGATGCCACCATCGCGCGCTTTCTCGACCGTCGCGGCGAGGGGGTCCACCACCTGTGCTTCGAGGTGGGCGATCTGGACGCCGTCGTGGCGCGCCTGCGCGAGGCCGGCGCCAGCCTGGCCGGCGATCCGGGACGACCGGGGGCGGAGGGATCCCGCATCGCCTTCATCCACCCGCGTGACGCGGGCGGTGTGCTGATCGAGCTGCGCCAGGCGCCACGCCCCCGCGGCCCGGGCCGCGAGGGCGGATGAGCGGCCCGGGCGGGCGCGCGGGCGGGCTGGGCGTCCGCAGCATCGTCGTCGCCTATCTCAAGGATCCGCGCGAGCGGTTCTGGGGCGTGGTCCGTTCCCTCGATGTGACCGGCCTGGTCATCGAGGGGATCGATCTCGACTCGTTCGACGACTGGCTGCGCGGCCTCACCGGCGGCGACGAGGGGCTGTCGCCCTCGACGGTGTTCTTCCCGCTGCCGCGCATCGAAAAGGTGCTGGTCGATGCCCCGAACGGCTCGATCCCCTCGCTCGCCGATCGCTTCGCGCAGCGGGTGGGCCGGTCCATCCTGGATTACCTCGACGACGAGTAGGAGCCTGTCCGAGTATCGGGCCGGCTCCTGCAGGTCAGCGCGACTTGCGGCTGGGGACGGGCCGCGCCGCCGTGGTGAGGACGCGGTCGCGGCCGCTCTGCTTGGCGGCGTACAGCGCCTGATCGGCCTTCTCCAGCAGTCCGGACAGGCTGCCGGGAAAGTCGGCCGGGTAGGCGGCGATGCCGATGCTGATGGTGGTGCGCAGGATCGCCTCGCCGACGCGCACCTCGAGGTTGGCCACGCGCGACCGGATGCGCTCGGCGATCTTCCGGCCTCCTTCCAGGTCGGTCTCCGGCAGCAGGATGCAGAACTCCTCGCCGCCGTAGCGGCAGGGGACGTCGGCGGCCCGCATGGTCTCGCGGATCACCTCGCCGATCCGCACCAGGTACCGGTCGCCCGCCAGGTGGCCGGTCCGGTCGTTGATGTCCTTGAAATGGTCGAGGTCGAGCATCAGCACCGTGAAGGTGCTGCCGTAACGTCGCGAGCGGACCTGCTCTTCCTCGAGCTTGCGGGAGAAGAAGTCGCGCAGGTAGAGGCGGGTCAGCCCGTCGACCGTCGCCATGGTGAAGTTGCGGGCGTTCTCCAGGGCGACGGCGGCCTGCTGGGCGATGGTGGTGAACACCGACAGGTGGTCGACGGTGTAGGCCCCGGGGCGTGGGCTCTCGACGCACAGCACCCCGGTCGCCTCGCCGCTGACGGTCAACGGCGTCGCCATGATCGAGCGCACCGCCGCATCGAGGATCACCGGGGCGCACTGGATCGAGTCGCGATCGAGGACCAGGTCCTGGACCAGCAGCGGCCGGCGCGTCTCCAGCACCCAGGTCGTGAAGCCGTGGCCCAGCTCGCGCTCCGGGCGCGGCTGGACGACCCCGTCGCGCGCCACATACTCGACGTAGCTGTCGTTCGGCGTGCGATGCGCGAGGGCCAGGAACAGGTGCGGTGCGTCGAGGATGCGCTGCAAGTTCCTGCTGACCTGCGCGAAGACGACCTCCGGATCCAGGCTGGTGCTGATTTCGCGGCCGATGGTGTTGAGGATGCGCAGCTCGCGGGAGCGGGTCTGCAGCTGCTCGTAGGCGGCGCCCAGCTCGCCGCGGGCCTGGTTCAGCTTCTTCAGCAGGCCGCTCGCCAGCATGATGGTGGCGGCCATCGGCGTGAACCCCCACACCCCGAAGCCGGCGTACAGCAGTGCCAGCCCGAGCGACAGCGGAATGGTGAACAGCTCGATCGAGGGGATGAACTTCAGATAGTGCAGCAGGGTGGACAGCACCGGCTCGCCCTTCAGCAGCATCGCCACGACCATGACGACCACGTTGATCATGGTGTAGGTCAAGAACAGCGCGACGATCGACAGCACGCTGCCCCAGGTCAGGATGTGGAACTTCCAGAACGGCTCCATGGCCGCCGACACCCGCTCGCCGACCACCGCCGCCAGCACCAGGCCGCCGGTGTTGAGCCCGAGCATCTGGAGAAACGGGCTCTGTCGTGCCCGGCCGTCCCGGACCCGCAGATGACAGCCGAGGGCGGCGCCCGCGAAGGCCACCATGATCGGCAGCGGGTGCGGCAGGACGCACAGGGCGGTCATGAGATAAGCCATGTCAAGCGAGATCGACAGGCTGCTGCGCGACGACAGCGAGAAGCTGAAGAACCACGCCAGACCGATGAACAGGGAGAAGACGAAGACCGGCAGCACTTCCTGCCTGACCAGATCGCGGCCCCGGTACAGTTCGACGGCGGTCATCAGAGTCGCGAACAGGCCCAGGCCGTAGGCGTAGAACCGGAACCGCTGCTCCCGGCGATCGGCGGCCCGGAGCCGGTTCAGCTCGGTGACGACCTCGATGGTGCCCGCAACCGACACACGTCCCCCTCGGACTGACGCGGTCAAAACTTAAGTGCCGCCTCCCGGGGGCGCAAGGACGAATGGCCCGCGGCCGGCGGAGATTTGACACTGTCCCGGGCGAGCCCCTAACATCGGCCCCAAATGAGGGAAATCCTGACTCTGACGATGCCGCTCGATCCGCGGCTGGCGCGGCTCGGCGGCCTGGCGGCGCGGCATTTTCTCAGGCACAACGGCATGGCCGCCGGGGCGGCGCGCCGGCGCGCGCTGCAGATCGAGGTCGCCTGCCGCCGCCTGCTGGGGGGTCGGTCGGGCCCCGGGCGGCAGGGGAGCGCTGTCCGGTTGCGCATGGTCGCGCACGGCGCGACGCTCGAAGTGGTGGGGCGTGGCACCGGCCGCCGTCCCGCGTCGCTGCTTCGGATCCCCAGCGCGGCCCGGCCCAAGACCCGGACAGGCTCCTAGCGGTGCGCGGCTGACATCGTCCGGAGGAGGGACCGCCCTCGTACTGGGCGCCGGCGGGGCGCGCGGCGTGGTCCACGCCGCGGTGCTGCGTCGCCTGTCCCAGGCGGGCATCCCCTTCGAAGCGGTCGTCGGCTGCAGCGCCGGCGCTTTGGTCGGGGCGCTCTGGGCGGCCTGCGGCCTGGAGCCGGAGGAGTTGCTCAGACTGGCGGCCGACCTTCGCCCGCACACGCTCCTGGTCTGGGCGGCCTCCGGCTGTCTGCCGGCGGGGCTGCGGGCCCGCCTGCGCGGCGGCGCCGGCCGTCTCGACGAGGCCGTGGCGCGACTTCAAAGGGCCGAGTTCGCCCGCCTGCGGCCGCCGCTGCGCGGTCTCGGCATCCTGACGCTCGATCTCCTGCGCCGTCGCGAGCTGTTCGTCTACGGCGGTCCCGGCATCGCCGCCCCGCTGCCGTTGTGGAGCGCAGTGCGCGCCTCGGTCGCCGTCCCGGGCGTCTTCCTGCCGGTCCTGGCGCCGATCGGCGGTCGACGCCGGCCGCTCGCCGACCCGGGCTGGTTCACCGCCGTGCCGATCGAGCGCGCCTGCGCGCCGCCGGTCGGGGCGCAGCGGATCATCGCCGTCGACCTGGGACTGCGCGTCTGCCTGCGGCAGACAGAGGCCTACTGGCGGGGCCTGCAGGAGAGCTGCGGCGACCGTCTCGTCCGGCTGCGTCCCGACCTGCGCGGCTGCGGCACGATGATCGCGCGTCGCGGCGACGCCGCCCGCCTCGCAGCGGCGGCGGACGAAGCCGTCGACGCAGCCCTCCCCGCGCTGCGCCGCCTGGCGGGGATGGTGTCCTGACAGATCCGCGGTGCCCGTGGGCGGCCCGGAGTGGGGCTGGCGGGGACGCGGTCGTTGCGCCCGGATCGGCTGGAGAACGCCGACAGGCGCAACGCCGCTCGTCGCTCCCGCGCCCGGCCGCCGAAGAGCGGCGGCT
>JAGYID010000138.1 GCA_018606725.1 Acidobacteriota bacterium
TCGACTCGCGCACGTGGTTCGCCAGCGCCCCGACCGCCAGCAGGTCCGGGTGGCGGATCAACCGCAGCCCGTCGTCCCGGTCGAGCCGCGCCCCGGACACCACCTTGTCGGCGAGGTCGCCGAGACCGCTCTCCTCGAGATAGCGCCGATGCAGCGGATTCATCAGTGACCGGCCTCCTGCGACCTCCGGTAGGCCGGTGATCCGACGCGCACGTGCGTGTGGGTGGCGGCGTCCTCCGGGGGCGCCACCAGCTCGCCGAGCTTGTAGCGGGTGTTCTCGAGCTGCATCGAGCACAGCGTGCCGCACATGGTGCAGACCGCCTTGTCGTAGTCCTCGCTCATCATCCGCAGCTCGCGCGCCTTCTCCGGATCCAGCGCCAGGCGATACTGCCCTTCCCAGTCGAGACGCTTCCGGTAGATCGACATCTGGTCGTCGCGCTGCTTCGCGCCGAAGACCCCCTTGGCGAGATCGCCCGAGTGGGCGGCGATCTTCGTGGCCAGGACGCCGTCGCGCACGTCCTGGACGGTCGGCAGTCGCAGATGCTCGGCCGGCGTCAGGTAGCAGAGCACGTCCGCCCCGGCGGCGGAGGCGACGGCGCCTCCGATGGCGCCGGTGATGTGATCGTAGCCGGCGCCGATGTCGCTGGTGAGCGGCCCCAGGACGTAAAACGGCGCGCCATGGCAGACGCGCTTCTGCAGCAGGACATTCGCCTCGATCTGATTGAGCGGCACATGACCGGGACCCTCGACCATGACCTGTACGCCGCGCGCGTGCGCCCGTCCGGTCAGCTCGCCGAGCGTCAGCAGCTCCTGGATCTGGGCCGCATCGGTGGCGTCGGAGGTCGCCCCGGGCCTGATGCCGTCGCCCAGCGACAGCGTCATGTCGTGCTCGAAGGCGATGTCGAGCAGCCGGTCGTACTGGGTGAGCAGCGGATTCTCCTCACCGGTACGGGCGATCCACGAGGCCAGCATCGAACCCCCGCGCGACACGATGCCGGCGATCCGGCCATCGAGGTCGAGACGGCGTACCGCCTCGCGGGTGACCCCGCAGTGCACCGTCACGAAATCGATGCCGTCGCGGGCGTGCTTTTCGATCGTCTCGAACAGATCGTCGGCGCTCATCTCATGCACCGTGCCCCGATCCGCAACCGCCTGGTAGATCGGCACCGAACCGAGGATGACCGGACAGCGTCTGAGGATCTCGCGGCGCACGTAGTCCAGCTCGCTGCCGGTCGAAAGGTCCATGAGCATCTCGGCCCCGCAGCCGACCGCGGTGCGCAGCTTCTCGATCTCCTCGTGCAGCTGCTGGTGATGCCCGGATGTGCCGATGTTGGCGTTGACTTTGGTCGACAGCCCGAGTCCGACGCCGATCGGGTTGAAGTCGTGGTGGTTGTTTTTCGGAATGATGCAGACCCCGGCGGCGATCCGGCGCCGCAGTTCCTCCGGCTCGACGCCTTCGACGGCGGCGACGTACATCATCTCTTCGGTGATTCTGCCGCGTCTCGCGTGCTCCATCTGGGTCATTGGTCCCGCTCCCTGCGTCCGCCATTGCGGTCGCGGACTGACGCCGCTCCGGCGGCGCCGCTCACTGTGCGGTGGCGGTGGCGCGCATTTCGCGGATCACCGTCACCTTGATCCGTCCCGGATACTCCATCGTCGACTGGATCTTCTTGGCGAGGTCGGCGGCGAGCAGGGACAGCTGCTCGTCGGTCACCGACCCCGGCCTGGCGATCACCCGGATCTCCCGTCCGGCCTGGATCGCATACGATTGTTCCACGCCTTCCATGGCATTCGCCAGTCCCTCGAGCTGCTCGATGCGCTTCACGTAGTCGACGACGCCTTTCCGGCGGGCGCCCGGACGCGACCCGGAGATCGCGTCGGCGGCCGACACCAGGACCGAGATCGGGTGGATGACCTCCACATCGTCATGATGGGAGCCGATGGCGTTGATCACCACCGGGTGCTCTCCGTAGCGCGTCGCCACCTCGACCCCGATCTCCGGGTGGGTGCCCTCCCGCTCGAAGTCGATCGCCTTGCCGATGTCGTGCAGCAGACCGGCGCGCTTGGCCAGGGCACCGTCAAGCTTCAGCTCCGAGGCCATGATCGCCGTCAGCTTGGCCACTTCGATCGAGTGCATCAGCACGTTCTGCCCGTAGGAGGTGCGGTAACGCAGGCGTCCGAGGACCCGCACCATCTCCGGGTGGACGCCGGTGATCCCGAGTTCACGCAGGGCCTCCTGCCCCGCCCGCAGCATCTGCTCGTCGACGCGCCGCTGATTCCTCTCGACCAGCTCCTCGATCCGTCGCGGGTGGATGTTGCCGTCCTTCAGCAGGCGCTCGAGCGTCAGGCGCGCCACTTCCCGCTTGATCGGGTTGAAGCAGGAGAGCACCACGGCCCCCGGCTGGTCGTCCATGAGCAGCTGGACGCCGGTGGCTTTCTCGAAGGCCCGGATGTTCTTGCCCTCGTGCCCGATGATGCGGCCCTTGAGCTTCTCGCCGGCGATCGGGAAGATGCTGACGGATCGCTCGGCGGTCCATTCCGAGGCGGTGCGTTCGATCGCCAGCGCCACGATCTTGCCGGCTTCCATCTCGGCGCGGCGCTGCGCCTCCTCGCGGGCCTCGCGGATCGACCGCGCCGCTTCGAAACGCACCTCCTGCCGGAGATCATTCAGGAGCATCTGCCGGGCATCCTCCACCGTCAGACCGGAGACCCGCGACAACTGCTCGGTGAGCTCGTCGCCCAGCTTGCGGGCCCGGTCCCGCTCGAGGCGCGATTCCGTCTGCGCCTTCTCCAAACCGCGCTCGCGCGACCCCAGTTCCTGTTCGCTTCGCTGCAGGCGGGCATCGCGTTCACCCAGCGCCGCGACGCGCTCATCGAGCGCCGCGCGGATCTTCTGCTCCTCGCGGCCCTTCTCGGCGAGCTCCTTCTCGAGACGCGTCTTCGCCTTGAGCCACTCCTCACGGGCTTCAAGGAGCGCCTGCTTCTTCTGATGTTCCGCCTGCTTCAGGACTTCGCGCGCGTCGTTCTGAAGCTTATCGGACTCGCTCCGCCTCAGAAGACCCTTGAGTATCCATCCCAGGATCGTTCCCAGCAGCCCGAGGCAGAGGCTGAAGAGAATGGTCTGGGCGATGCTGATGCGCATACCGCGCCCCCTGCGCCGCCACCCGGACAGCGCTGCGGAAGGGTCCTCTCTCGGTCGCGTCGCACGGTGCGCGCCCCGTCACGCCGCCCGCCCGTGCCCCGCGTCGGCCGCCGGGCGGCCGCGCCGGGCCGCGCAACCGTCCACAACCGGTCAACCACCGGGCGGGCGCGCCGCATCGGTCGGAAACGGAATGGTCGGGGATCGAACCTGTCGTGTCGTTGGTGGTGTCGCGCGTGATCCGTGAGACGGGACGGTCGCCGGAACGAACGGGGAGGCGGGCAGTCGCCGAGCCGGGCGCGCCGAAGGCGCGCCGGTCGGCCGTCTGGATTGCGACCCGGCCTGCTGTCCCCCGGTCGCGGCGCGTTGCGCCGCGGCCGGGCCGGCCGGACCCTGCATGAAGTGCCACCCCGCCCTCCTCCCCAAGCCGGACCGTCGGTCCGGCCTGAGGCGCCGGGTGAGAGGACCGTTACCTGCTCGAACACTCGAAAACGCCCCGGAGTATAGCACCCGGCCGGAAACCCCATCAACTTCGGGCGACCGCGCGGGGCTCAGCCGGCGGGGCGGGCCCGGGGGCCTTCAATCCAGACGGCGCCATCCGCGTAGACTTCCTTCTTCCAGATCGGCGCGGTCTCCTTGAGCCGGTCGATGGCGTAGGCGCAGGCGGCGAGGGCCTCGCGACGGTGCGGCGCGGCAACGGCGATGATGACGCTGGCCTCGCCGATCGGCACGGTGCCGGTGCGGTGCAGGATGGCGAGGTGCGGGGTGGCGAAGCGCTCCGCCACCTCGGCCCCGATGGTGCGGAAGGTTTCCTCGGCCATCGCCGCGTAGGCCTGGTACTCGAGTCGGAGAACCGGCCGTCCTGCATGGTGGTCGCGGGCCGTACCCGAGAAGGTGGCGACGGCGCCGCGGTCCGGTCCGGCGACGGCACGGAGCGCCTCCTGGAGATCCAGGGGACCGTCGACCAGACGATGCAGGGCCATCGATGTCACCCGCCGCTGACCGGTGGAAAGGCGGCGATCTCCTCCCCCCCGGTCACGACGCGCTCGGGCCGCGCATAGGCCCGATCGCAGGCGAACAGCGGCCGCCGCTCGTCCGCGAGGGCCGGCACGGCGGTCCGCACTTGCTCCCAGATCCCCTGCAGCGTCGCGCCTTCCGGCGCCTCGACCTCGAGCGCCGGGCGCCCGGCGGCCTCGCGGTAACGGGCGAACAACATGACGGTGATCTTCATGATGCCGTCCTGCCGCCCGCCGCGGCGCGCGCCTTGGCGCGCTCGGCCATCAGTTTCAGCACTTCGCGCACCATCGCCTCGATGCCGGCCTGTACGTCGGCCAGCCGCGTGAAGACGGTGAATCCGGGTGTGTGCACGATCGGTCGCGCCGGATCGACGCGGACGCGATCAGGGGCGGCCGGCGGCGGCGCCAAGTCGAGTTCCTGTCCGAGCAGCGTGCGCACCGGGATCTCCCCGAGACTGACGCAGCCAATCGGCTTGCCGGTGTCGAGGAAGTGCCCCAGAAAGCCTGCAACCTCGGGCAGCAGGGCGCGCCCCTGTCCCGGCTGCGCGAAACCGGTCGTGAAGTTGATGACCGGTCCGTACCCGCCCGGAATGATCAGCGCCTCGAGATCGACGGCCCGGACCTCTGCCAGCGCGTTGATGCGACCGCGGCACAGTCGGGCCGACTCGCGCAGCACATCGCGCGCGTCTCCGTCGACGGCATCGCCGGTCAGGTGATCGATGGTGCGTTGCTGCGCGATGACCGGCGCGATCAGCAGCGGCTTCTCGCCCGCGGCCTCGAGAGCCAGGAGCGTCAGCACCGCTTCGCAGGCGTCGGTCCCGTCGTAGTGCCCGCAGCCACCCAGCAAGACGCCGATGCGCATCGCGATCCGTCCTCCGCCACGCGGATTATATGCCGCGCCGCCCGGCGCGCGGCGGGGCGGCAAACGCGGCGAGCCGGCCGCCACCGCCCTGGCGGGCCGACGGCGGGATCATTTTCGGGTTGACCGGCGGTCCGCCTCGTGGTACTTTTGGTTCGCATGGCGCGATTGAGTTTCGCTATACGGACTATGGACGTTTCGCGGCGGCACCGGTTCCGTATGCTTCTGGAACATCGGGCCTTAGTCGATCCGATCGGCGCCGCCGCGCCAACGGGCCCGATGCTGTTACGGCGTCAGGGGCGGTGGAATTCCCGCAACCCCTTGTCGTAACGTCATTATCGCGATTTCGGGGCTTGCGCTCCGGGTTCGCGCCGGGAGACAATTCGCCGGTCTTGTTTCAGTCCACCTCAATGGGAGGACAACATAATAGCCGTGGCGATCGGGTGGGGTGCCCGAATCGTCGCGGTGGAACCAGAAAGGAAAGGTCGCGATGGCTCAGGACACATCGGTTCAGGGATTGAAGAAGCGCAGCGAGCGCGGCGAAGGGGTCGTCACCGGCAACCAGGCGGTGCGGCGGGCCATCGCCGTCCTCAAGGCGTTCAGCGACGACGCGCCGGAGATGGGCGTCACCGAGGTCAGCCGCAAGGTCAACCTCCACAAGAGCACGGTCTATCGCCTGCTGTCGGCTTTCGAGGGCGAGGGACTGATCGCCAAGAGCCCCGAGACGGGCAAGTACCGCCTCGGCCCCGAGCTGATCGTCCTCGGCGAGCAGGTGCTGCGTCACACCGATGTGCATCGCGTCGCCCTCCCCTTTCTGCGTGAGCTCGCCGACCGCACCGGCGAGACGGTCGACCTGGAAGTCCTCAGCGGCGGGAACGTGGTCACCATCGAGGAGATCGCCGGGAAGCACGTGGTCGCGGCCGCCGGCGCCATCGGCATGCCGTGGGCGGCGCATGCCACCTCCACCGGCAAGGTCCTGCTGGCGCACCAGCCGCCGGAGAAGCAGCGGCAGATCCTGGCGCGCGCCCTCAAGAAGTTCACGCCGCGCACCATCACCGACGCGAAGATCCTCGGCCGCGATCTGGTCAAGATCCGCGAGCAGGGCTACTCGGTGTCCTACGGAGAGCTGGAGGATCACCTGGTCGCCATCGGCCTGCCGATCCGCAGCCGCAACGGAGACGCCATCGCGGCGGTGTCGATCTCGGGTCCGGACACCCGGCTCACCTCCGACAAGCTGCCGGCGCTGATCCGCGTCGGGCTCGACATCTGCGCCAAGATCTCGGCGCGGTTGGGGTACCACGGGCCGGCGAGCCTGCGGGCCGCACAGGCCAAGTTCAACGCGCCGCGCGCTTTCGCCTGAGCTGCGCGCCCGCGTCACGGGACGCGCGCGTCATCGACCCACTGCCGGGCCCCAGCGGCCCCGGGATCTCTGAGGTAAGGAGGTGAGACCGTGAGCCACGTTGAACTGTTCGAGAAGATGGCCAACAGCATCATCGTGGGCGACGCCGAAACGTCGGCGGCGCTCGCGCACCACTCCCTGGAGATCGGCATCCCGCCGCTGGAGGCGATCGACGACGGCTTCGTCAAGGGGATTCGCATCGTCGGCGACCGGTTCGGCGCCGGCGAGCTGTTCCTCCCCGAGCTGGTCATGAGCGCCGAGGCCATGAAGGCGGCCCTCGCCATTCTCGAACCCGAGCTTGCCAAGGGCGCGGCGCGCGAGAGCCAGGGCAGCGTCCTGGCCTGCACGGTGCAGGGCGACATCCACGACATCGGCAAGCGCATCGTCTGCACCATGCTGTCGGCCAATGGCTTCACGGTCGTCGACCTCGGCGTCAACTGTAAGAACGACCGGTTCCTCGAGGAGATCAAGACCCGCAAGCCGGATATCGTCGCCATGTCGGCGCTGCTCACCACCACGGCCCCCAACCAGGGCAAGGTCATCAAACTGTTGGAAAAGGAAGGCCTGCGCAAGAACTTCGTCGTCATGGTCGGCGGCGCCCCGACCAGCCTTCAGTGGTCGAAGGACATCGGCGCCGACGGATACGGCGAGAACGCCACTGAGGCGGTGCGCCGGGCCAAGGAACTGATGGCGGAGAAGCGCTCGGCGGGCGCGCGGCCTGGGTCGGCGGAGGCCATCAGCGCCTCCCCCGCCGATGCACCGGGCGCGATGCAGCTGGCGGCGGAGTCGTGACATGGCGCTCGCCGGCCTGCGGCGGTATCTGCAAGCGTCGCCCCGCCTGACGCGGCGGCTTGATTTGCTCGTCCGGCCGCTCGAAATCATCAGCAAGAAACCGATTTTCGGATGCCGGATGTGCGGTCAGTGCACGCTGCACGAGACCGGCCTCACCTGCCCGATGGGGTGCCCGAAGACGCTGCGCAACGGCCCCTGCGGCGGGGTGCGCTTGAA
>JAGYID010000051.1 GCA_018606725.1 Acidobacteriota bacterium
ATTCGACATACGTTGACGGGTGCGAGCCGCGAGGACGCCCGTCAGGGCGGCCAGATCCGCGGTCGCAGCAGAAGACCGGTGAGAAATCCGGGCTAGGCTCAATGCCGGTTAGTTAAGGCCACGCTTGGTCCGCACGTTGCGCTTGAGCGGATAGTTGCTCATTTTGATCTTCACGGCTCGCGGGTAGGTGCGGGGCCGGCGTGCGGGCAAGATCAGCAGGCCGAGCTCTTCGTGCAGCGCGTCGAGACGGCGTGACAGAACCCCCGGGCTGGCCAGCCAGGCCGTGACCCAGAAGTTGCGGATCAGCATCAGCGCGTGTCGGTAGCTGATCCGCTGCGGTGGAACACGTGCCCGCCGGGCCACGTTCTCCATCTCCCGCCGGACGAGGTTGTATCCGATGGCGAGGCCCCACAGCTCCTGGCGCACCCGGTCGGGGGAGCGACTGCGCAGGCTCTCCTCGCGCTCGAGGGTGTGGGTCTTCACCTCGTCGAACCCCAACTCCAGCTCCCAGCGTTCGTGGTACAGCGCGACGATCTCCGCGGCGGGATAGGCGGCTGGACCGAGCAGGGAGGTCAGCAAGGTCTGCGGCCGGAAGCCGCGGCGCTGGTAGCGGATGGCCCGGGCCGGCAGGGTCTCGGGCAGATCTGGATGGGACTTGCGGGCGTTGCGATGGAGCGGGAGTTCGACCAGTTGATCGTTGGGTCCCAGCCGCTTGACCACGCGCCACTTCAGGTTCGCCTTGGCGCGCGTCAGCCAGTGGCGCTGGCGGCCGTGAGTTTGGATGCGATGGAGCAGAGGGTAGCAGAGGAAGCCCCGGTCCACGACGGTCAAAGAGGCGTCGGGCAGGCTGTCCCACAACGGCTCGGCCAGCGTCAACTCGGACTCGGTGCACCGCCCGGCCACCAGGCCCGCCAGCAGGTGCGAGCGGAGCACCATCAGGCCCACCACGCGCAACTGCGGGTAGCCGGCGCGCCCCCGTCCGCTGCCGGGTCGGCCAAAGGCCGTCTCGTTATCCTGCGTGTCGGCGAGGCGCAGCGTGGAGCCATCGACCCCGAGGACCGCCAGCCCGCGCCACCGGTGCTCGTCGGCCGAAACGGTGGCCCAGCGCTCGGCCGTCTGTGCGAACAGCAGCGCCAGGGGCTCGGCGCCCAGCCGGTCGCGCGCCTGCACCACGGCCCCGCCGCTGACGGCTCCGCGGCCTCCAGGAGCTTGGGCATCCGGCAGGACCAGGTCGAGGTGACGGACGACTTCCTGGATCGACCGGTCGCGCAAAAGCCCCATCCCGACGACGATCCACACGACATACTCGGCTGGCAGCTTGCGCCGCCGGACCGTTGCGGTGCCGGTCGCCTGCAAGGCCTGCGCGATCCACTCGGGATCGAGGTGCTTGGAGAAGAGCTCAAAACTCTCCGACCGCTCGCCCGCCCCAACCACCAGCATCGCCTGGCCGAGATCCATGGGCTGCTCCTCGTGAAAGGGTGCCTCAGCGCCGTGGGCCTACGCCACCCAGCCGCCCGCGGCGTCGCGGCACACGCGCATCCGCCCGACGGCGGCGCAACAGTTGCCGGTTGATCTCCGAGACCCTCTCCACGGCCTCCCACCACTTGAGGTAGTTGGCGATCCATCGCTTCGCGACGGGAACCAGACGGGCCGGCAGGGAGATCTGCGCGGTGCGACCACCGGCGAAGCTGACGCTCAGGTAGGTGGCGCGATGCCCTTCACTGGTGGCACAGCGGCAGCCGGCTTTGCCGCAGCGGAGCGTGCGGACAAAGACGCTCCCCCGAAGGACCTCCTCCAGCGGGGGGAGCTTGTTGACGGCGCGGCGCCGACGGCGGAGAAGGTCTCGCATGCCTTACATACTTGTAAACGTAAGACTACCGAGAATGCAAGCCCCCGGGAGCAGCGGTGGGATGAAATGAGTCCGGACGGGGTGGCGGCAGTACGGGAGTTAACCTGTTGCAAAGCCTCGAAGATCCAGGCTAACTAACCGGCATTGGGGCTAGCACCGCTGCTGTGGTGTCGCTTCAGGATGGTCGCGACGGCGACCGCCTTCTCACTGCACCCCGCCGGCCGCCGCTCCGGCGGGCGCGCTGCGGACGTTGCTCGCCCGGAGACCCTTCGGTCCCTTCTCGACTTCGAAATCGACCACGACTCCCTGCTCGAGATCGTCGAAATTCATGCCGATCAAACCGGAACGATGGAAGAAGACCTCCTTGCCGTCGTTGCCGCGAATGAATCCGAAACCGCGATCCCGCACCACCTTCGCAATCGTCCCACGCGCCATGCTGCTGACCTCACGAAAACCAAGAAGCCTCAGGCGATCTGTCTGCAAGCCCGGCTTGCGCCGCGCGGCCCCAACCCTCGAAGCCGACCCTTTCCCACCACCGACCGCCCGATCATCCGTGGAAAGGAGTCACGAGCGAGGTGAATCTACGGGGCGCTGTCGCGGACCGTCAAGACAAATGGCGGACGGATTGGAGGCCTCAGGTGAACACCCTATCCGGTCTCAGGCGGGGATGTCGGCCACCGAGGCGACCGGCGCCCTGCAGGCCCCGTCCTCGCAGACGTAGATGGCGGTTCCGCCGGCCAGCGGCACCTTGCCGGCCAGGAGCGGCACCGCTTCCGCCGCGGGGCGATCGCCGGGGTCGGCGAGCGCCATGATGCGGTTCGGGTCGAATTGCACCCGCAGCGTCCGGATTGCCGTCTTGACATCGGGCTCGTCGCGCCGCCCGGCAACGACGATCTGACGCTGCCGGTCGAGATGCTGGTCGAGGGCGCACAGCATCATGCCGAAGGCGGACGGGAAGCGCTCGATGTTGTCGCGGTACAGGCGGAGGATGAGCGCCGACTGCTTGGCGAGGCGGTCGTCACCGGCGAGCCAGGCGAGGCGCTGCAGCGCCAGCGCCGCCACCGAGGCGCCGGCCGGGGTGGCCCCGTCGCTGTTCTCGCGGGTGCGCGCGATCAACTGCTCGTGATCGCGGCCGGTGAAGTAGAACCCCGCCGCATCGTCCCAGAACAGATCGTTCATGGCCTCCGCCATCGCGCGCGCCTGCCGCACCCAGGTCGCGTCGAAGTCGGCCTCGTACAGATCGAGGAGCGCGCCGACCAGAAAGGCGTAATCGGTCAGGCAGGCCGGGTGACGCGCGTCGCCGTCCTTGTAGGAGTGCAACAATCGCCTGCCGCCGGAGGCCGCGGGGCGGTGCAGCCGCTCCAGGATGAACCGCGCCGCCCGCGCCGCGGCTTCGAGATAGCGCGGCTCGTCGAGCGACTGCGCGGCCGCGGCCAGCGTGCCGATCATCAGGGCGTTCCAGTCGGTCAGGATCTTGTCGTCGCGTCCCGGCGCCACGCGCCGGCCGCGCGCCGCCAGGAGTTTCGCCCGCGCCCCGGCGAGCCGCAGCCGCAGCTCAGCCGGATCGATGGCCAGGGACGCCGCGACCTCTGGGAGCGACTTCTCGAGGTGCGGGATGCTGCGGCCGCCCTCGAAGTTGCCGCCGGGCACGATGCCGTAGACGCCGCACCATAGCGCCGCCTCCTGCCGGCCGAGGACCGCGTCGACCTCCTCCGGCGTCCAGACGTAGAACGTCCCCTCCTCCCCGTCGCTGTCGGCGTCGAGGCTGGAGTAGAAGCCGCCCTCGGGCGAGGTCATCTCGCGCAGGGTCCATTCGAGCGCGTCGCGCGCCACGTCGCGGAACCCGGCGGCCGTCACCGCGCCCCCCGCCGGCAGGGCGGACGACGCCGGCAGGCCGGCGACCGCCTGCGCCGCCTCCAGGTAGACCCGGGCCAGGAGGGCGTTGTCGTAGAGCATCTTCTCGAAGTGCGGCACCAGCCAGCGCTCGTCGACCGCGTAGCGGTGGAAGCCGCCGCCGAGCTGGTCGTGCATGCCGCCGCGCGCCATCGCGTCGAGCGTGACCACCGCCATCCGCAGCGCCTCCGGGTTGCCGGTGCGGCGGTGATAGCGGAGCAGGAACATCAGGCCGGTCGAGGGCGGGAACTTCGGCGCCCGTCCGAAGCCGCCGTGCCCGTTGTCGAAGCGCGCCGCCATCTCGCCAAAGGCGCGGTTGAGCGTGGAGGCCGACAAGATCTGCACCGACGGGCTGGCCTCCGACATCTTCCTGATCTGCCCGGCGACCTCCTCGGCGATCTTGGTCACGTCGTGCCGGCGGCTGCGATACGCCTCGGCGACCGCCTTCAGGACGTCGGGGAAGCCCGGGCGGCCGTGGCGCGACTCGGGAGGAAAGTACGTGCCGGCGAAGAACGGCTTCAGGTCGGGGGTCAGGAACAACGAGTTCGGCCAGCCGCCCTGGCCGGCCAGGAGCTGCGTCGCCGCCATGTAAATGTCGTCGAGGTCCGGCCGCTCCTCGCGGTCGACCTTGATATTGACGAAGCTCTCGTTCATCGCCGCGGCGATGCGGTCATTCTCGAACGACTCGTGCTCCATGACGTGGCACCAGTGGCAGGCGGAGTACCCGATCGACAGGAAGATCGGCTTGTCCTCGGCGCGGGCGCGGTTGAGCGCCTCCTCGCCCCACGGATACCAGTCGACGGGATTGCGGGCGTGCTGCTTCAGATACGGGCTGGTCTCGCCCGCGAGCCGGTTGGGGCGGCGCTCCTGTGTCATGGGAAGGCAAGGCTACAGGAGCGCTCCGCGCGATGCAAGCGCCGTTGTGCTGCAAGTTGCGCCGCGTCAGCCGGACGCCGTTGACGAACGTGCCGTTGCGGCTGGCGAGGTCGGCGACGGCGTACTGCTCGCCGCTGACGACGATGATCGAGGCGTGTTTGCGCGACACCTTCTCGTCGTTCAGGACGATGTCGCATTCCTTGCGGCCGATGGTGTAGGTGCCGACGCCGGTCACGTCGAACGACGCCCCCTTGTCCTCCCCTTCGACGACCGAGAGGTGCATCGATTTGCCGCCGAGCGCGCCCGGCTTGCGCAGTGACTTCTGCGCCGGGCTCTCGAGGAGGGTCTGCTCGGCCGCATCGCGGGCCGAGACGACCTTCGCGCCGCGGGCCGGGACGGTCATCAAGCCGCCGATGAGGCCGGCGGACGGCCGCGTCGCTCCGTCGCGGCCACCGCAGATCAGCTTGCCGCCGCCGCTCGTGCTGCCGGGTGTGCGGAGGCCGCCCGGACCGGACGGCTTGGCCGGCGGCTTGGCCGGCGGCAGGACCGGCTTCTCCTTGCGAAGCAATTCCAGGGCGACGACCGCGCGCGGCTTCCGCTCGTCGTGATGAGGTGCCCGGCCGAACCGTCTCCCACGACCTGTCCTGGCTTTCATCGTCTCCTCCGTCGCCTCGTGAGTCTTGGAGCCGTCGCTCAGGATGCCCAGCGCAGCTTCAGAGGCTTGCGCGCTCCGCTGGACTGCTCGGCCTCCAGCACCTCGGTGCCGTCCTTCTCGAACGTGCCCTTGATCTTCGAGCTCGCCGGCGCCGCGCCCTTGGCGCCGAGCAGGCGGACCTCCACGCCGTGCCGGCCCGCCGTCAGCGACAGGGTGTGCGACAGGGCCCGCGGCTTGCCTTTGACGGCGGTGAACGGCTTCGACAGCACCGTCTTGCCGTCCACGAGGACCACCAGCCGGCCGGACGCCATGACGTGCCGCAGCTCGATCCGCAGCCGCGAGGACGGGAGGCGCGACGCCGCCGCCACCTCCTGCTGCACCCTGAGCTGCCGCGCGCTCGCGAGGTTTTTCGCGAACTCGGCCGGGTCGACCTCGGTCGTGGCGCACACAGCGGTGATCGGCTTCGCGACGGCGGTCCCCGGACGGATCGCCCCGGAGCGCGCGCCGAAGCCGATCGGCGCCGCGCCGATGGCGGCCAGCGGCACCGCCGCGCCCTGCCCGGCGCGCTCGTCGGGCGTCGTCATCTGCGGCACGTCGGAGAACCGCCGCAGCGGGCCCCGGAACAGCCGGACGTAGGCCCAGTTGACCGCGACCAGACAGAGGATGAGCGTTCCCACCAGCGCGCCGAGACGCCACTGGCTGTTGAGCGTCCACCAGGGCGAGGCCGGCCCGGCGGGCAAGCTGTCCCCGGCAGTCGCCCCGTCTCCGGCGCCCGCCCCCATCGGCGCAGCCGACGGCTCCGGCTCCGGCGCCGTCATCCGGACGTACGCCGCCAGCGCCTCGACCATCTCCTGCCCCGTCTGGAATCGTGCCGCCGGGTCCTTGGCGAGCGCCCGTTCCAGGATCGGGTCGAAGTCGGGCGACACGTCGGAATGGGCCTCGCTCGGCGGATCGGCCGGCTGGGTCGAGATCCGATACAGGACCTCCGAGACGCTCTCCCCATGGAACGGCGCCTTGCCGGTCAGCAGCTCGTAGAGGATCACCCCGAGCGCGAACAGATCGGAGCGGCCGTCGACCGTACCGCCGCGCAGCTGCTCCGGCGACATGAAGCCGGGCGAGCCGACGAACTGGTCGGAGCGGGTCAGGTCGCTGTCGGGCAGGCGCGCCACCCCGAAATCGGTGATCTTCACCTGGCCGCGCGGGCCGATCAGGACGTTGGCCGGCTTGATGTCGCGATGCACGATGCCGCGCCGGTGGGCGAAGTCGAGCGCCGCGGCGATCTGCGCCGCGATCCGGGCGGCGCCCTCGGGCGGCAGCGGCGCGCGGGCCCGGATGACCTGCTTGAGATCCTCCCCCTCGACGCACTCCATGACGATGTAGGGGCGGCGCGTCGCCGCGTCCTGGCCGACGTCGTACACCGAGACGATGTTGGGGTGCTCCAGCGCCCCCGCCGCCTGCGCCTCGCGCAGGAAGCGCTCCTGGTACTGGTAGCTCTCCTCGTCGCTCATGTCGGGTCGCAGGGCGATGACTTTGATGGCGACCTTGCGGCCGATCACCGGGTCCTGCGCGAGATAGACCGCGCCCATCCCGCCCTGGCCGAGCTGCCGCTCGATGGTGTAGCGCCCGATGCGCGAGCCGGGGCCGAGCGCGGCGGCAGCGGCGGAGGCGGCAGTGCGCGTAGCGGCGTCGGCGGCGGTGCCTTCGGCCGATGCGGCGGCCGGCGCGTCGCCCGCGGCTCCGGGCGCGGCGGCGTCCGCTCCGGCCGGCGCCGAGTCGGCTCCGGGCGCGGGGGCGGCGGCTTTCGATTTGCGGCGCTTGCGACCCAGCACGGTCATCCCTCGAGGAAATTCGGGGCGAATATAAGGACCGGCCGGGCCACCGGCAAGGCGTGCGGGGCGTGGATTTCGAGGAAATCGCGTCGCCGTGTCAGGCGGCTGGCATTCGCCGGGGCCCGGATGCTAGGATGCGCTCGTCTGGATTACGATTTGCGGAAACGGAGGACGATACCGTAATGGCCGTACGCAAGCTGTCCATCGCGCGTCGGGCCGGCGAGCGCCTCAACCTCGAGCCGGATCTCTATCTGCGGTTGTACGAGAAGATGCTGCGTGCCTACTACGTCGAGGAGCAGTGCCGCATCTTCGTCCGGGCCGGCAAGTGCTCCTTCTACGCCTCGGCACGCGGCCACGAGAAGCTGCAGATCGTCACCACCATGCTGCTGCAGCCCGGGGTGGACTGGTTCTTTCCCTACTATCGCGAGAAGGCGCTGATGGTCGGGCTCGGCATGTCGCTGCCCGACATTTTCCAGGGCATGCTGTCGCGCGAGGGCGACCCGAATTCGCTCGGCCGCAACATGTCCGAGCACTTCTCGTCGAAGGACCTGCGCGTCGTTTCGCCGACGGCCTGCACCGGCACGCAGTTCCTGATCGCCGTCGGCATGGCCAAGGCGGTCAAGTCCGACCGCCGCGGCGAAATCGTCTACGTGTCGGGTGGCGAGGGATCGACCTCCGAGGGCGAGTTCTTCGAAGCGCTCAACAAGGCGCAGCGAGACCACCTGCCCGTGCTGTTCGTCATCCAGAACAACGGCTACGCCATCAGCGTGCCGCAGGAGCAGCAGACCCACTCGCAGATCGTCGAGGTGGCGAGCGGCTTCGGCATCAAATCGGTGCGCGTCGACGGGACGCGTTTCACCGACATGTACCACACGCTCAAGCCGCTGGTCGCCGAGATGCGCCGCAACCCGCAGCCGCTGTTCGTCGAGGGAATGGTTGTGCGGCTCGACTCGCACTCGTCCTCCGACGACCAGACCAAGTACCGCGACCCGAAGCTGATCGAGGAGGCCCGCCTGAAGGACCCGCTCAGCCACACCGAGCTGCGCCTGCGGGAGTTGAACCTGCTCACCGAGAAGGAGATCGACGAGTGGCGGGCGAAGGCGAAGGCCGAGGTCGAGGCGGCGGCGCGGGCGATCGACGAGCTGCCGTACCCAGATCCGGCGGGCGCCGCGACCGGGATTTTCAGCGCCGACCGGGTGGTGACCGCGGAGCCGGCGCCCGGGCCCCTGTCCGACAAGCCGATCACCATGGTCGAGGCGATCAACCGCGGCCTGCGCGAGGAGATGGAGCGCAATCCGAAGATCGTCATGTGGGGCGAGGACATCCAGGATCCGAAGGGCGGCGTGTTCGGCGTGACCCGCGGGCTGACCGAGGCGTTCCCCGGTCGGGTCGAGAACTCGCCGCTGGCCGAGGCGACCATCGTCGGCCTGGCGCAGGGGATGGCGATCGGCGGCTACAAGCCGGTGGTCGAGATCCAGTTCGGCGACTACTCCTTCCCCGGCTACATGCAGATGCGCAACGAGATCCCGAACCTTCGCTGGCGCAGCGCCGGCACCTGGACCTGCCCGATGGTGGTCCGGGTCGCCGTCGGCGGCTACATCCGCGGCGGGCCGTTCCACTCGCAGTCGCCGGAGACCCTCTACGCCCACACCCCCGGCTGGTACCTCGCCTACCCGTCGAACGCCGCCGACGCCAAGGGGCTGATCAAGACCGCCTGCCGGATGGACGACCCGATCCTGTTCTTCGAGCACAAGGGGTTGTACCGGCAGGTCTACTCCAAGTCTCCCGAGCCGGGCCCCGACTACCTGATCCCGTTCGGGTCGGCGCGCACCGTGCGGCAGGGGGACGACCTGACGGTCGTCGCCTGGGGCCGGACCGTGAGCATGACGCAGCAGGCGCTGTCGCAGCTCGCCGGACCGGAGGGCGATCCGTCGGTCGAGGTCATCGATCTGCGCACCCTGGTGCCGCTCGACATGGAGACGGTGCTGGCGTCGGTGCGGCGCACCGGCCGCGTGCTGGTGGCGCACGAGGCGCCGCTGTTCGCCGGCATGGGCGCCGAGATCGCCGCCGGCATCGCCGACGCAGCCTTCGAGCACCTCGATGCGCCGGTGCGGCGGGTCGGCGCCCGCGACTCGTTCGTGCCGTTCGCCCCGAACCTCGAGGTGGCGGTGCTGCCGAGCGTGGAGCAGATCGCCACGGCGATCCGGGATCTGCTGGCGTACTGAAGCCGTCGGCGCCGGGACGCCTATTTCAGCGTCGCGAGGGCGTCCCGCAGCTCGGGGATCTCGATGGTGCCGGCCCAGGCGCGCACCCGGTGGCCGGCGGCATCGTACAGGATGGAATACGGGATGCCGGCGGGGATCTGGAAGGCGCTCGCCAGCGGATCCTGGTCGCCCTCGTAGATCAGGTTGGAGTACGGCACGCCCGCATCCGCCAGCGCCTTCCTGACCTTGTCTTCCGTCTCGCGTCCGTCGCCGTAGACCCACTCGTCGAGCGACACGCCGAGGAGATCGGGACCGCCCTCCCCCGCCTCGCGCGCGAATTTGCCGAGCGCCGGCAGCTCCTCCACGCACGGGCCGCACCAGGTCGCCCAGAAGTTCAGCAGCACCGGGCGCCCGCGCCGCGCCTGCAGCTCGGCGCGGATGCCGGGAACGTCCGCGAATTTGAGCGCCGCCGCCGCGGTCGGTGCGACGGCCGCGACGTCACCGCGGGAGGTGCCGGTCCCGGTGCCGGCCCCGCCCGTCGCCGGGGGCTCCGGGCCGGTCGCGCGCCCCGAGCAGGCGGCGAGGAACGCCGCCAACACGACAGTGGAGAGAATCGGCGCACCGAAGAATATCACCGCGGAGAGGATCGATCCGACCGGACGTGGCGTTCTCATGAGAGGGTGATTCTAGCCCGACTGCTACAATGCGGCCATGATTCGCCGCCATCCGTGGGGAGGGCTCGCCGACCCGGACGCGCCGCCGCCGCCCGACGTCGTCATCCTCGGACTGCCGTACGACGCCGGCGTCTGCTTCCGCGCCGGCGCCGCGCAGGCGCCCCGTCGGCTGCGGGAGATTTCCACCAGCTCACCGGCGATTTCCGAGGAGGGGTTCGTCATCCACCCCGCCGATCTGCGCGTGCAGGACCTCGGGGACATCGCGCCGGGCGACGGCGGCGTCACCGCGGCGCCGGGCGGCAGGGACGTGGCCACGCCGGGTGGCGGGGAGGCGCCGGTCGCCAAGGAGGCCGCCGCGCGGGAGTACTTCGCGCGTGTCGAGCGGGCGGCGGCCGATGTGTTCCGCCGGGCGGCGCACGCCGGGCGCGACGCCTTCCTGTTGACCATCGGGGGCGATCACTCGGTGAACATCCCGCTGGTGCGAGGCTTCGCCACCGGGTTCCCGGAGGGGTTCGGCCTGATCTCGCTCGACGCCCACCCGGACCTGTTCGACACCTACGACGGCTCGCCGCTGTCGCACGCCTGCCCGCTGCGCCGGGCATTGGACGGCAGCCGGCTGCGACCGGAGCACGTGCTGATCATCGGGACGCGCTCCTACAACGAGGTCGAGCTCGACTTCATGAAGGAGAAGGGGATCCGGTTCGTGCCGGCCCGCGAGCTCGATCGGATCGGCGTGGAGGCGGTGATGGCCCTGGCGCGCCAGCGGCTGGCCGGGGTCGGCAAAATCTACCTGACGATCGACATCGACGTGGCCGATCCGAGTTGCGCGCCGGGGACCGGCGCCCCGGTCGCCGGCGGCCCGGACAGCCGGCAGGTCCTGGACCTCGTCCGCGGCCTGATGGATGCACTGCCGATCCGGGCGATGGACCTGGTGGAGATCGCCCCGCCGCTCGACCCGGCCGACATCACGCTCATCCTGGCGCTGCAGATCGTCTTCGAGACCTTCGCGGCCCTGGCCCGCAAGCGCCGCGGCCGAAGTCGCCCCTGAGTCAGAATAACGCCCGGCTCTGGCCGCCGTCGACGTTCAGGCAGGCGCCGATGATGAGCGACGCGGCCGGCGAGGCGACGAAGACGATCGCCGCGGCCACCTCCTCGGGGCGACCGAACCGGCCGAGCGGCAGCTCGCTCTTCACGAACTTTTCGATCACCGCGGGGTCCGCCTGCCGGCGACGGTCCCACGAGCCCCCGGGGAAGAGCGTCGAGCCCGGCGCGATGCTGTTGACGCGCACGCCGTGCGGCGCCAGGTCGCGGGCGCACGACTTGGTATAGGCGATCAGCGCCGCCTTGGCGGCGTTGTAGGAGACGGCGCCGCCCCATTCCCGGCCGAAGATCGAGCTGACATTGACGATGGCGCCGCTCTTCCGGTCGCGCATCTGCGGCGCGACCAGCCGGGTCATCCGGACGGCGGCCCTCAGGTTGGAGTCGAGGACGATGTCCCAGTCGGCGTCCCCCGCCAGGATTCCCGCGTCACCGCGGGAGCCGCCGACCAGGTTGACCAGGATATCGATCCGGCCGAAGCGCGCCAGGGTCGCCGCCACCGCCCGCGCCGCCTCGGCCTCGACGGTGGCATCCGCGGCGATCGACAGGACCTCGTCCGCCGCGACCCCGCCTGCCGTCGCGGCCGCGCCGCACGCGTGACGGACTTCATCGGCCGCCGTTGCCAGCCGTTCCGCGTCGCGCGCCATCATGGCGACGCGGCAGCCCTCGGACGCGAACCGGCGGGCGGCCGCGAGCCCGATGCCCCGGCTCGCCCCCACGACGAGCGCCGCCTGCCCGTTCAGTCCGAGGTCCATGCCGCGTCATCTTAATTCCTTTTCCCGATGCCGTTCCCGGCGTTCACGGCTGGCGGGGCATCGTCACGGGGATCTGTTTGCGCGGTACGGATCCCTTCGCCTTGCCGGCGCCGGTCTTGGGTTTCGGCGGCGTCGAGCCGGCGCGCCGGGACGGCCCGGCAGGCTGGTTGATGAACAGCCTCGTTTCGTCCGTGAACGCGAAGGGCATCAGGGCCGCCACCTCGGGCGTCGCGCCGTCGGTTGCGGTCACCTCCAGAACGAGGAGGCCCGGTGCGCCTGTCAACCCGATCGACGCCTGCCTGACGATCGGCTGCGGCAGGTCGATCCAGTTCGGGAGCCGCGAATCCTCGTACGGCACCGCCGCGATCAGCGTGCCTGCCGGAGACAGGACGATCGCCTGAGAGTCGTACGCCGCCACGACGTATTCGAACTTGAGGAGCGCGTTGGTGTACCGCTCGGCGCAGATCGTGAACGGCGCCGGTCGATCGATCGTCAGGACCGGCCCGAAGGCGTCGTAGCCCGCCGTCGCACAGGTACCGATCGCCAGATAGAAGTCCGGGCTGCCGTCGTTGCAGCCGATCCGTGAATCGACATCGACCAGCGCCGGCCGGCCGTCGTTGTCGTACGACGCCAGATAGGCGATCCCCTCTCCCGGCACCTGGTCCGGCAGGAGCGCCGTCGGGCAGGCAGTTTCCGGATTCGGCGCGTTCGGAAGCGCGACGGCCGGGCGCAGCCGGACCTCGCCGCGCAGCGGATCGCGGTTCGGATCGGAGAGCGCGACCCGCGCGCGCAGATGACTCTCTCCATCGGGCTGGATCGAGACGATCCGCACCGACGGCTGGCAGGCATCGCCCGCCCCGTCTCCGTTCGCGTCCGCCTGGTCGGGATTGAAGCCCGCCGGGCAGTTGTCGACATTGCCGCATTGGCCGTCGCCATCGGCGTCATTGGACGGGTCGGCCGGGCAGGCATCGCAGTCGTCCGAAATGCCGTCGGCGTCGCTGTCCGGCCCGCCGCCGTTGAGGATCGACGCGAACGGCCTGCCGGCCACGTAATCGGACGGGCAGGCGTCGGCAGCGTTGGTCACGCCATCTCCATCACGATCCGGGTCGCACGCGTCCCCGGCCAGATCCCGGTCGAGATCGCGCTGGTCGGGGTTGGCCACACCGGGGCAGTTGTCGCAGGCATCGCCCACGCCATCGTGATCGGAATCTGTTTGATCGGCATTCGCGAGCAGCGGGCAGTTGTCGGCGCCATCGGGCGCTCCATCCCTGTCCGTGTCTGCGGCGCGGATGAGCTCCTGGGTGTCGCCCCGACCCGTCGATTCGTCGAAGCCGCCCTGGACGATCAGTCTCCCTCGAGCGCGATCGAAGACAGCGACGTGCAGCATGCGCGGGGCGAGCGTGCTCTCGGTCGGCAGGGCGGACCAGCCGACCCCGTCGTAGGGACGGGTCGCGGCGACCGGCCTGGGACCGATCGGCGGAGTTGCGGGCTCCTGCGCGCCGCCGAAGATGATCATCGAGCGCCGCACCGTGTCGAAGGCCATGGCGCCGCTGGCGACCGGTGGGATCTCGCCGCGGGTGTCGACCTCTTGCCACGAGCGACCATCGAACTCCCACGTATCATTGAACACTGGCGATATGCCGGCTCCGTCGGTCCCGCCCTGGAGGACGGTGACACCGCGGAACGAGTCATGGTCCATCTGCGCGAGAGCGCGCGGCGCCGGCGAACGCGGCGTCGGCACGCGCCGCCAGACCGCTCCGTCGAATTCCCAGGTGTCGTTGCGGACCCCCGCGGCATCCCGGCCGCCGAACAGCAGGGTCCGGGCCCTTCGCTCGTCGAATGCCAGCCCGAAATCGGCGCGCGGCGATGGCCCGTAGGGTGTCGCGATCGAGCGCCACGACCTGCCGTCGTAGGACCAGAGATCGCCGAGCCGCCGGCCGTCGGCCTCCCGGATGCCGCCGAACAGCAGCACGACCCTTCGCGCGGCGTCGTACACCATCCGGTGTCCGTGCCGGACATCCGGGGCGGGCATGATCAGCCTGGCAGTCCAGCGCGCGCCGTCGTATTCCCAGGTGGTTCCGTCCAGCGCTCCCCCGAACAGGACCAGGGCGCCGCGGCGGGCGTCCCACGCCGCCGCCGCGCTCACGCGCGCGCCCGGGCCGTCGCCGGCCGACACCTCGGCCCATCGGTCGTCGACCGGCCCGCGGTTCGTTGGATCGCAGATGCCGTCGATGCCGTCGTTGTTCTCGTCGATCCGGCCGTTCTTTCGATCCGGACAACTGTCGAATGGGAGTGGCACTCCGTCCTGATCGGCGTCGAGGATGTCACCGGCGACGAACGGGACGAGGGCGGCATCGACCGCGACCGGTGTCGCCTCCGGGACGATCGGCGGCGGCGTGCAGCCCGGAGGGAGGCCGATCAGGAACGGATCGATCGTCGAGGCGGGATGTCCGGCAAGGACGATCGGCCGCCGCCCGGAGCCCGTCGGTGTGAGCGAGGCAAAAATTCCGCCCGCGCCGTCGCCGGAGGCCGGGAACTGGAGCGTGTTGCCGCCCGTCTCCAGAAAGGCGCCCACACCGGCGATGGCTGAGACCCCGTAGCGATCGAACGCAGCCCGTGACCCCAGCAGATCATCGTTGAGCCGCGTGCCCGGTACTTCGAGGCGGAAACGGTAGCCGAAATTGGGTCGGAGGCGGACGCCGGACGCTCCCGGAGTCAGAGAAGCAAGCGGCGCGGCGACGATGGCCCGCTGCCCGCCGGGCAAGACCGTCGTTGGAGAATTGATGGCGGAGAGATCGTATGCGCTTCCGTTCCAGCCGACCGAGACGACATCGACGCCGCCCGGGGCGAGGCGGAAGGCGCCGTAAGGGTAGCTCGCCGGCTCCGGGATGCTGCCGGGAGCCGGGGGGAACTCATCGCCGGGCGCCGGGAACGGCCGATCGTCGAGTTCCTTGTTGTAGTTTCTGTCCTCGACGTAGCGCAGGAGCCCGCAGCCGGTCTGGAGCCCGACGTCGAGATGGCCGTTGAAGTTCGTGTCCTCACCCGGATCGAGCCGCCCGTTCCCGTTGCGATCTTCATCGATGAAGTCGGGGTGGCGATCCCCGTCCAGGTCCTCGCCACGCCCAGGATCGAAGATGCCGTCGCCATTCAGATCTTCATTGATCCAATCGATGTTGCCGTCACAGTCGACGTCTTCGCGGAGGACTCCCTCGCAGCCGCCGGGGGGCGTGAGGTATTCGTCACCATCGAGGTCCTCACCCGGGTCGAGCCGTGCGTTGTGATTGCGGTCCTCGAAGACATCGAACGCGCCGTCGCCATCGAGATCTTCCCGCTGGTGCTGCAGGATCAGGAACAGCGGCGGGTGGGGCGGGGCGGCCTGCGAGGGGCACCCCTCGGTGCGCGGGTCTCCCCATCCTCCGAGTCCCTCCCCGGGCGCCTCGACGCGGTAGTCCGGGAGGAGGTCCCCATCGACGTCCCCGACGCTGCTGAGCCATGCGCTGACCGGCAATCGGCCGCTGTCGATACCTTCCGCGCTGGACACGAAGAAGACGCCGCGCGGTGCCGGCCCCAGGCCGGTGAAGATGACCGGGGCGGCGGTGCCGCTGGTGATCGGATTCGAGTCGCCGGGCTGGCAGGTGGCGAAGCCGGGAGCGCCGATGAGACACAGGTCGAACGCGCAGAACACCACGAGAAGCACGCCACGGATGAAGCGGACGAGGCGCATGGGATTCTCCTTCAAGCGCGAGTTCATCCCGGCCGGCGGCGGTCGGCAGCGCCACGGGCCGAGAGGGAAACTGCCGGCGTGAGGGTACGGCGAGGCGGGGGCGCGGTGACCGGCGGCCTGCCCGGGCCCGCAGTGGGCGCGCCGCGCCGATCGCGGAGCCCGAGCCGCGAAGGGGAGTCCCTACTTCTTCTTGAACAGCGCCTCGAAGGCGGCGCGGCCTGGAGTGACCTTCTTGCCGCCCTCGTCCGCCTTCGCCTGCGGCGAGGCGATGCGGCGGCCGGTGGCGTCGAGGATCGACTCGGGGCGGAAGAAATCGCAGATGTTGGCGGCGGTCTTCGATTCCAGCCGCTTCGGGATCGGCTGGCGGCACTCGAAGCGGGCCCCCGGATCGAAGTGCACGCAGTTACGGCAGCAGTGCAGGGCGACGCGGCACTTCGGGCAGAGGGCGTGCGTCTCGACCCGCTCCGGGACCGGTTCCTGGTGGCCGCACTGGTGGCAGCGCATCACCAGGAAGCTCTCGCGCTCGATGCCGCGTGGCGAGCGCGGGCCGCGCGGACCGAGGTCCTCGCTGCGCTTCTTCTCCCTCTCTTCCTTGTAGTCCTGGTCGCGGTAGCCGGGCTGACGGTATTTCAACGGCGCGCACGCCTCCTCAGGGGGTGTGGTATCGGAAGGCCTGCATTCTAACCCGAACCGAGAGTTTTCGGGTAGAATCCCCGCCTTCGAGACCAACCGCTTCCGCCGCCGGCCCCGGCGAAGCCCGACCAGGACAGGCCGGTCCCCCGTGCTCGAAAGGAGAGCGTGATGGTCACCCCCCGCCTCGCTTCGATTCTGTCTCTCTGCCTGCTGTTCTCCCTGGCTCCTCCGTCCCTGATCCCTGCTTCGGTGCCGGCCGATGCCGCCGACCCGGGCCCCGGCGCGCGCGCCCGGAAGAAGGACAGCGCCGCACCCGAAGGAGACAAGGCCAAGGCCGGCGACGACAAGGACGCCAAGAAGGACGACAAGGACGAGCCGAAGGAGCCACCGTTCGAGAAGGCGGTCAAGGGGGCGAAGAAGGTCGAAGGGCTGTTCAACCTCTATATTAAAGAGGACGAGGCCAAGTACCTGCTCGAGATCGCCCCGGACCAGTTCGACCGCCCATTCCTGCTGAACCCGACGCTGGTCTCCGGCATCGGCCAGTCGTTCCTTTACCCGAGCGACATGCTGCCGGAGTACGTCGTCGCCTGGGAGCGCAGCGGCAAGACGGTGCGGCTGATCCACCGGAATACCCTGTTCACCGCCGACGAGAAATCGACCATGCGCCGGCCGGCCGGCGTCGCCGCCCCGGACGCCATCGTCGGGCAGGCGAAGATCGAAAGCCAGCCACACCCCGACCGCAAGAGCGTCCTGATCGATCTCGGCTCCGTCGTCGTCGGCGATCTCGAGGGGATGGGGCCCTATCTCAAAGAGGCGTTCGAGGCCCCGTACCAGTTCGACAGGGACGGCAGCGGCATCGCCGTCGCCAAGGACTTCAAGGACAACCTCGACTTCGAGACCGTCCTGAGCTTCCGGACTCCCGAGGTCAAGACGCCGCTCCTGTACGCCGCCGATTCGCGCAGCCTCCTGGTCCGGTTCCACTACTCGTTGTCGCGCCTGCCGCAGACCGGCTTCCGGCCGCGCCTCGCCGACGACCGCGTCGGGCACTTCCTGGCGATGATGAACGACTATTCCGACGACCGGCCCGATCAGCCGACGGTGCGCTACGTGAACCGCTGGCAGCTGGAGAAGACGGATCCGTCGGCGGCGGTCTCCGAGCCCAAGCAGCCGATCGTCTTCTATCTGGAGAACTCGATCCCGGTCGAGTACCGCGACGCCGTGCGGCGCGGCATCCTCGGCTGGAACGCGGCGTTCGAGGCGATCGGCTTCCGCAACGCCATGGTCGTCAAGGACCAGCCGGACGACCCCGACTGGGACCCGGCCGACGTGCGCTACTCGACCATCCGCTGGATCGTCGCGCCCGGCGCCGGTTTCGCGCAGGGGCCGTCGCGCGTCAATCCGTACACCGGGCAGATCTTCGATGCCGACATCCGCTTCAGCCTCGACATGCTGCGCAACGTGCGACACGAGTACGAGGAGCTGGTGGCGCCGGTCACCGCGCTGCCGGCCGTGGCCACAGGCGCCTCTCCGACGGCGGTGCTGCTGCGCTCGCTGTCCGGCTGGACGTCGATGCTGGGGCCGCTGCCGCTCGAGGCGCTGGTCGCCGCCTCCGCCGATTCCGGCGCGGCGTCCCGGGCGCTCCTCGGCGCCGGCTGGCGCCCCGGGACTCCGCCCGCCGCCCTCGGCTACTGCGACGCCGCCTCGGGACTGCTGCATCAGGCGGCGCTCGGCTGGGCTGTTCTCAAGACGCGCGGCGCGCTGGACGCCAGGACCCAGCAGACCTACCTCGAGGACTTCCTCATCTACGTGACGATGCACGAGGTCGGCCACACCCTCGGGCTGCGTCACAACTTCAAGGCGAGCAACGCGCTCCCGTTCGAGGTGCTCCAGGACGCCGAGCTGACCGGCCGCCGGGGTCTCACCGGTTCGGTGATGGATTACATCCCGGTCAACCTCGCGCCGGAGGGGAAGCCGCAGGGTCAATACTTCCAGACCCGGCCCGGGCCGTACGACTTCTGGGCGATCGAGTACGCCTACAAGCCGCTCCAGGCCGACTCCCCGCAGGCCGAGAAGCCGCAGCTTGAAGCGATCGCCTCGCGGGTCGCCGATCCGTCGCTCGCCTACGGCACCGACGAGGACACCTTCACCGGCTCCCCCAGGGGGATCGATCCGAACTCCAGCATGTGGGATCTGGGCGGCGACCTCCTGGCCTACTATCGCAACCGCACCGCCATCTCCAAGGAGCTGTTCGCCGGCATGGAAGACCGCTTCGAGGCGCCGGGGACGCGCTACCAGAAGCTGCGCGCGGTGTTCGCGCAGGGGCTCGGAGAGTACGGCCCGCTGGTGCTGAACGTGCCGAAGTACGTCGGCGGCATCCGCAATTACCGCGATCACATCGGCGACCCGGGCGGCCGCCTGCCGTATGCGCCGGTCCCGGCCACCGAGCAACGCGCCGCGCTCACCCTGCTGACCCGCGAGATCTTCGCGCCCGGCGCGTTCGGCTTCCCGCCCCATCTGCTGAACAAGCTGGCGGCCGAGCGGTTCCCCGACATCGAGGGGCAGATCTACACGGCGGACCGGATCGATCCGCCAATCCATCTCCTGGCCCTGACCCTGCAGTCGATCGCCCTCGACCGCCTGTATCACCCGATCGTGCTGGCGCGCCTGAACGACGCCGCCATCCGCTACGATGACCGGGACCAGGCGTTCACCATGGCCGAGATGTTTGCGTCGATCCGCAAGGCGATCTGGAGCGAGGTCGATCGCGGCTCCGGCATCGATTCGTTCCGGCGCAACCTGCAGCGCCGGCACCTGCAGACGCTCGTGACCCTCGCGGTGGGCGCCGATCCCAAAGTGCCGGAGGACGCCCGCACCCTGGCGCGGGCCGATCTGCTGGCGCTGCGCGGCGGCATCGACCGGGTCGCCGGCGGGCGCGGCCGGCCGGCGGCGGCCGGGATGGACGAGGTCACCCGGGCGCATCTCGACGAAACCCGGGCGCGGATCGTGGCGGCGCTCGAGGCCGGACTGCAGCGCTCCCTGCCGCCTCCGCCGGCGCCGCGGCAACAATAGTCATGTCCAACCTTTACGCGGGGCCGTCCCGGGGGTAGAATCTCCCGGTTCCGAATCCCCGCAAACGCTTGATGGAGGCGTCATGTCGATGCGCACACGTTGTCTGACTCTCGGTGCCCTGGTTGGCCTCGTGGCGATCTGCGCCTGCAACGCGGCCACGGGCGATGCCGCCAAGGCGACCGGCGGCAAGACCCCGGCGGCGGCCGCCGCCCCGAAACCTCTCGAACCGGGCGCGACGGTCGCGACGATCGGCGACCAGAAGATCACCCTTGCCGATCTGGACGAGTCGGCGGCGGCGGCGCTGGCGCGGGTCCGCCAGCAGGAGTTCGACGTCCGCAAGCAGTCGCTCGAGACCCTGGTCAATGACAAGGTGCTCGAAAAGGAAGCGGCCGCCAAGGGCGTCAGCAAGGACGCCCTGATCAAGGCGGAGGTCACCGACAAGATCGGCGACCCGGCGCAGCCCGAGATCGACGCCTGGTACGAGCAGAACAAGGCGCGGCTGGGGACCCAGACGAAGGAGCAGATGCAGCCGCAGATCGCCCAGATGCTGAAGACCCAGAAGACGCAGGACGTCCAGCGCAGCTACGTCAAGGGGCTGCGGCAGAAGTACGCCGCCAAGATCCTGCTGGAGCCGCCGCGGGTCGAGGTGTCGCTCGACGACGACCCCTCGAAGGGCCCGGCGAAGGCGCCGGTGACCATCGTCGAGTTCTCCGACTACCAGTGCCCCTTCTGCAGCCGCGCCGAGAACACCGTCAACGACGTGCTGAAGAAGTACGGCGACAAGATCCGCTTCGTGTACCGCGACTATCCGCTGCCGTTCCACCAGAACGCCAACATCGCGTCCCAGGCCGCCCAGTGCGCCGCCGATCAAGGGAAGTTCTGGGAGATGCACGCCGCCCTGTTCGCCAACCAGCAGAAGCTGACCCAGCCCGATCTGATCGCCACCGCCGGGACCATCGGCGTCGATGCCGATAAGTTCAAGACCTGCCTGGAGACCGGCAAGTTCAAGGACGAGGTTCAGAAGGACCTGGACGACGGCCAGAAGTACGGGGTGACCGGGACGCCGACCTTCTTCATCAACGGCATCCCGCTGGTCGGCGCACAGGGTCCGGAAGCGTTCGCCGACATCATCGATTCGGAACTGGAGCGCAAGCGCTAAGAGACGCCCCGGCCCCAGTCCGGGGCGGGTCCCGAGTCCGCACCTTGATCGGTCGCGCGGCCGCCGGCCAGCGGCGCGCCGCGCGGCCGGCCGGCCACACCCAGCACCGACAGCACCGGAGCGCTCAGGAACCCCATCTGAAAGAGGATCAGCAGCGGCAGCGAGGCCACCCGTCCGGCCAGCGCCGCCTGCAGCACCGCCCCGGTGAAATAGACCCCGAGCAGGATCTCGAGTCCCGTGATCAGGCGACCGCGGGGCACCCGGTAGATCTTCCGTCGCCAGTCGCCGCGCCGGCCGCGCAGGTCGTGCTTCGGCGTGCGCACGAATTCGCCGTTCCCCCCGAACAGGCCGCGCAGGACGCCGCCCGCATTGCTCAGCCCCAGGCCGATGCCGAGCGCCATCAGCGAGGGAAGGACCCGGGCGGTGCCGCGGCACTCTCCACCGACTTCGCGCTGCGAGGCGAGATAGAAGCCGCCGACCGACAGCGCGGTGAGCAGCAGGACCGGCAGGTCGACGAGCACCAGCATCATCAGACCGGCGTCCCACCGGATGATGATCGCCGGGACCATCAGGATCGCCAGGGCGACCATCAGCGGATAGGAGCAGTTGGCGGTCAGGTGGAACAGGGCTTCGACCTTGACGCGGAGCGGCAGGCGGGCGTGCAGGAGACCGGGCAGGACCTTGCGCGCCGTCTCGATCGAGCCGCGGGCCCAGCGGCGCTGCTGCGAGCGGAAGGCATCAATGTCGGCCGGCAGCTCGGCCCGCACCACCACGTCCGGAGCGTAGACGAACCGCCATCCGAGGAGCTGCGCGCGGTACGACAGGTCGAGGTCCTCGGTGAGGGTGTCGGCCTGCCAGCCGCCGGCCGATTCGATGCACGCCCGCCTCCAGATCCCGGCCGTGCCGTTGAAATTGAAGAAGCGCCCCGAGCGGTGGCGCGCCGCGTGCTCGATGACGAAATGGCCGTCCAGGAGGATTGCCTGGATGCGCGTCAGCAGGGAGTAGCCACGATTCAAATGACCCCAGCGCGCCTGCACCATCCCGACGCGCGGGTGGCTGAAGTGATGGACCAGGGCGAGGAGGAAGCCCGGCTCGGGCAGGAAATCGGCGTCGAGGACGGCGATCAGCTCGCCGCGCGCCAGCCGCAGGCCGTAGGCCAGCGCCCCCGCCTTGAAGCCGGCCCGCGAACGCCGGCGCAGGTGGACGATTTCGTGTCCGGCGGCGCGCATCTCCGCGGTCAGGCTCGCGGCGATCGCCGAAGTCCCGTCATCAGAGTCGTCGAGCACCTGGATCTCGAGGCGATCGGACGGGTAGTCGAGAGCGCAGGCGGCGCGGATCAGCCGCTCGACGACGTAAACCTCATTGAACACCGGCAGCTGGACGGTGATCGACGGCAGCGGGTCGAGCCGCCCGACCGGCGGCGCCGCCCGACCGCGCGCCTTCCGGAACAGCCACAGGAGGTAGGCGCGGTGGCAGCCGTAGACGCCCAGGATCGCGAGAATCGTGAGATGGAGCGCGACGATCGCGGTTTCGATGGCGGTCATCCGCGAGACCGCGAAGACCCAAACCTAGTCATCGATATCCATCCCGAAGCGCTCGGCCAGCCCGACGATCTCCCATTGCAAGTCGTCGAACCGGGCGATCAGCGCGTGGTCGTCGGCCTCGACGGCGTCGTCCCAGGCACGCGAGGCGCGCGCGTGCAGGGCCCGCAGGCGCCGCTCCGCCTCCTCCCGCTCCGCCGCGGTGCGCGGCGGCCGCTGCACGAGACGCGCCTCCTCGGCGTCGAGCAGGGCCAGGATCTCATCCGCCAGCCCGGCCGGCGCGGTCGGGGGCGCGCCGGCTGCCCCGCGGGCCGCCCCGCCGGCGCCCTTCGTCCCCCGGCGCTCATTCCGGGCGGCGGCCTCCTCGCGCACCCGATCGATCTCGGTCGCGGCGGCGCGGGCGTCGTCCTCGTCGATGGTGCCCCGGTCGCTGGCCCGGCGCAGGGCCTTCTCGCCCCGCTCCGCCCAGTCGCGCGCCGCGCCGTAATCGCCCGCCTGCAGGAAGGCCCAGCCGGCGGTCAGCGGCAGCCAGGGATCGTCGCGGCGCGCGGCAGCCAGGGATTCGAACATCCGCCGCCCTTCGCCGGCGCGGCCGCAGAGGACGAGGATCTCGGCCCGCCGTTCGGCGCAGTCGTCGCGCAGCGTCGCGTCCTGCCTCTCCGCCCGGTCGAGGGTCGCGAGTGCCTCGTCATAATCGCCGCGGTCGCGCAGCAGCCCGGCGTGGAAGAACAGGATGTCGGGATAATGCAGGGCCGGGTGCCGCCCGACCGACGCAACGATCCGCCGCACCAGCTCCGCGGCCTCATCCCGCCGATCGATCTCGTCGAACGCCTGGGCGGCGGCCCACAGGATGTAGTCGTCCGTCCGCGACAGATCGAGGCCTTCCAGGTCCTCCTCCTCGAATTCATCGAGGATGGCGCGATGCAGCCGGTACTCCTCGGCCGGCAGCTCCGCCTCCTGACGCGCCACGCTCCAGGCATAACCGGGCGGCTGGTCATCATCGGGCGCGTCGTCATTCGATGCGTCGTCATCCACTGCGTCGTCGTCGATCTCGTCGTTCACAGTCGCTCCTCATAGGCGCGCCACCCCGCCTCGAGCGCGTCGAGGTCGGGGCCGAACAGCGCCCGGAACGCCTCGGGCGACGCCGCGCCCCGCGCCTCCATGGCCGCGTAACGCTGGAACGCGCCGCGATGACCCCCCTTGTCCCCGTGCAGCAGGAAGTGCACGAGGGTCCACGCGGCGCCGTAGGCCTCGGCCGCCTGCCGTCCCGTCCACAGCGGGTCGGCCGGCCGCGCCCCGATCAGCCGCTGCAGGCGGAGCGGCCGCTCGCCGCGGCGGCGCAGGTAATCGAGCAGATTCTGCCGCGGATCGAACTGCAGCCGCACCGTGCCGGCGACGATCACCCCCGATCGTCGAATGGTGCCGGGCTCGATCACAAGGCGCGCGTCCACCTGCGAGAAGCGGAAGTACGACGCCAGCCCCTCCTCGAACCACTGCGACGGTCGCACCCCGGCGTCGTAGACCCGCTCGTAGTCGAGCATGTGGATCGCCTCGTGCACGACGACAGTGACCGGAAGATGTCCCCCCATCTCCTCGGTGGCGACGGAGAGGATGCGCGAGGCGGGGATGTACTCCCCCGAGGCGATCCAGCCGCCGCCCGCGCCGGCCCTGGCGCCCGGGCCGGCATCGCCCGAACCCAGCAGCCGGAACAACCGGTCATGATCGGCGGTGCGCGCGAAGGCGTACACGTCGATCCGCTGGCGCAGCGACCGCAGCGGCACGATCGGAGCCCAGAAGACGGCGTGCGCCGCGATCACCGACTGCACGACCTCCCCGAGCACCTTGACTTCGTCGGGGTCGAGGGCATCGGTGTGAATCCGCAACAGCCCGAGGTCGGTGATCACCTGCCGGATTCCCATCAGCCGGGCCGCCTCGTCCATGTAGGTCTGGCGGCGGTTGTCGGCGAAATACTCGGCGATGTCCGCGTCGATGACGCGTTTCAAGGCCTCCCCGTCGGGGCAGTTGCGCTGGTGCAGGATCCTGTACGTCACCGGCTCGCCGGCCGGCGACTGGATGGCGTAATAGACCTCGCCGCGCTTTTCCATCAAGTAGTGCCGGCCATCCGCCTCCACGGGGCCCGCCAGACCGCCGACGCGGGCCTCGTGCAGGGCGACCCGCAGCGGCCCCGGCAGCGCCGCCGCCGACACAAGGCCCCAATCGCCGTTCTCCTCGCCCGGGACGTCCCGTGCCACGGTGGCGAACGGCTCGCCGGCAAGCAACCGGACCCTGGCCGCCTCGAGCGCCGCAGCATCGGTGGTGACGATGGCGCCGACGTCGAACAGCGCCCGGTGGATCCAGTCGCGCGATTGGGCCGGCAGCCCCTGGAACGGGATGTTGACCGGCAGGAAGTAGCGGACCGCCGTGCCGGCGAGGTCGGCCGGGTCGAAGCGCCAGCGCAGCGCTGCCCCGAGGGCCGCCTTCCGCATCCCCAGGTCGGGGTCGGGACCGCGCAGCGGACGGGCGCGCACGGGAGTGCCGTCCGGATCGACCTCGACCAGAAGCTCGACCCGGGCCTCCCCGATCAGCCGCGCCCGCCCCGCCTCCTCGGGCATGTCAGGGTCGACGCGCTCCCGGATCGCCGGCGGCACGACGGCGCGCAGCGCCTCCGAGGGGCCCTCCGGCGGGCGCGCTGCGGATGGCGATTTCCGGCCCCGCCGGGCCGCCAGAGCGCGCTCGAGATCGACCGGCGCGATCTCGAACCCGGAGGCCACCTGCCAGACTCCTTCCCCGCTGCGGGTCGTGAACATGCCGGTGAGGGTTCGGACCGCCCCGGCGCACGGGATCTCGTACCGGGCGGCGAAGCCGCTGTTCCACTGCTCGCTGATTTCGATCGAGCCGGCTGCGCCGCAATCCCCGGCTGGCGGGTGGGCCCAGTCGAGAAACAAGCGGAAGCCGCGCATCAGCCGGGCGTCCGCCGCCCCTGGCCCGGTGGCCGCCGGTGGCTCCCCCTGCCCGCCGGCCGGCCCGCCGCCGAGCATCGCGAGGGCCAGCGCAACGAGGCCGATTCTGGGCCATGCCGCTCGAACCCATGGTGGTGCGCAGCCTGTTGCGCCCGGAGGATTAACCTCCTGATTTACAAATGGTTGCAAGTAGCTTCCGATTGCCGTCACAGATGCTCGGGGCCCTCCCGGGGCGAGCGCAACACTCTCCGCACCACCATGCGGGCATTGTCGCGTGCCGGGGATTATATTCCCGCGCTGGATGCGCATCTTTCCCGTTGTCCTTCTGCTGGCGGCTGCTCTGCCTGCCCCGCGCGGCGGCGTTGCCCAGCCGCCCGTCCAGGCGATCCCGTCCGGCGCTCAGCCGGCCGGCGATACGCTGCCGTCCGCCGTGGCCGCCGCCTTTTCCTCGGTCGTCAGCATCCGGGTGCGGGAGATGGTGCGCGTGCCGGTGTTCCGCAACGGCCGCTTCCGCAACGAGCCGGTCGAGGGGCTCGGGGCCGGCTCGGGCGTGGTGATCGGCGACGATGGGACGATCGTGACCAACGCCCACGTGGTGGCGGGCGGCGGCGACGTGCACGTCCGCCGATCGGACGGCCGCGAAGTCGAAGCGCGGGTGCTGTCGATCGACGAAGCTTCCGACCTGGCCCTGCTGCGCGCCCCGGCCGACGGCCTGCGAGCGCTGGATCTCTCGGACGATGCCGCTCCGCCGGAGGGGGCGAAGGTCTTCGTCCTCGGCAACCGCGGTGACACCGGGACGGAAGTCGCCTGGGCCCGCATCGGCGCCCACCGGCACCTGCGCGTCGGGGCACGGCCGCTGGAGTTCTGGTGCGAGGTCGAGGCGTCGATCGGTCCGGGGGATTCCGGCGGAGCGCTCGTCGACGAGGCCGGGCGCCTGATCGGCATTCCGAGCCTGCTGGTGTCGTACACGGGCGACCGGCCCGGGAACGCAGCGCACGCCAGCGGCCTGTTCATCCCGTTGTCGCACGTGCGCCGGGCGGTGACGAGGATGATGAAGGAGCCGCGGCCGACCTGGCCCTGGGTCGGGCTGCTCCTCGAAGACCCGCTGCTCGCCGCCAGCCAGGGACGACCGTGGCTCGACGACACGGCGCGCGTGCGCCGGGTGTTCCCCGGCAGCCCGGCCGAAGAAGCCGGGGTCCGGCGCGGCGACCGGATCGTCGCCGTCAGCGGCCGGCCGGTGCGCGACGTCTTCGAGGCGCTCGAAGCGGTCCTCAATCTCGAGACGCTGCGCCCGGCGTCGCTCGACGTCGAGCGCGACGGGGCGCGGCTGCGTCTCGCGGTCACGCCGGCGCCACGGCCCGGCGATCCACGCCCCGACCCGCTGGACGACTTCGCGTTCGATGACGGCGTTCGAGGCCGACCTGTTCCGGCAGGAGCCGACCCTGACCTCGATCATCCCCGGCGCCGATGCGATGGCCGGCGACCCGAAGCAGGTTCGTGTCGGATCGCCCGCCGACCTGGAGCGCCTGCTGCCCCGCTGCTTCGTCCAGGAGCAGTTCGTGGCGACCCTGCACTGGATCTTCGACGGCCGCCAAAGTCTCGACCGCGCCCAGGTGCAGAGGAAGATCTACCCCGTCGTCCTTTGAGTCAGAACGGTCTCACCAACGATCTTGAGACTGTGCGAGACTCACGATTCATTCCGAAATAGATAAGATAGTTCTCAAGATACACACCGTTCGCCTATGAACATCTCATATAGTCTCAGTGTAACGAAATGATACGCAAATCGTGGTTTCTGCTTAGTGGCTTGATTCTAAGTTAATCTTTCATAATCAACATTTTATCTATCATATTTCACATTAAGCACCACGAAGGCATACCTGTTGCTGTGATACCAGCAAGCCATGTGTCTAACGGCCTGGGGGCGAGGGAGGATCCTTAAGTGAGAGGGTTCTCTCCGCGGAGCAGTCCGTGGGGATCCGGAGCGGGAGGCCCCGAGTCTTCCCGATCCGGATGGGCTGGACGCGCCCTCACTGCGCGTCATTTCCGCATGCCCCCCGCGCCCGCCGTCCGTCTCACCCTCCCGGGCTTCCGGGGACGGACGGCGGGCGTTGTCGTTTGACGGATAAGCGCCGCAACGCTTAGAATCCAGACGCTCTCTATGAGAAAAACGGTGTTCTGGGATGTGGACACGCAACATGACTTCGTCATGCCTGACGGAAAACTGTACATCAAGGGAGCCGAAGCGATCCTGCCGCAATTGAAAGCCCTGACGATGTTCGCCCGCGAACGGCACATTCCGATCATCGGTTCGGTCGATTACCACGCCCCCGAGGACCAGGAACTGTCGGCGGCGCCGGACATGCGCGACACCTATCCGCCCCACTGCCTCGCCGGCACGCCCGGTCAGGAGAAGGTCGAGGCGACGCTGTCCCGCGAGCCGCTGTTCATCGACAGCCGCCCCGAGGGCAAGGTGGCGCTGAAGAAGAGGGTGCGCGAGCACCTCGAGAAGCGCGGCGACGTGATGTTCCGCAAGCAGCGCTTCGACGTGTTCAGCAATCCGAATGTCGACACCGTCCTGGACGCCGTCCGTCCCGACCGCATCGTCGTGTACGGCGTGCCGCTCGACCTCTGCGGCCGCTACGCCGTCGAGGGACTGCTCGAGCGCAAGCGCTACCGCGTCGCCCTGGTGAAGGATGCGGCGCGCGCCTTCAATTCCGAAGAGGGCGACCGGCTCGTCGAGCGCTGGGCCGCCGGCGGCGTCTGCGTCCTGACCACCGACCAGGTCATCGGCGGGGCGCTGGGGATTTAAGATGCACGGGGCGAGGGTGGCTTAGGATGGAAGGTCCGCAGAAGAAATCCGGGCGACTCCGGCAGCACCGCGTCGTGGCCATCAGGCCGCGCGGCTCGCCACGCGCCGCGCCGCCCGAGCTGCCGCAGCGGCCCGCCGGCAGCGAGCCGTCCGCCTTCCCCTCCGAGCCGGTCCCGTTCACCTCGTTCGATCTGCCCGAGCCGATCCAGCAGGCGCTGGCGTCGATGGGCTACGGCCTGGCGACCGAGGTGCAGGCGAAGGCGATCCCGATCGCCCGCGGCGGCGCCGACATGGTCGTCCAGTCGCGCACCGGCACCGGCAAGACCGCGGCGTTCGGCATCCCGATCATGGAGCGCGTCGACACGTCGCTGGGCGAGGTGCAGGCGCTGGTGCTCTGCCCGGCGCGCGAGCTGACGCTGCAAGTGACCGACGAGCTGGCGCGGCTGGGTGGACCGTGCGGCGTGAAGGTGCTGTCGATCTACGGCGGCGATTCCATGACGCGGCAGATCGACGGCCTGAAGCGCGGCGCCCAGGTCGTGGTCGGCACCCCCGGGCGGCTGCTCGACCTGCTGCGACAGCGGGAGCTGCGGCTCGATCACGTCCGCGTGCTGGTGCTCGACGAGGCGGACCAGATGCTCGACATGGGATTCGAGAAGGAGGTCCGCGGCATCCTCGACCAGGTGCCGAAGACCCGCCAGACGCTGCTGTTCTCGGCCACCATCCCGTCGTCGATCGAGTCGATCGCCACCCGCTACCAGAAGAACCCCCAGCGGCTGATGCTGTCGCAGGACCAGCTGTACGTGACCGATACCCTGCACCTGTTCTACATCGTGACGCGGATGGACAAGGCCAAGGCGCTCTACAAGCTGCTCGAGTACGAGAACCCGGCCTCGTCGATGATCTTCTGCAACACCAAGGCGGAGACCCGCCAGGTGCACCACTACCTGGCGATGCAGGGGCTGCCGGCGGCGATGATCTCCTCCGACCTGCCGCAGAAAAAGCGCGAGCAGGTCATGCGCCGGTTCCGCAAGAAGGAGCTGAAGCACCTGGTGGCGACCGACGTGGCGGCGCGCGGCATCGACATCGAGGACCTGTCGCACGTGTTCATCTATTCCGCCCCCGTGTCGTCCGACCAGTACATCCATCGTGCCGGCCGGACCGGGCGGATCGGCAAGACCGGCAAGGCGATCTCGCTGGTGTCCGGTTTCGATCTGATGAACTTCAACCGCCTGGTGCGGGCCAACAATCTCAAGGCGTACGAGTGCGACGTCCCCTCCGACGA
>JAGYID010000139.1 GCA_018606725.1 Acidobacteriota bacterium
GTTTCTTGACAGCACCATGACCCTCTGTTAGCATCCGCCCCCCAACGGATCGCTCGCCAGCAATCGAGTACCTGCCCGGGACACGATGCAGGGTGTCCTGCCCGGCCGAGGTCCGAAGCACCGATGGCCGAAGCCAAAACCTACAAGAACTTCATCGACGGCGAGTGGGTCGAATCCTCCTCCCATCGGACCTTCGAGAACCGCAACCCCGCCGACCGGGGCGAGGTCATCGGTATCTTCCAGGACTCGGTCGAAGCCGACGTCGAGGCGGCCGTCGAGGCGGCCCGCAAGGCGTATCGACGCTGGCGCCTGGTGCCGGCCCCCAAGCGCGCCGAATACCTGTTCCGGCTGGGCGAAATCCTCCTGAAGCGCAAGGAGGAATACGCCCGCGAGATGACGCGGGAGATGGGCAAGCCGCTCAAGGAAGCGCGCGGCGACGTGCAGGAGGCCATCGATGTCTGCTATCACATCGCCGGCGAAGGGCGGCGCCTGCACGGCACCACGACGCCGTCGGAGCTGCCGAACAAGGCCTGCTTCACGACCCGCGCCCCGATCGGCGCCTGCGGACTGATCACGCCGTGGAATTTTCCGATGGCGATCCCGTCCTGGAAGCTGATCCCGGCGCTGGTGTGCGGCAATACCGTGGTGCTCAAGCCGGCGACCGACGCGCCGCTCTCCGCCTACCACCTGGTCAAGGTCTGCCAGGAGATCGGCATGCCACGCGGCGTCGTGAACTTCGTGACCGGCGGCGGCGCCGGGGTCGGCGCGCCGCTGGCGCGGCATCCCGGCGTGTCGCTGATCTCCTTCACCGGCTCGTCGGAGACCGGCCGGGAGGTGAACGTCGCCTGCGCCGAGACCTACAAGCGATGCGCCCTCGAGATGGGCGGCAAGAACGCCCTCATCGTCATGGACGACGCCCGGCTGGAACTCGCCATCGACGGAGCGTTGTGGGGGGCCTTTGCGACCACCGGACAGCGTTGTACCGCGACCAGCCGGATCATCGTGCACAAGAAGGTCTACAAGGAGTTCGTCGATCGGCTGGTGGAGCGCGCCGCCGCGTTGAAGGTCGGCGACGGCCTCGACGAGTCGGTCGACGTCGGGCCGCTGGTCAATGAGGCGCAGCTCAAGCGGGTCATGGAGTACGTGCAGATCGGCCGTGACGAGGGCGCCGACCCGGTGCTGGGGGGAGTGCGCCTGACCAAGAGCGAGTACGGGCGCGGCTTCTTCTTCCCGCCGACGGTCTTCACCGGCGTGACGCCGACGATGCGCCTGGCGCGCGAGGAGATCTTCGGCCCGGTCGTGTCGATCCTGCAGGCCGACGGTCTGGAGAATGCCCTGGAAATCGCCAACGACACGGTGTACGGCCTGTCGTCCGCCATCTACACGCAGGACGTCAATCGCGCCTTTGCGGCGATGCGCGATCTCGACGCCGGCATTACCTACATCAACTCCTCGACCATCGGCGCCGAGACGCACTTGCCGTTCGGCGGGGTCAAGCGTACCGGCAACGGTCACCGCGAGGGGGCGGCGCACACCGCGATTGAGATCTTCTCGGAATGGAAGACGATCTACGTCGATTTCTCCGGAAAGCTCCAGAAGGCGCAGATCGACAACAATTGAGAGCGCCGCCGGCGCCGGGTGGAGCGATGCAGATCGGAGTACCGAAGGAAATCAAGGACAACGAGTATCGCGTCAGCATGGTGCCGGCCGGGGTCGTGGCCCTGGTCGCGGCGGGCCACGTCGTCCTGGTTCAGGACGGCGCCGGGCTCGGCAGCGGCATCGACAACGCCGCCTACGAGGCGGCCGGCGCGACCATCGTCGCCGACGCCGCCGCCATCTTCCGCCGCGCCGATCTGATCCTGAAAGTCAAGGAGCCGCAGGCCAACGAGATCCCGCTGTTGCGCAAGGGGCAGGTGCTGTTCACCTACCTGCACCTGGCTCCGGACCCGAAGCAGACCCGCGGTCTCCTCGACTCCGGCGTGACCGCGGTCGCCTACGAGACGATCACCGACCGCGAGGGCGGGCTGCCGCTCCTGACCCCCATGAGCGAGGTGGCGGGGCGGATGTCGATCCAGGTCGGCGCGTTCTATCTGCAGAAGACCTGGGGCGGACGCGGCATCCTGCTCGGCGGCGTGCCGGGCGTGCCGCCGGGGGACGTGGTCATCCTGGGCGGCGGCACGGTCGGCATCAACGCCGCCGTCATGGCGCTCGGGCTGGGGGCCCGCGTCACCATCATCGACCGCTCGCTGCCGCGCTTGCGCTACCTCGACGAGATCTACCGCGGCCAGGTGGTGACGGTCTATTCGGCCGGCGCCTACATCGCCGAGTCGGTGCGGCGGGCCGACCTGGTGATCGGCGCCGTGCTGATCCCCGGCGCCTCCGCGCCGCGTCTGGTGACGCGCGCCATGGTCGGCACCATGAAGAAGGGGTCGGTGATCGTCGACGTGGCGGTCGATCAGGGCGGCTGCGTGGAGACCACCCGGGCGACGACCCACTCGCACCCGACCTACGAGGTCGATGGCGTGACCCACTATTGCGTCGCCAACATGCCGGGGGCCGTGCCGCGCACCTCGACGTTCGCGCTGACCAACGCGACCCTGCCGTTCGTCCTGAAGATCGCCGAGCACGGGCTCAACGACGCGGCGCGCGGCGACGAATCGCTGCGCGCCGGCATCAACATCGTCGCCGGCAAGGTCACCCACGAGGCGGTGGCCCGCTCGCAGAACCTCCCGTACGTCTCGCTCGACAAGGTGATCTGAAGCCGGCGGCGCGCCTCAGTCGTACTTGATGCGGATGACGGTGGCGGGGCGGCCATCGACCCCGACGTGCCCCGGCTCATCGTCGACGGGTGCCGGGCCGGGAGGGGGCGCCCCGCCCTCGGGCCCGGCGCCGCCGGGGGTCGCGAGCTGGCCGATGACGTCCTTGCGGTCGCCGCGGCTGATGTCGAGCGGCACGACCTTCTCCGCCCCGCCGACGACCACCTTGAGCTCCCGGCCGCCCGGCAGCAGCTCGGCGTCGCCGGTCCCCTCGTTGACCACCCGCAGCAGCGACTCGGCGTCGATCGTCAGCTCGAGCCCGCTGGTCACCGGGTAGCGCTGCAGGTAATAGGGGAGCGAGACGCGGAAGTGCTCCTGCGCCGAGCACGCCTGCGCCGGCTCGGTCCCCTCCACGAACGCCTCGAGGATGGTCGCCGGGCAGTTCGACTCGACCGTGGCCCGCAGCCCGGTCTGCCGGTCGATCGGCACGTAGACGACGTTCGCCGGACGGTTGAAGGTCTCGGGGGGCTGGCCCTCGAGCGCCCGCTTCATGAACTCGATCCAGATCGGCAGCGCCGCCCGCGCCCCCGTCTCGCCGTCACCGAGCGACTTCTTCTGATCGTAGCCGACCCAGACGCCGGCGATCAGCGACGGGCTGAAGCCGACGAACCAGGCGTCGGCATAGCTCTCGGTGGTGCCGGTCTTGCCGGCCACCGGCCGGTTCAGCGCATGCGCCGCGGCGGCGGTGCCGGTCTCGGTGACCCCCTCGAGCAGGTAGGTCATGACGTAGGCGACGTCGGCGCGCAGCACCTCGGTCACCTTCGGCTTCGCCTCCTCGCGCATCTTCCCCTCGCGATCGGCGACGTAGCGGATGAAGTGGGGCTCGACGCGCACCCCCTGGTTCGGGAAGATCGAGTAGGCGGTCGTCAGGTCGATGAGCGACACCTCCATGGTGCCGAGACCCATCGACGGGTACGGATTGAGGGGACTGGTGATCCCCATCTTGCGCGCCGTCTCGATGGTGCGGCCGTAACCGACCTGGTTCAGCAGCTTGACGGTGACGATGTTGCGCGACTCCTCCATCGCCTCGCGCAGGGTGGTGTCGCCGTAGTATTTCCGGTAGTAGTTGGCGGGCTGGTACTCGTCGCCGGTGGCCGGATCGACGAACACCGTCGGCTCGTCGAACACCCGGTCGGCGAGCGTGTAGCCGGAGTCGAGCGCCGCCGTGTACACGAACGGCTTGAACGCCGAGCCGGCCTGCCGGTACGACTGCATGGCGCGGTCGAACTCGCTGCGCGCGAAATCGTAGCCGCCCAGCAGCGCCTTGATCTCGCCGGTCGCCGGGTCGAGCGCCAGCACCGCCCCCTCGACCAGCGGTTCCTGGTCGAGCTTCACCTTGAGCTCTTTCTTCGCCTCGTCGATCTCCTGCACCAGGAACGGGGCGACATCGCCGACCTTGACCACCTGGCTGAGGGCCGTCTTGCGGGTCCAGTCGATCGCCTCCGGGCCGATCTTCGCGGTGTAGTCGCCGAGCTTGACGGTGGCGGTGCGCTTGACGACCTCGGTCACCAGCCCGGTGCGCAGCCGGCCGACCACGGGAGGTTTGCTCCACAGCGGCGCGACATACGAGGCCAGGTCGCCGCCGTCCTTCAAGGCGTTGGTCTGGATCGGCCGGAACCCCTGGCGCTTGTCGAGAACCCGCAGCCCCTCGAAGGCGGCGGCATTGGCGGCCTTCTGCATCGCCGGGTCGAGGGTGGTGTGGACCTCGAGCCCCTCCTCGTACAGGGCGACGTCGCCGTACTTCGAATCGAGGTAGCGGCGGACCTCCTCGACGAAGTACGGCGCGATGTTGTCCTCCTCCGGCAGCTTCTGGACCACCACCTCGCTGTCGATCGCCGCCTGCGCCTCCTCCTGGGCGATCTTCTTCTCTTCGACCATCCGGCTGAGGACGTGGTTGCGCCGCGAGCGGGCCAGCTCGGGGGCGCGGAACGGCGAGTACGCCTCGGGCCGCTGCAGCAGGCCGGCGAGCAGCGCCGATTCGGCCAGGGTCATGTCGCTGGCCGGCTTGCCGAAGTAATATTCGGAGGCCGCCTCGACGCCGTACCGCCCGTGTCCCATGTAGACCTGGTTGCAATAGAAGGCGAGGATCTCCTTCTTGGTGAACGCCTTCTCGATCTGCAGCGCCAGGACCATTTCTTGAAGCTTGCGGCGGATGGTCTTCTCGGACTTCAGGAACAGCGAGCGCGCCAGCTGCTGGGTGATGGTGCTGCCGCCCTGCGCCTTCTTGAAGTGGATGATGTCCGTTATGATCGCCCGGGCGATGCCCCACGGGTCGATGCCGACATGCTCGTAGAAGCTCGAGTCCTCGGTGGCGATGAGCGCGTCCTGGAATTGCGGCGGGATCTGGTCGAGCGTCACGACGATCCGCTTCTCGGCCCCGAACTGGTAGAGGATCTGGTTGTCGGCGCTGTAGATCGTCGTCACGACCGGCGGCTTCCAATCTTGAAGATGCCGGACCTCGGGGATGTCGAAAGTCAGGAAGTAACCGAAGGCCGACCCGCCCCCGGCCGCCACCAGGAGGAAGGTGCCCAGGATGACCGCCAGCCCCTGCCAGGTCCGCCAGAACGGCCGGCGGGGCGGCGGGGCCGACTCGCCGGACCCGGGGAGCGGGGTGGCCGGCGTGCCCGGACCAGACGGGCCAGTCGCGCCGGGGGTGCCTGCGGAGGGGGGACCGATCATCCCCTGCGGTCGGGCGGGGGCCGAGGACGGAGGAATCGAAGCTCGGGGAAACTCGTCCTTCTTGTCCAAGTGACCTCGGTCGGCCGTGAGCCGGCCGTCAAAGTATATACACAACCCTTGACCATTCAATATGATGACTGAAAACCCAAAGGCAAGCCGGGGGACCCCGTTGTCGGTCATCATCCCCGCCCTCAACGAGGAGGCCGCCCTCCCTGGCACCCTGGCCAGCCTGGCCCTGCAGCCGGCCGAACCGCCCCTCGAGGTCATCCTGGCCGACGGGGGGAGCACCGACCGGACGATCCCATTGTTCGAGGCGACTGCCGCCCGATGGGTTGCCCGTGGCTGGACCTCCAGGGTCGTGGTGGTGGAGCCGCCGGGCCGGGCGATCCAGATGAACGCCGGCGCCCGGGTCGCCAGCGGCGATCCGCTTCTGTTCCTGCACGCCGACACGCACCTGCCGGCGGGCGCCACGAATGCCATCACCCGTGCCCTGAGCGACCCGGCCGCGGCCGGCGGCGGTTTCCGGCTCCGCTACCCGGAGAGCGGCTGGCTGCTCCGATTGATCGGAGCCTGGGCCACCGCCCGCGCCCGTCTGCGGCACATTCACTACGGCGACCAGGCGATGTTCTTTCGGCGGTCGGCATTTGAGGCGGCGGGGGGCTTCCCGGACATGCCGCTGTTCGAAGATCTCGAGATCGCCCGCGCGCTGCGGCGCCGCGGAACGATCGTGACCCTGCCGCTGCCGGTCGACAGTTCGGCGCGGCGGCTGCTCGGCGGCGGGGTCCTGCGCACCGGCCTGCAGTTCGCCCTGCTGCGGGTGCGGTACGGCCTCGGCGCCGATGCCGCCCGACTCCGTGCCGGATATCCCGATGAGCGCTGACAGGATCGACAATCAAGGTGGGATCCCCTCGCCTTGGGGGCAGAGGTTTCCCCGCGCGGTTCGGCTGGCACCGGGTCATTTGCTCGTGCCCGCGAAGACTCTCCGCGCGCTGCTGGAACGGAGCGGGCGGCTGACGTTGGCCTACACCGGCTTCTGCATGGCCCCAACACTTGTGAACAACGGCGACTTCTCGGTCCGTACGGGTCTCCCTCGGCCGGGACAGCTGGCTCTCGTCGATGTCGATGGGTGGGGCGATGTGCGGAGGGTCCTAGCGATCATGCCCGATGGCCATCTTCGCACCGCCCTCGATTCCTACCCGCGCGGTCTCGAAGTGCTCCAGCCAAGGCAGGTCCTCGGAGTCGTCTGTCGATCGCGCCGTCGCCTGGATGCGGCTCTCGCGCGGGCATTCCCGGCGTGGTCCCGCTGGACGGCGCTCATGTATTGGTTCCGAAAGATCCTGGAAGCGCCGGACTTCGGCGTGAGCGGTGGCTGCTCGATCGAGGAGAAGTATCAGTGGCAAGTCGAGAGCTACGAGACCATCCTCCGGGCGCCGCTCTCCGGGCCATTGCTGCGCCTGTTGGCGCGCGAGCTCCCGCGAGGGGCCGATCTGCTGGTCCCGGGCTGCGGCGTCGGTCGTGAGGCCCTTCATCTCGCCAGGGAGGGATACCAGGTCGCCGCGTTCGATCTGATCCCCGGCATGATCGAGGCGGCCAGGAAGCACGCCTCGGCGGCTGGACTCGGCGCCGATTTCTTCGTGTCGGACATGGCGGCGCTCGAGTTGGGAACACGGCGATTCGACGGCGTGTTCGTGACCCCGCTCGTCTACTCGTTCGTGCAGGGTAGGGAACGCCGCGTCGCGGCGCTGCGCCGGCTCGGTCACCATCTGAAGCCGGGAGGCAAGGTCATCTTCAGCGCCCACCTGATCCGGACCTTCGAGCAATGGCTGAGGGTCACTTTGGCCTGGGCGCGGCACAGGGCACGG
>JAGYID010000052.1 GCA_018606725.1 Acidobacteriota bacterium
GGACCAGAAGCTCGCGTCCGCGATCGTGTCCTCGCGCGAGGCGATCTGGGGCCTGCTCGCGGACCCGAAGAAGTTCGCGACCCTCCAAGGCTGAACGGGAGAGAACCGATGAGCAAACTCACTGTGGCATTGGCCCGATCGCTTGTCGTGGCGGCGTTCCTCGCCGTGCCGTCGTTCGCCGACGACGAGGAGGCGCTCAAGAAGGACCTGACGGCTGTGATCGCGCTCCACGGTTTGCCGTGCGGCGAAGTCGTCGCCGTCAAGGTGAACGCCGAGAACGACTACGCCGCGTCGTGCAAGGACAAGCACAAGTATCACGTTTACCTGAATGCCGAGGGGCGGGTGGTCGTCGAGAAGCAGAAGTAGACGTGAGCGCGGCATTCCGGGCTTGACCCGGAAGCGAAACGCTAGGGAGCCGGCGCCGGGGGCGGCCCCTCCGGGACGTAGGGGACGTAGGTCACGCCCGCGGTCTGCTTCTTGAAATCGTCCCGGATGGCGGAGAGCCTCTTCGGGTCCGTGAAGAGATCCACCATCGTGGCGGCCAGCGTCTTCGACGCATAGACCATTCCCTTGTGGCCGATCGACATGCCGCCGCAGGCCACGACGGGCCACGCGTGCCAGGGTGCCTTGTAGGGGGCAGTGGTGACCGACAGGTGCAGGGTGGGAACGATCCAGCTGATGTCTCCGACGTCCGTGGAGCCTCCTTCGAACTCCTGCTCCACGATGGGCCGGATCCTGGTGACGAGGCCCGCCTCCGGGACATCCACGGCCTTCTGGATTTTCTTCGCGAACGCCTGCTCCTCCGCCGTGAATTGAAGCTCTCCGAGCCATTTCATGTTGGCTTCCAGAAGTCGCTCGCCCGGAAGGTTGACGAGCAGTTCCCAATCACCGCCCTGGATTGTCATCTTGGACTCGACGCCGGCCATCAGCGCGGCCCCATCGGCCATCGGGCGCACGCGCTTCATGACATCTTCCACGCCCGACCGGCTCCTGTCGCGCACCCAGCACCAGAGTTTGGCGTACTCGGGGACGACGTTGGGCACGTCGCCCGCCTTCTGGATGACGTAGTGCATCCGGACCGTGGGCTTGACGTGCTCTCGCAGCATGTTGAGGCCGTGCGTGAACAGCTCCAGGCCGTCCGCGGCGCTTCGCCCGTTCCAGGGGTCGGCTGCGGCGTGCGCGGCCCTGCCTTTGAACTCGACGATGAAATCCACCAGCGCCTGCGAGCTGGTGGCGTCGGCCTGCGTCTCGTCGGAGGGATGCCAGGCCAGCACGACATCCAGGTCGGCGAATAACCCCGCGCGGGCCATGTAGATCTTGCCGCCCACCGCCTCCTCGGCCGGGGTGCCGTAGAAGCGGATCGTCCCATGCAGCTTGCCAGAGGCGATCAGATCCTTGATGGCGACGGCCGCCCCCAGGCTGGCCGCGCCGAACATGTTGTGCCCGCACCCATGTCCCGCGGCCCCTTCCACGAGCGCTTCTTTGACCGCCTGGGCCTTTTGCGAAATACCCGGAAGGGCATCGTACTCGCCCAGGATCCCGACGATGGGGCGCCCTTCCCCGTAACTCGCCACGAAAGCGGTGGGAAGCTCCGCGACGCCGCGCTGGACCGCGAAGCCCTGCGCCTCCGCGTAGTCGGCCAGCGCCTTGCTGGAGCGGGTCTCCTTGAGCGCAGTTTCGGCGAAAGCCCAGATCTGATCGCTGAGCGAGATCAACTCTTTGCTGTGGCTTTCGACATGAGCCACGGCCGTCTGTTTGATCGGGCGCGCATCGGCGGCCAGAGCGGTCGAACAGAACGCCAGCGCGATCAGCAGGCCGGGGACGCGATGCGGCGCAGAAATCATAGTGGCCCTCTCCTTGTGAAGAACTCCCAAGCGCGGCGAATTGTATCGCGCGGCGTACTGCTGCGATGCTGATAAAATGCCCGCTACCAGAAGGGGTTTCCAGATGCCCGGCGATGAGGAAAACGAGGAATTCGCCCGGATGCTTCAGGAATCACTCGCGCCGAGGTTCCACCAGGAGGGGGACACGGTCGAGGGGATCATCGTGGCGATCGGGCCGGAGGTGGCGTTCGTCGATATTGGCGGAAAGGGCGAAGCGACCATCGACATCGAGGAACTGGCGGATCCGGACAGCGACGTCCAGGTGAAGGTCGGAGACAGCGTCCGGGCCGTTGTGGTTTCGACGGTGGGCGGTCTGAGGCTTTCCCACAAGCTCGCCCGGGGTGCCGCCACGCGGCAGCGCCTGAACGATGCCTTCCGGGCCGGACTCCCGGTGGAGGGACGTGTCGAGAAGGCGATCAAAGGAGGATATGAGGTTCGAGTCGCCGGACAGCGCGCCTTCTGTCCGATCTCGCAGATCGACACCAGTTTCACCGCAAATCCGGAAGTCCACGTGGGGCAGGCCTACACGTTCCGGATCATCGAATGCAAGGAGGATGGCAAGGAGCTGGTCGTCTCCCGGCGTGTGTTCCTGCAGGAAGAGGAGGGTGAGAGGGCCGAGGAGATCCGGCGCGCCGCCGTCCCCGGCGCCGTCCTGCCCGGCCGCGTCGCGTCGGTGCTCGCGTATGGCGCGTTCGTCGACCTCGGAGGCGGAGTCCAGGGCCTCCTCCACGTGTCCGAGATGGGCTGGTCACGGGTGGAAAATCCCACGGAAGTGGTCCGGCCCGGCGACGCGATCACGGTCAAGGTGCTCCGCGTGGACGCCGACGGGCGGAAGATCGCGCTCGGGCTGAAGCAGCTGCAGGCCGATCCCTGGTCGACAGTGGCTGAGAAATACAAGATCGGCCAGGTGCTGACGGGAAAGGTCACCCGGGTTGCCGACTTTGGCGTCTTCGTCGAGCTGGAGCCGGGGATCGATGCCCTGGCGCACGCGTCCACGTTCGTGCCCACGGGGAAGAGGGGCGGATGGAAGGCCACCGTTCAGCCCGGTGCCGCGGTCGAGGTCGAGATCCTCAGCTTCGACCTGGAACGGAAGAGGATCGGCGTTGCGGTGCTGGAGGAAGGATCCGAATCACCGCAGCCCCGCGGTCGGGTGGAGATCGTGCCCGGCGCCCGCCTCACCGGCAAAGTGGAGCGGCACGAGAATTACGGAGTGTTCGTTTTCCTGGCGCCGGGACGCACCGGCCTCATCCATCTCTCGGAGACCGGAGTCGAAAAGGACAGCGACCTCCGGAAGGCGTTCGCCCTCGGGAGCGACGTCGAGGTGATCGTCCTCGAGATAGACCCTGCCGGCCGGCGGATCCAGTTGAGTCGCAAAGCGGTCCTCGAGGCCGGGGAGAAGAGCGAGGTCCGCGAGTACACGGAGCAGCAGGACCCGGCGCAGTCCGAAGGGTTCGGCTCGCTTGCCGACAAGCTCCGTGCTGCGATGCGGCCGTCGAAGAAATAGGGACGCGGCGCTCGAACCCGCGTCGCCTCAAGGCGGAACGCCGGCGCTTACGGCTTCAGCGCCGCGATCCAGTCAAGGACCACGGTGATCGTCGGGGGCGGGATGCTCCCCGGCGTCGTGCAGGCGAGGAAGCGGTTGCCGTCCGGGGACACGTCGTAAACCGTGTCGTCGGCCAGGGTGCTGGGCGGGAAGCGGAAGATCGGCTGCGGCGCCCCGAACGCGAAGGTCGATCCGGGCGTCACTTTCACCGACATCAAGGTGGAATCCTGCGCCAGGTAGTAGAACTCGCGGCCGTCGCGTCGCCAGCGCGGCTCGATTCCTCCCGAAGTCGAGACCTGCCACCGCCCCGCTTCGATCGCCGGGAAGGGACGCACATACACCTCCTGTCGGCCCGATTCGGTCGATACATATGCGAGCCAGCGCCCGTCGGGTGAGAAACGCCCGGAGCCCTCGTTGTATTTCGTCTGCAGGAGCGGCCGCGCCGAGCGCTCCCCTTCGAGCGGCAGGATCCAGAGATCCTGCTGGGTCTGGGCATTGTCCAGTTTGAACAGGATCTGCCGGCCCGATCCGCCGTCCCCCGGGCAGCCATGCGGCGGCTCCGAACGTGCCGGGGTCGAACGTCATCCGGGTGATGCCGTCGCGCGCCAGGTCGTACACCCAGAGGTCCCCCGCCTCGTCGTGGGTCTCGTGGCGGATGAGAGCCACGCGCTGTCCGTCGGGAGAGATCCGCGGAGACGAGTAATACGCGGCCGAGGCGAACGCGCCGACCTGCCGGCCGGATCGATCGAGCCACACCAGGCGGGAAGGCGCCACCTCGTCCGGCTGGAAGGCGAGCACGCCGTTCCCGGAGACCGAAAAGGCCGCGAAGTTGCGCGCCAGGTTGACGCCGATCGGGGCGTCGGTGAGGGTCACCGGACCGCCGGTGAGCCTCAGGGCTGCGGCGTCGAACGGCTGCGCCATGAGCGTATGGTTGCGGCCGAAGACGAGGTATCCGGGAGGGACGAACATGCTGTTCGAGATCTCGTCCGAGAGACCGGCCAGGATCGGCTTCGACTCCTTCGATCCCAAGGAGCCCACGAAGAGGCCACTCGCTTCGGCAGACCGGGCGCTGACGACATAGATGAAGTGGTCCTGGTCGGGCAGGAACTGCGGCCAGCGATGGCTGACGCCGTCCTTCGATCGATCCTCGGTCACGGCGGCCGGCTCACCGCCCTCCGCGGAGACCCGGAAGAGCGGCCCGTACTTGTCGGCGGAGAAGAGGATCACCCCGTCCCTGTTCCACGCGCCACCTCGCCCGGTCGGAGCGCGGCAGACGACCTGCGCCGCGCCTCCGGGGAACGAGACCTTCTTCAGGAAACCATCCACGAAGAAGCCGACCTGCGTTCCGTCGGGCGACCAGAACGGGTACCGCGCCTCCTCGGTGCCGGCGAGCGGCCGGGCATCGAGCCGATCGAGGCTTCTGACCCAGAGCATGTCCCGGCCGCGGTCGTCCGGGCTGCCCAGGATCAGATGCTTCCCGTCGGGCGACAGGGTCATTTCGATGGCGCCCGTCCCCCCGGGACCCTGCGAGGCTTGCGGTCCCTTGGGCGGTTGCACCGTGAAGCGCACCAGCCGTTCATTCGTCTCCGGCCGGCTCGACGGCCGGAGCGCCAGCCCGCCCGCCGCGAGCGCCAGGACCAGGCTCACCCCCCAGGCGATCGCTTCCCGCCGCCCCCGCCCGCGTTCGACGGGTGTCGGCGTGGCCTCGGACGGGGCCGCATCGGCGATCCACTCCAGGGCGATCCGGGCGTCACGGGCCGACTGGATCCGTTCGGCCGGGTCCTTGGCGAGACATGCGCGGACGAGCCGGTCAAGGGCGGGGGGCGAAGCCGGTTGGAGGGAGGAGATTGGGCGCGGTTCCTCCTTGAGGATCGCCGCGATCAGGCTCGCCTGGCTCTTCCCCTCGAACGCCTTTCGGCCCGAGGCCATCTCGTACAGGACCGCTCCGAAGGCGAACAGGTCGCTTCTGGGATCGGCCGGCTTCCCCTCGAGCTGCTCCGGCGCCATGTACTGGAAGGTGCCGACGATCGCGCCGCCGGCCGTGAGCGGGCTCGTGGCGGTCGGCGCGGCGGTCAGCCCTGCGGCGCCCGGCCTCTCCTGCAGGTCCTTGGCGAGGCCGAAATCGAGAAGCTTCGCCCCGGAGCGGGTCAACATGATGTTACCGGGCTTCAAGTCGCGGTGGACGAGCCCCTCCCGGTGAGCTGCCTCCAGGCCGGCCAGAATCTCGCCGCCCGTTCGCACGATGAAGCCCAGCGGCAGGGGGCCCTTCCCGAGACGCGCGGCGAGGGTCTCCCCTTCGAGGTGCTCCATGACCAGGAAATCGACACCCTCCTCGTTACCGAACTCGTAGACGCTCTCGATGTTCGGGTGGTTGAGCTTGGACAGGGCGAGCGCCTCGTTGCGGAAGCGCCGGCGCGCGTTGTCCTCCGCCAGCATTCCGGCCGGCAGCACTTTGACGGCGACGTCCCGCTCGAGGTGCGTGTCGCGCGCGCGGTACACCACGCCCATCCCTCCTTCGCCGATCTTGTCGACGATGAGGAAGTGGGACAGGCTGCGACCGATCATCTGGAGATCACCCGAATCGTTCGACGAGATCGTGGCCAGTCCGGACTCTGACGTGGCGTCATCATAGCGCGGAAGGCGGGGCGGCAGTCGAACCCGCGTCCGGGAAAGATCAGCGTGACCGGATCCCCGCGCTTCGCAGTAGCGTACCGACGCGGCGACAGGAATAATGGGGCCATGACCCGACATCCCCGGCCGGCCCGCACGCGATGACCACCATCCAGACCCCGGACCCCGACCCGACCGGGGGGCGAGACCCGGCCGGCGGGACCGACGCCGCCGGGGGGCCGGACCCCGTCGCCGCGCCCGCGCAACCCGGCCGCGGCGAACTCGCGGTGGTCGGCGAGCTGCTCCCGTACCTGCGCCCCTATCTCGGCCGCATCGTCTTCTCGCTCGGGCTGATCCTGGCCGCCAAGGCGGCCACCCTCTTCGTCCCGCTGGTCCTCAAGCAACTGGTCGACCGGCTCAACCTCGAGCGGAGCCTCTTGGTGTTGCCGGTCGGCCTGCTCCTGGCGTACGGGGCCTCCCGCATTGGCGTCACCCTGTTCACCGAGCTGCGGCAGGTCGTGTTCGCCCGGGTCATGGCGAGGACCTCGCGGCAGATCACCGTGAAGGTCTTCCGCCACCTGCACGACCTGAGCCTGCGGTTTCATCTGGACCGGCGCACGGGCGGGGTGGCCCGCGATCTCGAGCGCGGCAGCACCGCGGTCTCCGACCTGCTCGACTGGACGCTCTACACCATCGTGCCGACCGCCGTCGAGGTGCTGCTGGTCACGGTCCTCCTGGTGCTGGCGTACGACTGGAGCTTCGCCGTGATCATCCTTACCACGCTCGCCGCCTACGCGGCGTGGAGCTTCATCGTGACCGAGTGGCGGACGCGGTATTACAAGGCCGCGGTCGAGGCCGACACGCGCGCCAACGAGCGCGCCGTCGACTCGCTGATCAACTACGAGACCGTCAAGTACTTCAACAACGAGACGCACGAGACGGCCCGCTACGACGAGAGCCTGCGCCGGCTGGAGGACGCCAACGTCCTGGCGCAGAAGACCCTCGCCCTGCTCAACCTGGGCCAGACCGTCATCGTGGCGATCGGCGTCACCGCGATGATGTGGCGCGCGGCCGCCGGGGTCGTCGCCGGCCGGCTCACGGTCGGCGACCTGGTGCTGGTCAATGCCTACCTCCTGCAGCTTTCGTCGCCCCTGTTCTTCCTCGGCATGATGTACCGCGAGGTCAAGCAGTCGCTCACCAACCTGGGGCGGCTGTTCGCGCTGCTCGATCGGCACGCGGACGTGCAGGATCGCCCCGGCGCCGTGCCGCTCGTCGCGCATCGTCCGCGCATCACCTTCGAGGGGGTCCGGTTCGGCTACGACCCGCGCCGCGAGATCCTGCGCGGCGTCGACTTCGAGATCCCTCCCGGCGGCACGGTCGCGGTGGTCGGCCACTCGGGCTCCGGCAAGTCGACGCTGTCACGCCTGCTGTATCGCTTCTACGACGTCGATGCCGGGAGCATCCGCATCGACAACCTGGACCTGCGCGACGTGACCCAGAGGACGCTGCGGGGCGCCATCGGGATCGTCCCCCAGGACACCGTGCTGTTCAACGACACGATCCTGTACAACATCCACTATGGCCGGCCCGAAGCGACCCGCGAGGAGGTGGAGGCCGCCGCGCGCGCCGCCCACATCCACGAATTCATCGTGAGGCTCCCCGACGGCTACCTGACCCCGGTCGGCGAGCGCGGCCTGAAGCTGTCCGGCGGGGAGAAGCAGCGCGTCGCCATCGCCCGGGCGCTGTTGAAGAACCCGGCGATCGTCATTTTCGATGAGGCCACTTCGGCGCTCGACTCGGAGTCGGAGCAGGCGATCCAGGCCGAGCTCGATCGCATCCAGGTCGGGCGCACGACACTGGTGATCGCCCACCGGCTGTCGACCGTGATGGGCGCCGATCAGATCCTGGTGATGGACGAGGGGCGCATCGTCGAGCGCGGCACGCACGAGGAGCTGCTGGCCGCCGGACGGCATTACGCACGCATGTGGTCGCTGCAGCAGCAGGAGCGGGCCGAGGAGGTCGCTTCGGGATCCTCCGGGAGCCGGGCTTGAGACGCCTCCTCGAAATCATGCTGATCCATCCGATCGGCCGTAGGGCTCGATGGCGTACTCGCTGAACACGACCCCGCGCGCGATCTTGTCGACCGTCGTCTTGTCGAAGGGTGCGCGCGGGGCGCGTTATCCGGCCGCTGCCATTCGGGCGAACCGCCTCTTCATCGCGTTGACCTGCGCGAGGTAGGCGCCAACGTCGTGGTCGCCGCAGCGCTGACCGGCGGCCGGACGGAAGCCGCGCGCCGCGAATGCGTCGCCCGCCGCCGGCCCGCACAGGTGGATCACGGCGGCCAGATCCTGCTGCCGCTCGGGCGTCGCGGCGGGGCCCCGATAACGCTCTACGGCGCTCGCGACGCGGCGATCCAGGAGCGCCGACATCATCTCGATGGCGTGACTCGGCACGACGCGACTGTAGAGGACATTGAACCAGCACGATGACGGGTCGAGCCACGGACCATCCTCGGCCACCACGTGGTCGTGTATGCAGTAGCGCCTCGCCTCGCTGAAAGTTGCATCGGTGATCTGGTACATGCCGACCGCGCTCGATGCCGGCTGGTACACCTTGAAAGGGTTCCGCGTCAGACGCCAGCGCCAGTACGTCCGCGCCACGGGGTTGCCCGAGCCTTCGACCTGGGCGAGCGCGGCCAGGAGGGCCGGTGTGATGACGCCCGTCGAGTGCTCATTGAACAGCGGCCCGTAGCTCCGCCAGGTCTCGTCGGGACTCTTGTCGAGCGCGCCGCTCACCGGAAAGAACAGCTCGGTCGGCTTGCGGATCGCCTGGTACGCCCAATTGACCACCGCCCAGGCCGCCAGGAGGACGACCACTCCCGCGACGACCCGGACCGGAGGCGGCGCGGCCCGCAACGCCACGATCGAGCGCCGCAGCGACCGCGCCACGCGCCGCACCGACCGCGCCACGCGCCGGCGCACCCGCGCGAGGCGGCGGAGGGTCGCTCTCCGCGCCCAGTGCGCTCGCCTGCTTCGCGGCCGATTCCCGGGAGCGCGCCAAGGTATGTAGGAGACCATGCAGCGATTATGTCGCAGCGGACGAGAGAATGCTGGCGGCGGTCGGAAGCGCTCTCGCCGTGTCGGCGCTCAGAGCCCGGTCATCCGCTCCAGGTGCTCGGGGTACCGATCCCCCTGCACGGTGATCTTCGAGGCGGCGCTGTCGATCTCGCGCAGGTCGTCCGCCGTCAGGTCGACGGCGGCGGCTCCGATGTTCTCCTCGAGCCGCTCCAGCTTTCGAGTGCCCGGGATGGGCACGATCCACGGTTTCCGGGCCAGCAGCCAGGCGAGCGCGATCTGCGCCGGCGTCGCCTTCTTCCGTGCCGCGATCCCGGCCAGCAGCTCGACCAGGGCCAGGTTGCCTTTCCGAGCCTCCGGCGTGAAACGGGGCACGACGTTGCGGAAATCGGAGCTGTCGAACTTCGTGTTCTGGTCGATCGTCCCCGTGAGGAAGCCCTTGCCCAGAGGGCTGAAGGGGACGAGGCCGAGCTCCTCGAGGGTCGGCAGCACTTCCTTTTCGGGGCTTCTCCACCACAGCGAGTACTCGCTCTGGAGCGCCGTCACCGGCTGGACCGCGTGGGCGCGACGGATCGTCGGGGCTCCCGCCTCGGAGAGGCCGAAGTGCCTGACCTTGCCTTCCCGGATGAGGTCCTTCACCGCCCCCGCCACCTCTTCGATCGGCACGTCCGGGTCGACGCGGTGTTGGTAGAAGAGATCGATGGCGTCGATCCGGAGCCGCTTGAGCGAGGCCTCGGCGACCTGCCTGATGTGCTGCGGCCGGCTGTCCAGGCCCACCCATTTCGACCCCCCGTCGGGATCGAGCCTGAACCCGAACTTGGTGGCGATGACCACCCGCCCGCGGAAGGGTGAGAGGGCTTCGCCCAGGAGCTCTTCGTTCGTGAACGGGCCGTACACTTCGGCGGTGTCGAAGAACGTGACGCCGCGGTCGACGGCCTTCCGAAGCAGCGCTGTCATCTCCTGCTTATCGGCAGCCGGACCGTAGCCGAAGCTCATCCCCATGCAGCCGAGCCCGACAGCCGAGACTTTCAAGCCGCTGTTCCCAAGCGTGCGCGCCTTCATTGTGTTTCTCCTTCGGAAGGCGTGTCCCGGCGGGAGTTCTCGTCAGCGGGCCGTCCCGAGCCTCCAGGTGAAACCCACGGAAAAGTTGTTGTGATCCTTGGTCTCGTCGAAGGAGTCCTCGGAAAGCCGGGCGATCTCGATTCGGAACCCGACGTGGTCGTCGTCACCGAAGAACAGACGGATGCCGGCGCCGTACTGGTATGCCGAGCCCGATTCGTCGAAGTTCGCCTGAGGGAAGTCGAGGGTCGCGGAGCCGTAACCGCCCAGCACATATGGGACGACGTTCCCGGACTTCGAGGGGAAGAGGAACACGCCGTTGACCATGTATTGATACAGGGCGATGTCCGCGCCGTAGCTGTGGCCGGGGTCGCTGCTGCCGTGGGCGGATGCGCGGATCATCCCCTCCAGCTCGAACCGCGACCCCTCGCCAACCCCGCCGATCGCCGCGCGCAGCATCCTGCTCTTGATGAAGTCCATCGCGATGAAGACGACCCCCATGCCGCCTTCGCCGATCCGTTCCAGGATGCGGAGGTGCGAGAGCTTCCGGCCGATCATCTGAGGAACCAGGGGAGCACGGTGAAGCCGTGAAGAGAGAGGGCGCGGTCGCCCCCGTGCACCAGGATGCCGCGCTTGTTCCGATTCCCCGGCAGCCCGGTCCACCACTTGAGTGTGTCCACGGCATCGGCGGCGATGGTCTGACCGGATTTGACCTCGATGGGGATCAGGCGGTCGCCACAATCGATGATACCGTCCAGCTCGTGTCCGGTCGCGTCCCTCCAGAAGAACAGGGGCGCCTCGCGGCCGGCGTTCTCGAAGCCCTTGATGATCTCGCCGATGACGAACGACTCGAATATCGCTCCGCGGAGCGGATGTCGTTCGAGAATGGCGGCAGTGTGGATCCCCAGCAGGTAGCAGACGAGGCCCGTATCGAGGAAATGGAGCCGCGGCCGCTTGCGCATCCGCTTGCGAAAGTTCGCGTGATGTGGGGGGAGCAGAGTCACGATGAAGCCGACGCGCAGTGCCGTGATCCAGGCCTGGGCTGTGGGCTGGCTGATGCCCGCGTCCGCAGCGAGGGCCGTCAAGTTCAACTCCTGTCCGGTCCTCGCGGCGACCAGGCGAACGAATCGCTCAAACGCGTCCTGATCCAGAACGCGGAGAACGTCCCGGAGATCCCTTTCGACGTAGGTCCGAAAGTAGTCGGCCAGCCAGCGGTCCGGGGGCAGACCCTGGTCGTGAATCCGCGGGCAAAAACCAGCCCATATCGTGGCCCACAGGTCGAGCTTCGGTGGGTTCACGCTGCGGGGCAGAGTATCGAGGCGCCGCGGATCCACGGGTCTTCGGCCGGTCAACTCGGCGAGGGTCAGAGGGAGAAGCCGCAGGATGGCGGTGCGTCCTGCCAGGGTCTGCGAGATCCTCTCCATGATCAGGAGGTTCTGCGAACCGGTGAGAATGAAGCGGCCCGGGCGGCCATCCTCGTCGACAGCGCTCTGTACATACGACAGGAGCTCAGGGGCCCTCTGGACCTCGTCGAGGATGACCCCTGCACGGAAGCCCGCCAGGAACCCGAGGGGATCCTCCCGCGCCCGCGACCTCTCGTCCGGCCGCTCCAGGGAGATATACGCGTGCCGCGGGAAGGTGTGTCGGACGAGAGTGGTCTTGCCGGATTGCCGTGGACCCGTCAGGGTCACGATCGGCATGCGGCGAGCCGCCGCCTGCAGTTCCTTTGCAAGCGTTCTGCGGAACATGTGGATATCCTGGGCCCCCCCGGGGTGATGTCAAATCAAGAATCGCATCTGTGATTTGACATGCCCCGTCGATCCCTCCGGGGGAGCCGTGGGTCGCAAGTGCCCGGCCGAGCGGGATTCTCCGCTGCCCGGAGCCAGGCGCGGGCCGGATCGGAAAGCCATCGGCGAGCGCGAGATCTCGCGGAAAGGAAGGATGGGTGGTGAAGGCGGCGGGCGTCGAACCCGCGTCCGGAAAAGATCGACGTGAGACGTCTACGTGCGTGGCTTCATCGGAAGCGCTCTTGCCGGCTATCCCGCTGTGCGACGCCCAGCCGGTCCCCCGCGGGAGAAGGGTCCGGTGGACGGGCTGCTTAAGCAGCCAGCGCTAACTGTGAGCTGGCGCTTGAGTCGTTTCCACCACGCATGATCATCGCGCAAAAAGATACCCATCTACACTTGTGCTCACACTTGTGCCCATCTGGACTTGACAGGGCCGGGCCTTCGGGGTATCTGACCTGCACTAGGTCGCCCGCGCGTTCCGCATCGTGAGTTGAGAGCGCCGTGCGACCAGGCTGTTTCTCGTTCCATCGGCGCGGCATCCGCCGCACGCTTCGGGCAGTCCTCGACCTGCCGGGCGCGTCAACCCGTGTCGAGCGCGGAGGTTTCCACGATGTCACGTCCGATTCATCTGGCCGCCCGTTTCCTGGTCATCATCGCTGTCGCCAGCGCACTCCTTTACGCCGCGACGCCGATGCCGTCCTCCGACAACCCCTACGCGTCCTCTCTCAACATCGTGCCGGAGGCGCAGGCCGCGGCGCCGTGCAAGCAGTGCAATAACTTCAGCGGTACGTACAAGTGCGTCAATGTCCAGGCCGGCTACAGTAACTGCAAGGCGACGTCCTCGGGCCTGGGGTGCCGCCTGAGCGGCAGCTGCGGGTAGACAACACTGACGGTGCCAATTCCGCCGGGGCGGGCGTGACCGCCCCGGCTCTTCTTGTCTTCAGCCCCGTGTAGATGCCGTGGACGTTGACGTACGCCTGCTGCTGGTCGAATGCGGCGCCCCAGTCCTGGCCGGTCCGGCCGAGGTCGCGGATGGCGGCGAGGTTCTCCTGAAGCTGACGCCGTCCATGTTGAGCTCGACAACGAGCCCCTTCATCATGTCGGGGTGGGCGCGCCCGCCCGGGTCTCGCGCCCCGTTCCGCCACACATCAGCGAACCCGCGATGAGCAGAAATGCCCTTATCGGGCGTAACAGGCAGATTGTTTCACCTACGCGCAAGGCAGGTCGGTAGAGCAGGATAGATGGTGGACCCGGACGCAAAGGATTCGAACCGCCGTCAGGGCGTCTGGAGGGGACCTTCGGGGCGGCAGACCCGCTCGACCGCTCGCCGGAACGTGGCCGGGTCGATGGCCGGGAACCGGTAAAGGAGCGGCTCGATCTGTTCGAAATGCTGCATGAGCCGATCCCGATCGATGGCACGGCGGCGGAGCATCTCCTGCACATCAGCTTCATCCTGGGCGTGACCGCGCTCGATCTTCGCCAGAGCCTGGGCGTAGAGATCGTAGTGGTGATAGCTCACCTTCCCTCTGCGGTCGATGGCCCGACTGCGATCCTGCCAGCCGGGGACCTCCGGGATGAAATCGGCCGGGCTGGCCAGCTCGATGTTGAGCTCGAGGGATTCTTTGAGCTCCGGCAAGGAACGGAAAACCTGATCGTCCTCAGGGATCATGAGAATGTCCACGTCGATGGTGCTCGAGCGCCAGCCGTTCAGCACGGCCGTGGCTCCTCCGGTGAAATAAAGCCGGATCTCCTTTTTCGCCGCACGCCCCACGGCGTCCATAAACGCCCGGATGCGCTCCGCGTCCGCTAAGCGCCGCATTCGCAGGCCCGCTCGAAACTCACCAGCCGCCGGATGAGGGCGTTGTACCGTGAGTGGGCCGAGTCGGCGTGGGCTCGGGCAAGGAGCTCGTAGAGCCGGTGCTCCGCGCAGTCGAACGGGAGCGAAGGAATCTGAAGTCCCAAGCGGCGGAGTCGGGGGGCGCCGACCGCGACCAGCAGGGCGGCCGCAGACTCCCGGCCTGCGGCTAGATCGTCGAGGCCCTCGCGAATCAACTCCCCGCCCGGGAGCGCTTCCATATCCATGGTTCCCGGGATTATACGGTGGAATAGGTCGAGGGTGAGCGCTGGTGGAGGCGGCGGGAGTCGAACCCGCGCCGCCTCAAAACGCCAACCGGTTGATGGCGCGCGACTTTTCGTCATAACAGCCTGACAACTCGTTGCCTTGTGGTCAATTCGTGGTGCTCTAGAGTGCTCTGGAGTGCTCCCCAGTCTTGGAGATATGTTGGAGACGGTCACCGAAAGCGGTCGACGATGAGCCCGTTGCAGTTTCAGGAGCAGCTCCGGCTGCAGGAGGCCCGGCCGCTCCTCCTCGACGGTGATGTCGACGCCGCGACCGCCGGATAGCGGGTGGGTTACGCTGATCCGTCACACTTCAGCCGGCAGTACAAGAGGCACTTCGGCCAGCCGCCGATGCGCGAGGTCGAGGGGCTGCGAGGCGCGGTCGCGCGCCGGCCCCAGCCCGCGGCGAGAGTTCGGGCTCTTTAGAGGAGACGACAGGGACCGTCCTCCCATCGCCGTGCGACCCCTCGCCAGCCCGCCACCCGACCGCCGTGTAGCTTGAATCCCCCGCTGCCTGGTCCCCCGCCCCGTTCCACCACCCGCCAGCGGCGGCGAAGTTGACGGAATAGACCTTACGAGAACCGGCCGCGCCCTGTCGGGCTGCAGCCTCGCCGAGCGTCTCAGCCGTCGCTGAGCCGGGGTCATCCCGGCCGACTTGACTCGATGGTCGTCCCCCTTAATATTGCCCGACATGTGGGCGCAGAGGGTCACGGGGCCTCGGCTGATTTTCGGAATACTCGCGGCTCTTCTCATCGCCGCGTCGGGCTGCGGAGGCATCGGGCGTCCGGAGAAGATGGCCGAGGTGCACCGGTCGGCACCGGTGGCCCCGCGTTCGGAGGCGCCCCCCGCCGCCACCTCGTGTACCGTGCCGGCCGAGGCCGCGCCCGCGGCCGCGCCGCCGGTGTATCTCCAAGAGTCGCCCGCAGCGATCGGCCCTGATGCGTCATTCCAGATCGCGATCTTCAGTACCGGCCTGATCGTGCCGATCGGGGAATATCGCGAGCACCGGTGGTCCCGCCCGCCGCATCCGGAGGGTGATGAATTCTCGACCGATGAGGAGGGGGCCCGGCGCCAGCGCGAGTACATGCTGTCCCTCGTGGGCTCGACCTGGTACGCGCCCGAGGCGGACGGCAGGACGCGGGTCCTGAAGGCGGCGTCGGTCGTCCCCACCGATTATTTCTGCCAGAGCGGCTGGGCCCTGGCGACCGTCGAAGGCTCGCACCGCGACCGCAAAGCGCAGTTCGAGATGGGTTCGGGATACGCTCTCAGTCTTCACCCGGCAGGGACCACGTTCGATGACCCGGCCCCCGGCTCGGCCGACGCCGCCGCCGTCGATCGGATGATGCGGGAGGTGTTCGGCGACCAGGAGTCCGACATGATCGCCTGGCTGGAGGAGCAACGCCTGAAGGAGGCGGAGCGCCGCAGGGCCGCGGCCATCGCGCGAGGCGCCGTCGTCGCCAAGGCCGACGACGGCGGCGGAGAGGGGCACGACGACCAGAAGGCGAAGCGAACGCGTGCGTCCATCACGCCCGAAGAGCGCGCCGCTTTCCCGATCGAGACCCGGATCGAGATGGCGAGTTTCCCCGGAAGCGAGGCGGCCGTGTACTACATCACGGGCAATAGGTCTTACGAGAAGCTCGCCTCGAACAACTGTCTGGAGGTCAGCGAATTCCACGGCTGGATCGTGAAGCAGGGATCGGACCTGCGCTGGATGACGAAGTGGGTCGATGTGACGGACTGCGACCGTGGCGAAACGCATTGGGCCACCCCGCTCGGCGTCTTTCGTATCGGTGACGACCTGTTCGTCCTCATGAGCGAAGGCGGCTACGAGTACAGTCGCAACACGGTTTACCAGATCGTAGGCGACCGCCTCGAAGAGCGGCTCACCGGCGGCGGGGGTGGCTGCTGAGCTGACGGGAGCTGGGAGTCGCGCTCTCGGCGCTCACCGCGGCCCTGCGATTCAAGTAACGGAGTCGCCTCGGCCAGGCGCCAGGCGTACACAGTTCCCATGGAGACGGCGGGGAGAGTTCCCGCGTCCCAGATCCAGCCCTTTGATTTCAGGAGGTTAAATGGTGGAGGCGGCGGGAGTCGAACCCGCGTCCGGAAAAGATCAGCGTGAGACGTCTACGTGCGTAGCTTCATCGGAAGCGCTCTTGCCGGTCGTCCCCCGACGAAGCAGACGGACGGTCGGCCAGCCCGGTCGATTTCGCCTTCAGGTCTCGGGCGGACCGTCAGGCTATCCCGCTGTGCGACGCCCAGCCGGTCCCCCGCGGGAGAAGGGTCCGGTGGACGGGCTGCTTAAGCAGCCAGCGCTAACTGTGAGTTGGCGCTTGAGTCGTTTCCACCTGTTTTACGAGGAGTGGGCCTCGGCACGCAGTCCCAGCCTCAACAGTCCCGTCGAAACCGTTTCGCCCCCACCTGTCCGGGGAAGACCAGCAAAGCCCGGGAATTGACTGGAGAATGCGAGGTGAATATAGCACCCGCCGTTTCGGACGGTCAAGGAAGCCGCCCAGGCCCGGGCGCACCCGGCGGGCAGGAAACCGCCGGCATGATTGGCGGACCCGTCATGGAGGAACCTATAATTGCGCCCGGCAGCGCTGAATTCGTGACGGGAGGGGGGGCTTTCTTGGGTCGTCGCACGCGGGGATCGGCCGCGGCGTTCATGGCAGCGATCGCGCTGGCGGGGGGCGCTGGCGCCTGGGCCGCCCCGGCGCCGTCCGGAATCGTCCGGGCGCCCCGGCTGGAGCTGAAGTCGAACGCGGCGCTGGTGATCGACGATGCGGGAGGGACGGTGCTGTTCGCCAAGCGCCCGGATCAGGTCGCCCCGATCGCCTCCATCACCAAGCTCATGACCGCCATGGTGGTGCTGGATGCGCGGCTGCCGCTGGACGAGACGATCGAGATCGACCGGGCCGATGTGGACGGCGTCAAGCACACCGCCTCGCGCCTCCCGGTCGGCGCGCGGCTCGGACGCGGCGATCTCCTGTGGGTGGCGCTGATGTCCTCGGAGAACCGGGCCGCGGCGGCGCTGGCGCGCACCTTTCCGGGCGGGACGGCCGGCTGCGTCGCGGCCATGAATCTCAAGGCGCAGGATCTGGGGATGCTTCACACCCGCTTCGCGGACGGCAGCGGGCTGTCGAGCGGGAACGTCTCGACCGCCGGGGATCTCTCGGTGATGGTGCGGGCTGCCAGCCGGTATTCCGCCATCCGCGACTACACCACCTCTCCATCGCACGCGGTGACGCTTCCGGGCGGACGCGTGCTGGAATTCCGCAACTCCAACGGCCTGGTGACGAACCGGGCCTGGGCGATCGATCTGTCGAAGACCGGCTACATCAACGAGGCGGGGCGGTGCCTGGTGATGCTGGCGGAGATCGCGACGCGGCCGGTGATCATCGTCCTGCTCGACTCGTGGGGCAAGTACACGCGCCTGGGGGACGCCAACCGCATCCGCAAATGGATGGAGGCGACGCTGCCTCAGCGCCCAGGGCCGGACCCGGGCGACGCGGGCGCCGGAGCGGGAGACACAGGCGCCGGCGCAACCCTTCTGCCCCGGAGTATGGCGACGTTCCCCGCCAGGCAGAGGGCGATCCCGAGCCCGAGCGAGATGTGCCAGTGCAGCCCCTCGAAGGCGCCGGACAGGAGCAGCGCCACGATCGGGATGGCCACCGTGACGTACCCGGCGCGATCGGCGCCGATCCGGCCGAGCAGCACGATGAACGCCCCGAACGCCAGGATCGACCCGAACACGGCGAGGTAGGCGAGCGAGATCAGGTAGCGCGGCGACCAGTCGAACCGGAACGGCTGGTGGGTGAGCAGCGCATACAGCGCCACGGACAGAGCGCCGTAGAGCATCCCGAAGGTGTTCATCTGGACCACCGGCAGCCCGCGGCCGTGATTCCGGGACGCCACGATGTTCCCCAGCGACGCGGTCGCCGCCGCGCACAGCGCCAGGACGACGCCGGCCGCGGTATGGCCGCCGGCGGCGCCGCGGCCGATCTCCGGCAGGAACACCAGCACGACGCCGCCGATCCCCAGCGCGGCCCCAAGCAGGGTGGCGGCCTTCAAGGGGGTGCCGAAGAAGATCCGCGTCCCGACGATGTTCATGACGACCATGAGGGAGAAGACGACCGCCACCAGCCCCGAGGGGATCTCCGTCTCGGCCTGATAGACGCACATATAGTTGACGCCAAAGAGCAGGACCCCCTGCAGCGCCATCCAGAGATGATCCCGCGGCGAGAACTGCAGGCGAAGCCCCTTCACGAGGGTCCAGGCGAGGAGGATCAGCCCCGCCAGGGCGAACCGGTACGCCACCGACACTTCCGGCGGGACCGTGCCGAACTGGAAGGTGATCGCGAGCCAAGTCGATCCCCAGATGAGGACCGAGGTCAGATACAGCCCGAGACTGTTCATCGCGACCCCCGCCGTGCTCCCGACAGCCGCCCCCTGTCTCATCAGGACGTCAGCGCGGGCCGGTCGCGGGGGCCGGGGGGGCGGACGCCGGCGGCTTCGCGGCGCCGGATTGTTCCGACGCGGCGCCCGGCAGCGCCGGCGCGCCCTGGTCGAACCAGCGGAAGGCGGCGAGAACCTGGGAGAAGAACGGCTGCCGCGCCTCGTGGAACTGCCGGTCACCCCCCTCGATCGGCACGTACAGGTGGGGGCCGCGGAGGAATCCGGCCAGATCCTTGGCGGTGGCGTACTCGTCCAACGTCCCCTGCATCAGGACGACGGGCAGCGCCGGCAAGCGCGCCATCTCTTTGGCGACATTGAACTGCTCGTTGGGAGGACTCGGCATCCGGAGCTGGATGGCGACGCGGTAGATCGTCGCCCCCTCCGTGTTCGGGGCGATCAGCAGCAGCCCGTTCACGCCTTTGGACCCGGCCCGATTCAGAACGAAGGGCACCATTTCGGCGCCGTAGGCGAACCCGGCGATGATGACCGGAGCGTCCGGCGCCCGCCCCGCCGCCTCGTTGAGGCGGGCGCGGAACGCCCTCAGATCGCTCGCCAGCCCCTGGTCGTCGATCGTCCTGCTGAAATACTCGTTCGACTCGATGCCGAGGACCGCCCGCCCCTCCGCCGCGATGGTCGACGCGGTGTCCTGGAGTAGCGGTTTCCACCCCCACTCGCCGGAGAAGAACAGCACCGGCGCCGGGCCGAACGGATTCGAGGCCGGCGCCGGGCCGGAGCCCGGGCCGGGCGACGCGGTGCCCCCGGTCGTCCCCGGCTCGGCCGGGCGCGGCACATAGAGGAACGCCGTCATCTCGCGGTCGGGGTTCATGGCGGTCTTGAAGGGGACTTCCTGGGGGATCGCCCGTGGCACGGCCTGCAGGCCGGACACGACGAAGCCGGCCAGGAGAAACGCGATGACCGTCGGGACGGGCGCGTCAGAGATTCGGGTGCGGCGGGTCACTCAGGCTCCTCGAAGGCGCCTGGTGTTTTACCACAAGGATCCGCTGAAATCCACTGCCACGGCCGATTCTGGGGCGGCCAGCCGCCTCAGCGTCGCGGCAGCGGCAGGTCCGGCTGCCGGCCCAGCGGCTCGCCCGGAAGGGCGCGCAGCGTGCCGCCGTACAGGTAGTCGCGGGTGTTCTCGAGGATGAGCCGCGGGTCGACGCGGCGGCGCGCCTCGCCGGTGTCGAGGGCGGCGCGGGCCACCGCCGCCGCCACCTCCGGCGCCCCGCGGAAGTCGAGGGTGCGCGGGACGATGTAGTCGGGCGACAGCTCGTAGTCCGGGATCAGATCGGCCAGCGCGTGGGCCGCGGCGAGCGTCATCTCGTCGTTGATGTTGCGCGCCGCCACGTCGAGGGCGCCGCGGAAGATCCCCGGGAAGGCGATGGCGTTGTTGATCTGGTTCTTGTAGTCCGACCGCCCGGTGGCGACCACGGCGGCGCCGGCCGCGAGCGCCGCCTCGGGGGCGATCTCGGGCACCGGGTTGGCCAGCGCGAAGACGATCGGCCGGCGCGCCATGACGCGCACCATGTCGGGGCTGACGATGTTCGGCGCCGACAGCCCGATGAACACGTCCCGGCCGCGCATCGCCTCGATGAGCGGACCGGCGACCCGCTCCAAGTTGGTGACCGCGGCGATCGCCTCCTTCGCCGGGTTGAGGCGGTCGCGCCCCGGGTAGATCGTCCCGAGCGTGTCGCACAGGATGACGTCCCGGAGCCCCGCCTTCATCAGCAGCCGGGTCACCGCGATGCCGGCGGCGCCGGCGCCGTTGATCGTCACCCTGGCCGTCCCGATGTCGCGGCCGGTGAGGCGCAGGGCATTGAGCAGCCCGACGAGCACGACGGTCGCCGTGCCGTGCTGGTCGTCGTGGAACACCGGGATGCCGACCTCGCGCCGCAGGCGCTCCTCGATCTCGAAGCAGCGGGGGGCGGCGATGTCCTCCAGGTTGACACCCCCCAGGAACGGCTCGAGCGACTTGACGATGGCGACGATGGCGTCGGTCTCCTGCGTGCCGAGGCAGATCGGCATCGCCTCGATGCCGGCGAAGGTCTTGAACAGGACGCATTTCCCTTCCATGACCGGCAGCGCCGCCTCGGGGCCGATGTTGCCGAGCCCGAGCACGGCAGACCCGTCGGTGACGACCGCCACCAGGTTCCCCTTGGTGGTGTACTCCCAGACTTTGAGCGGCTCGCGCATGATTTCGCGCACCGGGCAGGCGACGCCGGGCGAGGCGATGACCAGCAGCGAGTGCTCGTCCTTGACCGGGAACTTGGCGGCCACCTCGATGACGCCGCGGTAGCGGCGATGCAGGGACAGCGCCTCCTCGAGAAGCGTGCGCGGCCTGCCGCCGCCCCGATCGGGCTCGACCAGCGCGGCGCTGCCTTCGTAGATCCGCGTGCGGGTGCGCTGCTCCACCGCCGCCGGGTCGACGTCTTCACGCGCCACGCCGAGGGCGACGGCGGCGTTGGCGACCGCGCCGGCGACAGCGGGGCCGACCCGCAGATCGAGCGCCCGCGGCACGATCCGGTCCGGCCCCAGGTCGCGCTCCGGCACGAGCGTCGCGATGGCGTCGGCGGCGGCGATCAGCATCTCGTCGTAGACCCGCGGCGCCCGGGCGTCCATGACGCCGCGCAGGATGCCGGGGAACGCCAGGGCGACGTTGAGACCGTGCCGGTAGTCGGCCCCGCCGGTCAGGACGACGCCGGCGCCGGCGGCGCGGGCGTCCTCGGCGGCGATCTCCGGCTCCGGCGTGGCGAGCGCGAACACGATCGGCCGCGCCGACATCTTCTTGATCATGCCCGGCTCGACGGTGCGCGCCGCCGACAGCCCGACGAACAGATCGGCCCCCTGCAGCGCGTCGCCGATCGACCCCTGCCGCCGGCCCGGGTTCAGGTCGCGCGCCGCCGCCTCCTTGAAGCGGTTCATGGCGGCCAGGCGCCCCTCCCAGACGATACCGTGCCGGTCGCACAGGGTGATCTCGGCCACCCCCGCCTTGCGCAGGAAGCGGGCCACCGTGATGCCGGCGCCGCCGGCGCCGGTGATGACCGCGTGGATGTCGCCGATCTCCTTGTCGACGACCTTGAGGGCGTTGCGCAGCGCCGCCAGCACGATGGCGCACGCCCCCTGCATGTCGTTGAAGAAGAACGGCACCGGCAGGTCGGTCTCGCTGGTCGCCTCGAGCAGCTCCAGGAGCTCGAACGAGCGCGGCGAGGCGATGTCCTCGATCGAGAAGCCGCCAAATGTTGGAGTGAGCGCGAGGATCAGGTCGGCCAGTCGGGCGGGGTCGCGCTCGGCGACGCACACCGGGAAGGCGTCGATGCCGGACAGGGTCTTGAACAGGATCGCCTTCCCTTCCATCACAGGAAGCGCCGCCTGCGGTCCCGCGTCGCCGTACGACAGCACCGACGAGCCGTCGGTCAGCACGGCGACGGCGTTGCCGCGGATGGTGCAGGTGAACGACTCCTCGGGGTCCTCATGGATGACCCGGCACGGCTCGGCGACCCCGGGCGTGTAGACCAGGCTGAGGACGTGCTCATCCTTGATCGGGATCTTGCTCTGCACCGCCAGCAGGCCGCGATGGCGGCGGAAGTGCTCGAGGATCTCAGCCGGGTCGATCACGCGCGCTCCGCGCGCGTCAGGTGGAACACCAGGTTCTCGAGCTGGATCTTGAGGTCGACCGATTTCAGCACGACCCCGGGGCGCACCCGCAGCGGCGCCGGCGCGAAGTTGAGGACCGCCTTGATGCCGGAGCGCACAACGAGATCAAGCAGCCGCTGCGCCACCGGCGCCGGCACCGCCAGCAGCGCGATCTGCGCCTTCTCCCGGCGGGCCACCTCGGGCAGCAGGGCGATGTCGAGGACCCGCACGCCGCCGCGCGACACCGTGCCGACCTTTTGAGGGTCGTTGTCGAACAGGGCGACGATCGAGAACCCCTCCCGGTTGAAGCCGCCGTAGTCGGCCAGCGCCATCCCGAGATTGCCGGCGCCGACGATCACCACCTTGCGGTTGCGCGTCAGCCCCATGATGCGCGCCAGCCGGTCGCGCAGGTCGCCGACCGAGTAGCCGACCCCGCGCACCCCGAAGCCGCCGAACAACGACAGGTCCTTGCGGATCTGCGCCGAGTTGAGGTGGAGCCTGCCGGCGAGCGCCTGCGACGAGACGGTGGCCACCCCGGCCCGCTGCAGATCGTCGAGACAGCGCAGGTAGACCGACAGCCGCTGCGCGGTCAGGTCGGAGATCGCCGCCCCGCGCGGCTTGCCGACGGGGCGTGACTTTGTGCCTCTGGTCACCCGGGTCGCGTCCTCAGAGGAGCCGCTGGGCCAGCGACAGCAGCTGGGACGGGAACAGCCCGATCCACAGCGTGCCGGCGGCGGCGGAGGCGACGGCCACCCACTCGGGCGCGCTCAGCGGCGCCGGCGCGGCGTTGCCACCCGGCTCGCGCAGGTACATCTGCACGATGACGCGCAGGTAGTAGAACGCGCCGATGACGGAGGCGAGGAGGCCGACGGCGGCGAGGCCGTACAGATCGGCGTCGACCGCGCCCTTGAAGATGTAGAACTTGCCCATGAAGCCCGCCGTCGGCGGGATGCCGGTCAGCGACAGCATGAAGACCGCCATCGCCGCCGCGAGGGCCGGACGGCGCTTCGACAGCCCGGCGAAGGCCGCCAGCTGGTATCCCTCGCCGTCCTCGGCGGCGCGCCCGACCAGGGCGGCGACCGCGAAGGCGCCGACGGTCATCAGGGTGTAGGCGGTCAGGTAGAACAGGGCGATCGAGGTCGCCTGGCCGGTGCGCGCGCCGGCCACGACGGCGACCAGCAGGTAGCCGGCGTTGGCGATGCTCGAGTAGGCCAGCATGCGCTTGATGTTCTGCTGCGCCAGCGCCACGAGGTTGCCGAAGATCATCGTCATGATGGCGAGGACCTCGAGGACCGACGACCACTCCTCCTGGACGCCGGGGCTGCTCAGCCCGACGCCCAGGATGCGCAGCAGCGCCGCGAACGCCGCCGCCTTGGTTCCCGCCGCCATGAACCCCGCCACTGGCGCCATCGACCCCTGGTAGACGTCGGGGGCCCAGAAGTGAAACGGCACGGCGGCGATCTTGAAGGCCAGTCCGATCAGCAGCAGGGCGGCGCCGACGACGATCAGCGGGTCGGGCGGGCCGCCCGCGGCCGACTGGAGATGCGAGGCGATGCCGCGCAGATCGATCCGGCCGGTCACGCCATACAACAGGGCGATGCCGTAGAGGACGAAGCCGGTGGCGAATGCCCCGAGCAGGAAATACTTCAGCGCACCCTCGACCGGGATCTCCCGGTCGCGGTCGAAGCCGGCGAGGACGTACAGGCAGACCGACAGGATCTCGAGGCCCAGGAAGATGGTCAGGAGGTTCTCGCTGCCGGCCATCATCGTCATGCCGCTGACCGCGAACAGGATCAGGGCGAAGTATTCGCCGCGGGGGGCGCCGATCGCCTCCAGGTGCCGGATGGACATCATGACGGTCAGCGCCGCCACCAGCAGGAAGACCATCTGGAAGGCCAGCGCCTGCGTGTCGATCAAGAGCGCGCCATCGAACAGGGCCCGGCTGTCGCCGCGCGACAGCGGCACCCAGGTGACCACCGCCGAGAAGGCCAGCATGACGAGCGCCAGGCCGGCCGACAGGCGCACCGCTCGGCCCCGCTCGATCGCCACCACGAGGAGAACGCCGAGGCCGCCGATGACCGGCATCAGGAGCGGCAGGAGCGCCGCGAGATCGCTCATGACAGGACCACTTGGCAGGCGATCACGATAGCACCGCCCAGAAGACGATGGCGACGGCCCCGGCGAAGAAGAACAGCGCGTAGTTGCGGACCGAGCCGGTCTGCAGCAAGCGGACCAGCTGGCTGGTCACATCGGTGACCGCACCGACGCTGTTGACGGCGCCGTCGATGACCACCTCGTCGAAGGCGGCCGACAGCCGGCAGAGGCCGCGATACGGCCGCAGCACGAGCGCGTCGATCGCCTCGTCGACGTAAAGCTTCGCCCTGATGAAGCGGATGAATTCGGAGAGCTGCGCCTCCGGCACGAGCGCCGCCGCCGGCGTGCGGCCGTAGCGCCGCCAGGCCAGTACGATGCCGGCAAACGACACCAGGAGCGCCACGCCCATCGCCATTCCCTCGGACATCGGCGGCGCCAACGGCTCGCCCGCGGGGTGGAGGACCAGGCCGTGGAGGTACTCCTCGATCACGTTGGGCACCCGCCCGTGCGTCAGGAACTCCGGCAGCCCCAGGAGGCCGGCACCGGCCGAGCCGATGGCCAGCAGGACCAGCGGCACCGTCATCACCGGCGGCGACTCGTGCAGGTGGTGGCGGGCCTCCTCCGACATGCGCGGCGCGCCGGCGAACACCAGGAGATAGAGACGGGTCATGTAGAAGGCGGTCAGCCCGGCGGTGACGATGCCGATCGCCCAGAGCAGCAGGAATCCGCCGGGCGAGCCGTCGGCCCCGCCGGCGGGAACCGCGGAAGCGATCGGCCCGCCGAGGGTGGACCAGAGGATCTCGTCCTTGCTGAAGAAGCCGGCGAACGGCGGCACGCCGGCGATCGCCAGGACGGCGATGGCGAACGTCGCGTGGGTGATCGGCAGATGACGGCGCAGGCCACCCATCTTGCGGATGTCCTGCTCGCCGCCGATGGCGTGGATGACCGAGCCGGCGCCGAGGAACAAGAGCGCCTTGAAGAAGGCGTGCGTCATCAGGTGGAAGATCGACGCGCCGAACGCTCCAACTCCCGCCGCCAGCATCATGTACCCCAGCTGCGACACCGTCGAGTACGCCAGCACCTTCTTGATGTCGTTC
>JAGYID010000140.1 GCA_018606725.1 Acidobacteriota bacterium
CGCACCAACCGGCTGTCCCTCAACCTCGTGTTTTCCCCGATCGAACGGATCGACGTCGGGATCGAGTACATCGTCGGAACAAGGCAGAACAAGGACGGCGAAAATGGAAGCGCCGACCAGGTCCAGATGGTGGGGATCTTCCGCTTCTGATTGGCAAGCCGCAATTGCGAGCGCCCCGAGGCGGTGGTAGCATCTGTGCCCGTCAACACATCGTCAACGCCCGTTTCCCAGGTCGTCATGAGCGATGGTGACTGGGACGCCGGGCCGATATCGCAACCAGGGAGGTTCACAACGTCATGAAGAGAATTCTCGCCGTCCTCGCGCTGTCATTCGCCCTGCCGGTCGCCGCCTCGGTCCAGAAGCCGAAGACCGTGTCGGAGACCGCCACGATCAAGGCCGTCATCGACGCGATCGATCACGAGGCGCGGACGGTGACGCTGAAAGACAAGGACGGCAACGACGTCACCATCCTCGCTGGCCCCGAGATGAAGCGGTTCGACGAGCTGCAGGTAGGCGACAAGGTCTCCTTCCGATACACCCAGTCGGTCGTGGTGCGGGTGCGCAAGCCGGGCGAGCCGGTCGTCGCCTCCTCCTCGGGCGAGCCGTCGATCGTCCGCAGCGCCGGCGCCAGACCGGGCGGCACGATCACGCAGCAGGAGACGATGAACGTGATCGTCAAGGCGATCGACCCGAAGGTGCCGGCGGTGACCGTCCAGGCGGAGGACGGCCGGACCATGAGCTTCAAGGTGGAAGACAAAGGGCTGATCAAGAACGTCAAGTCGGAGGATCGGGTGGAGATCACCTACACCGAGGCGCTCCTGATCAGCGTCGAGTAGACGCGGCCGCGGATGTCGGCCGGCCACCCGGCATGGGGAGGTCGTAGATGTCGTTCCGCGACGTTTCGAGGCACGCCCTCGTCCTGTTCGCGGGGTTGCTGATGGCGCACTCCGCCCGGGTCAGCGCGGCGGAGTCCGGAAACGCGGCACCCCGGTCGACGGAGGATCGCGCGATCACAGCCCCGACCGTCGCCTGCGCCTCCGGCCTCGGCGAGCGGAATCACTGCCCGGCCGACACCTCGAAGGGGGTCGTGCTCGCGAAATCGACCGGGGAGGCGCCCTGCCTGCTCGGCAAGACGTGGGGGTACGACGATCACGGGATCTGGGTGTCGGACGGATGCAGGGCCGTCTTCGTCGTCGGCCGGGAGCTGCCGGCAGCGGCGGAGACGGCGGCGGTCAAGCAGAAGTCTCCCGAATACGTTCCCAACGCCGGCTTCCTGCTGTACGAAGGCGACTCGGGCCAGATCTACATGCGGTTGTTCACCTACGTCCGCTACCTGAACCAGAAGGGGCTCGACCCGGACTACACCGACTTCTTCGGCAACACCCACACGGTGCAGCAGCGGCAGGACGTCCAGTTGAACAAGTTCTTCCTCCCCTTCTCCGGCTGGTTCCTGACCCAGAAGTTCCGCTACTACCTGTACGTCTGGTCCTCGAATCCCTCGCAGGGCGAGCCGGCCCAGGTGGTGGGCGCCGGAAACATCTCCTACAACTTCAACCGCTTCGTGACTCTGGGGGGCGGCATCACCAGCCTTCCCTCCGTCCGCAGCACCGAGGGGCAGTTTCCATACTGGCTCGGCGTGGACGACCGGCTGACCGCCGACGAGTTCTTCCGCGGCTCGTACACCACCGGCTTCTGGCTCAAGGGCGAGCTCGCAACCAAGCTCAAGTACATGGCGATGATCGCCAACAACCTGAGCACGCTCGGCGTGAGCGCCGCGAAGCTCGACAACACCTTTGACACGACGTCGTTCATGCTACAGTGGCTGCCGACGACGGGCGAGTTCGGGCTCTACGGGACGTTCGGCGACTACGACCACCACGAGAAGCTGGCGACGCGCCTGGCGGCCCACTACACGCGCAGCACCGAGGACAAGCAGAGCCAGCCCGGCACCGAGTCGGTCGAGAACAGCCAGATCCGGCTCACCGACGGCAGCAACATCTTCACGTCCGATCTCTTCGGTGCGGGGATCACCGTCGAGCGGGTCAAGTACGCCATGTCGAGCGTCGACGGCGGGGTCAAATACAAGGGCTTCTCCGTCGAGGCGGAGTACTACTGGCGCTGGCTGAGCGATTTCACCGGCACCAACACCGGCGGGATCGACGACATCGACGATCACGGGTTCCAGGTGCAGGCTTCCGCGATGGTCGTGCCCAGGACGTTGCAGGCCTACGCGGGTGGCTCGCAGATCCGCGGCCGCTACGGCGACGCCTCCGAGGTCCGGGCCGGGATGAACTGGTACGTGGTCAAGAAGCGCGGGCTCCGGCTCAACGCGGAGTGGATCCGCCTGAACAACTGTCCCGTCGGATACACGGCGGTCCCGTATCCGGTGGGCGGCAATGGCGACGTCTACCACGTCAACTTCGAGATGAACTTCTGAGCGCGGATCCAGATGCCATGGCGTACGAACACCGGAGTCGGCCGGCCGCCCGCGCATGCCCGCGGTTGAGTTGGGGGTCGACGGCCGGCCGGGTCAACCTCGCGGCCGCCGCCGCGTTCCTGTTCGCGTCGCTGCCGGCGATCGCCGCCCCGGCCGCGACCACCGCCGCGTCAACGGCCGCCGCGACCGTCGCCGCGGTGCCGGCCGCCGGGGCGCCACCGGCCGGCGGCTACATCCTGAACGACACGCACTTCCATCTGACGAACTACGTCCAGGAAGGGCTCGACATCCACGAATTCCTGAAGATCATGGGGAACAAGGTCGGGCGGGTTGCGCTCTTCGGCATCCCGCTGCAGCAGACCTGGTCGTACGGCAACACCGGCGACTTCGCGCCGACCTACTACCTGCAGACCGACGCGCCGCTCTACTACTACTCGTTTACCGACGCCGTCATCGCCACGGCCTACCGCTCCCTCAAGGAGGCGGACCGGGCCCGCTTCGATCCGATGATCACCGGCTTCAACCCGGCCGACATGTACGCCGCCGACCACATCCGCCGCGTCCTGACGACGTTCCCGGGCGTCTTCTCCGGGATCGGCGAGTTCACCATCCACAAGGAGTTCGTGTCTGCGAAGATCGCCGGCGAGACCGCCAGCCTGCTCAACCCGGCGCTCGATCGGATCTTGGATTTCGCCGGCGAGGCGGGGCTGGTCGTCCTCCTGCACAACGACATCGACATGCCGTTCCCGAAGCCGGGTCAGGACCCGTACTTGGTCGTGCAGATGCGCGACCTGATCCGGCGGCACCCGCGGACGATGGTGATCTGGGCCCACATCGGCCTCGGCCGCGTCGTCCACCCAGTCAAGGACCAGCTCGGGATCATGGAGCGGGGTCTGACCGATCCCGGACTCAAGCACCTCCACCTCGACATCTCCTGGGACGAGGTCGCCAAGTACCTGGTCGCGACGCCGGAGACGACCCGGCTCGTCGCCGACCTGATCAACCGGTATCCGGACCGTTTCCTGTTCGGGACCGACGAGGTCGCTACCGCGACCCAGGAGAAATACCTCAAGGTCTTCGACATGTACGCGCCGCTTTTGGCGCAGCTGACCCCCGAGGCGCGGCAGAAGCTGCTGCGGGGGAATTACGAACGTCTGTTCGACGAGGCCCGCCGCAAAGTGCGGGCCTGGGAAAGGGAGCACGTGCCGTGAGGAACGATCCAGAACGAGGAGGGACACGATGATGAAGATGCTGATCGCCCGAGTCTTTCCGGCAGCGGGAATCGTGATGGGGGCGCTCATGCTGGCGGCGTCTCCCGTCCGGGCGCAGTCCGAGGAGTCCGCCAAGGGGCGCATGGAGCTCTACGGATTCGCCATGCTCGACATGGGGTACGAGTCGGGACAGTCCGATCCCGACTGGTTCGACGTGGTGCGCCCGACGAAACTCCCTTCCTTCGACAACGAGTTCGGCGCCGACGGTCGCACGTACGCCGGGGTGCGTCAGAGCCGGTTCGGCGTCAAGACCTTCTCGCCGACCTCGAAGGGGGAGATCAAGACCACCTTCGAGTTCGAGCTGTTCGGCGTCGGTGTGGACGCCGGCCAGACGACCTTCCGGCTGCGCCACGCCTACGGCGAGTTCGGCCACTGGGTCGCCGGGCAGACCTGGAGCCCCTTCATGGATCCCGACGTGTTCCCGAACTCCATTGAGTACTGGGGACCGACCGGCATGGTCTTCTTCCGCAACGTCCAGGTGCGCTGGATGCCCCTCATGGGGAAGAACGAGGTCTTCGTCGCCCTCGAGCGGCCGGGGGCCAGCGGCGACCCCGGAGTCCTCGTGGGAACGCCCGAGATTGCCGGTCTCGTCGGTCGCTTCCCGTACCCCGATCTTTCGGGTCATTACAAGATGAACCGAAAGTGGGGGCATCTCCAGGTCGCCGGCATCCTGAGAGCGATGCGATGGGACGACACCGATCCGACCCCGCCGAACACCTCCGGAAGCGCGACCGGCTGGGGGATCAACGTCTCCTCGAACGTCAAGTTCTCCAAGGACACGCTGCGGCTCCAGGTCGTCTACGGGGAGGGAATCGCCAACTACATGAACGACGCGACCGCGGACGTCGGCGCGGTGCTCGGACCGGACATCGGCGAGGCCCTGCCGCTCACCGGCATCGTGGCGTTCTACGACAAGACCTGGAACGACCGTTGGACGAGCTCGTTCGGATACTCGAGCGTGGACATCGACAACAGCGACGGGCAGACGCCGGACGCGTTCCACAAGGGGGAGTACGCGCTCGCCAACCTGCTCTACCACCCGGTGCCGAACCTGATGTGGGGAGGCGAGCTGCAGTGGGGCAAGCGGGAGAACAACTCGGACGGCTTCACGGTGGACGACACGCGCCTGCAGTTCTCGGTGCGGTACAACTTCTCGCGCACATTGGGAGGCAAGTCATGACGCCCCGCAGGCTCTCGAAACTCACGGTCGTCGCGCTGGTGATGGCGCTCGTCGGCGCGGGCGCCGGCGCGACCGCGCTGGCCCAGGCCCCGGCGAAAACCGGCGTCGACGCCGCCCTGAAGGCGGCCTATGACAAGTACAAGGGGCCGCAGGAGGGGAAGAACGCCGACTACATCCCGGCGCTCGCCAAGGTCGACCCGAACATCTACGGCATCGCGCTGGTGGCGGTCGACGGTTCCGTCTACACGATGGGCGACATCAAGTCCGAGGTCTCCATCCAGTCGATCTCCAAGGTGTTCACCCTGGCGAAGGTCATCGAGGAGCAGGGACCCGACGCGATCGCCAGGACCATCGGCGTGGACGCGACCGGCATGCGGTTCAACTCGATCGTCGCGGTGGAGATGGCGCAGAAAGCGCTGGGCGGGCCGGAGATGAACTCGCTCGTCAATCCCGGCGCCATCGCCACCACGAGCATGGTGAAGGGCGCGACGCGGGCCGACGTCTGGAACAGCATCCTGGGCTTCTATTCCGATTTCGCCGGTCGGCCGCTCGCGGTCAATCAGGAAGTGTTCAAGTCGGAGGCCGACACCAACCAGCGCAACCAGGCGATTGGCATGCTCATGTACGCCTACGGCTACATCAAGGCGAACCCGCAGCAGGCGACCGACGTCTACACCGAGCAGTGCTCGGTGAGCGTCAACGCCAAGGATCTCGCCACCATGGCGGCGACGCTGGCGAACGGCGGCAAGAACCCGGTGACCGGCAAGCAGGTCATGAAGGTCGAGAACGTCCCGAGAGTGCTGGCGGTGATGGCGACCGCCGGACTGTACGACGACTCGGGGAAGTGGCTCTACAGGACCGGCCTCCCCGGCAAGAGCGGCGTCGGCGGCGGCATCATCGCCGTCTCGCCGGGCAAGTTCGGGATCGCGGTCATCTCGCCGCCGCTCGACGAAGCGGGGAACAGCGTCCGCGCCCAGAAGGCGATCGCCGACATCTCGAACACCCTCGGCGGCAATCCGTATGCCGCGAAGCCGCGGTAAGGCATATCCCGGAAGAAAGGGAAGACACAATGATGACTGGAAAGCGAGCAGCAGTCCCCAGTGCCCTCATGGCAGCCACGCTCCTGGTGGCTGCAGCCAGCGTGTCGACGAACACCGTTCACGCCCAGGCTAAACCCCAGGCGAATACCAGGACCGAGAGGGACCTGCTGGGGGAAAAGCAGGTCCCGGCGGACGCCTACTACGGGGTCCAGACGGCGCGCGCCCTGGAGAACTTCCAGCTCTCCGGGGTCGCGATCAACCACTATCCCGGTTACGTCGAGGCATGGGCCATCGTCAAGCTGGCCGCCGCGCGGGCCAACACCGAAGTGGGCGCCATGAAAAAGGAGCGGCTGGCCATGATCGAGAAGGCCTGCCAGGCGGTCCTCGACGGAAAGTACCACGACCAGTTCCAGGTGGATTGGTACCAGGGGGGCGCCGGCACCTCGACCAACATGAACGCCAACGAGGTGCTCGCCAACATCGGGCTCGAGCTCGGGGGTCACAAGAAGGGAGAGTACCAGTACCTCGAGCCGCACGACGACCTCAACATGTCGCAGTCGACGAACGATTCCTATCCGACCGCGATCAAGGTCGCCCTCATGCTCCGCAACGACAAGCTCGTCAAGGAGCTGCAACAGCTGGTGCGCGCCTTCCGGGCGAAAGGCAACGAGTTCCTCACCGTCGTGAAGATGGGGCGGACCGAGCTGCAGGACGCCGTGCCGATGACGGTGGGGCAGGAGTTCCACGCCTTCGCCGCGTCGCTGGAGGGGGAGATCGCCCTGTTGCGCGACGCCGAGAAATACCTGTACGCCGAAAACATGGGGGCCACCGCGATCGGCACCGGGATCAACGTGCCGAAGGGCTACGCGGAGAAATGCGCGGCGCATCTCGCGAAGCTGACCGGCAAGCCGATCGTGGCGGCGGAGGACATGATCGCCGCGACCTGGGATCAACAGGGGTTCGTGGTCTATTCGAGCGCCCTGAAGAGCGTCGCGATCAAGCTGGCGAAGATCTCGAGCGATCTGATCCTGCTCACCTCGGGACCGCGGGCGGG
>JAGYID010000141.1 GCA_018606725.1 Acidobacteriota bacterium
GGGCCCGTCGGCGTCGCCGCGCCCCGCGGGCGGCCCCGCCGGCGCCGGGGCGACCTCGCAGCCCGCGACTGCACCGCGGCCCGCCGCCTCACCGGCCGGCCCGGGGCCCGGTCGATGACCGGCCACCGCCGCGGATGATCCAGGCAGTCTCGATCGTCGGGGCCCTGCTGATTCTCGTGGCGTATGCCGCGCACCAGGGCGGCGCGCTCGGCCGCGACTCGATCACCTACCACGTCCTGAATATCCTCGGCGGAGCCGTCCTGCTCGTCGTCGCCGTCCATCATCTGCAGATCGGGTTCATCATCCTGGAGAGCGTCTGGACGGGGATCAGCGTCGCCGCGCTCGTCCGGACCGGGCTCTCAAGGGGCCCGGGCGCCTGAGCGCCGCATCCTTCACTCGTCCGGGTCCCGCGCCCGACGCGCCATTCCGGGCCGGTCGCCGCCGACGCTGTGTTAGAATGACGCCGCGCTGAGACACCCGAGCGCGCCGTCGCGCCGCGCGGTGGCGCCTGAGGAGATCGAGCATGGCCAAGGACGCACCGCCGGAGATCGGCTCGAAGGCACCGCTGTTCACTCTCCCGGCGACGGGTGGCAAGACGATCGCCCTGAAGGACTTCCACGGCAGGAAAAATGTCGTGCTCTATTTCTACCCGAAGGACGACACCCCCGGCTGCACCATGGAGGCGTGCGGCTTTCGCGACCACTACGGCCGGTTCGAGGAGCGCGACACGGTCATTCTCGGGGTCAGCCGCGATGGCCTCGATTCTCACACGAAGTTCACCGGCAAGCTCCGGCTGCCGTTCCTGCTGTTGAGCGATGCCGATGCCGAGGTCGCGAAGAACTACGGCGCTTACGGCGTGAAAAGCTTCATGGGCCGGGAATTCTTCGGCATCCACCGCATGACCTTCGTGATCGACGCGCAGGGGACCATCCGGCAGGTCTTTCCAAAAGTGCGGGTCAAGGATCACACTCAGGAAGTCCTCGGCTTCATCGAATCCGAGCTGGCCTGACCCTTCGACCGAAGAGGCGGGCGTGCCGCACGTCATCCTGGCGGGGGATGTCAGCATCGAACGGGCCCGATCGGTCTTCGAGCCGTTCCTCACCCGCGACGGTGATCGGATCATCAAGGCGGAGCGCTTCTACGTCGAGCGCGACGGCCGCGCCGCGCTGGTCGAGATGGTCGTCGTCGACCGCGGCTTCACGCAGAAGTTCTTCATCCAGCTGGCCCCGCGCCGCGACGGCCTGACGGTGCGCCTCGAGCCGCTGACCGATCCGGAGAAGACGCCGGCGGTGAATCGCGCCATCATCGAGGTGGCACAGCGCCTGGTGCGCGCCACCGGCTGCGAGGTCGCCGGCACCAACATCGAGAACGAGCGGGTGCGCTGAGGGGGAGCGATGGCCATCATCAGGGCGCGCTGCGGCCGGGCGGACGAGATCCCCCCGGGCTCCAGCAAGGTGGTGCAGATCAAGGATCGCATCATCGCGATCTTCAACCTGGAGGGAGCGCTGCACGCCCTCGACAACACCTGCCCGCACGCCGGCGGGCCGCTGGGGGAGGGGTACCTGGAGGATGGCGGCGTGGTCTCCTGCCCCTGGCACGGCTGGACGTTCAGCATCAGGACCGGCGTGTCGCCGATCGACCCCGACGTGAAGGTCCGCTCCTATCCGGTGCGCGTGGAGGCGGGGGAGATCATCGTCGACATCGGCTGATCCCCCCGCTCACCGCCGGAATCCCGACCCTGCGGCGGGCCATCAGCCGCCTCCCGCTTCCGGAACGTCGCACGAAAGATCCGCCAGCCGGACTTCAGATATTTGATCTCGTAGGCGGTCCTGCCGGTGGCCGGATCGTCCGGGAACAGGGGGTCGACCGCCTCGACGAGCCGGGTGCCGTCGCGCACCGCCTGAAGGATCACCGCGAAGTACTCCTCCACGTCGGTCGACAGGTCGAGGTAGCCGCCCGGGATCAAGATGCGCTCCAGCTCGGCCGTCGTCGCCGGCGTGAAGAAGCGCCGCTTGCGATGCCGCTTCTTGGGCCACGGGTCGGGGCAATAGACGTGTACCCGGCGCACCGCGGCGTCGCCGATCAGATCGGCGACCACGTGCCGGGCGTCGGCCCGGAAGAAGCGGATGTTCGAGAGACCGCGCTTCTCGGCCCTCTCCTTCGCCACCCGCAGGTACTTGAGCGACCACTCGAGACCGAGGAAATCGACCTCGCGCCGCGCCTCCGCCTGCCCCAGCAGGAACTTCCCCTTGCCCGAGCCGATCTCCAGCTCGACCGGCGCCTCCCGCCCGAACAGCTCGAGGAAGCGCAGGCGACCGGCGACCTGCCCGGGCAGAATCTCCAGGCTGGCGCGCCCGGCCGCCCCGCCGGCGGCGCCTGACTCGTCGACCATGGGGAATCTCTCCTCGGTGGCGTTCAGATGACGCGGCGGTAGTCCTCGAGGCGGTAGGTCCACACCCGCTCGCCGCAGTAACGCTTGCCCTCGGGACAGACCGGCCGGGCGGCGGTCCGCACCCGCAGCCCGCAGGGCGGCAGGAGGTGGGCGCCGATGCGCGGATTGACGGCGCGAATCTGCATCGCCTCGTCGAGCGAGGCGCGCCAGATCTCCTCCTGGGCGTTGTAGCACAACCGCATGGCGTGCTTGTGCCGCAGGTCGAGGAGGCTGGCCGACTCGGTGAACCGGACCGCCACCGCGTTGGGAAGGAGGTAGAGCGCGAACTCGTCGGAGACCCCGGCCGCCCGCAGGCGGGTGATGCCGTCCCAGGCATCCTCCATGGCCCGGCGATAGCGGGCCGCGCAGGCATCGTCTTCGAGCACCAGCGGCGGGGTGATGTAGTCGGGCTCCGAGGTCAGGTGGGATTCCAGGAGCGGCCGCGACGCCGGCGTCATCCGGTGACGCTGGTTCTGCGAGTCGGCGGTGTGACTCAGCTTCTTCCGGAACGTGTAATGGCAATGAACCATGGCGCGGGAGAGCTTGCTGAGCGTCGTCAGGTTGAGCGCCTCGCCGAGGTAATGGTTGCGGGCCGGGTCCATGACCAGGCGGATGGCGTCGTCGTCCGGCAGCCGATCGGGCCCGACCCCGAGCATTTCGCGGACCGAGCGCGCCAGGGTCTCCTCGTTGCGCGCCGGGTGGTCGACCAGGAGCGAGACGCGATCGGCGAGCTCCCGGTCGAAGTCGCGCCGCAGCGCCACCCGCTCCGGCTCGTCGAGTGCGCCGACGGCGCGCAGCGCCTGGTACTCGAGGGTGTGCTCGGCTTCGATCGGCGCCTCCAGGACCGCGGCGTAGGAGGGATCGAGAGCCAGCAGCTCCTGCACCATCCGTCCGATGACCAGCCGCTGCTCGAGCGGCGCATCCGCTTCCTGGCAGATCCGCTGGTAACGCAACAGGGTCAGGCCGCTGACCGTGTGGTACAGGTAGGCGAAGGTGGCGACCGGCAGGACGTAGCGCGCCACCTCCTGCGCCTTCTTGGCGATCTCCTTGTCGTACTTGCCGGCGTAATGACGACGCGACGGGAAGACGGCGTAGTAAGCGGCGGCGACCGGAGCGGTCAGCAGCCGGCACAGCTCCTCGTAGCCGGCCTGCAGTCTCGCCACGGTGTCCCGGTAGACCTCCAACGACTTCCCCTCCAGCGGCGGGATGGCGTAGTTCCCCGGCTTGACCGTCACGTAGCGCTGGCTGACCTGCTCGGAGTTGTAGAACGGATGGCTGTGCAGGAACGACCAGAGAAACTGCCGGCTGACGTTGCTGATGGCGAACTGGAAATGGGCGTGCTGCAGCGTCGTGTGGTGACCGGCCTGGTACAGGTCGCGCGCCAGGTCATCCCGGCGGCGGCGCTTCTCCGCCTGCTTTTCGGCCGGCGACTGCGGATCGACGACCTGGTCGTCGCGCACGATGCCGCTGCCGGAATAGCAGGTCCGCGCCGTCGCCACGACGTTGTCGAACGGCCGCGTGAAGGCGTGCGTGATGGTGACCTCGGGGGCCGGAGAGAGAAACGCGCGCTGCCGGTGGGTGAGCAGGGTAGCCATCGCCGCGATCATACAACGGGTGGATCGCGGCCGGGGGCGCCGCGCACGCACCGGCGCGGAGGTGTCAGCGTCGCGAAGGCGGCCGCGCGGCGCGGTGTATCATGCGCGCCATGAGCGAGGCCGGGGATCGGTGGCGGCGGCAATTCTCCGATTTCGGAGGCCGGGTGTACCTCGACTGCGCCGCCCAGGGACCGTTCCCCAATGAGACCTCCGAGGAAGTCCGGCGCGCCCTCCGCCTGAAGGAGCATCCCGAGGAAATCACCGAGTCGTTGTTCGAGGATCTGCCCCGCCGGGTCCGCGAGGCGGCGGCGCGGCTGGTCGGCTGCCATCCCGACAGCATCGCGATCGGCTACGGCGCCTCGCACGGCATCAACGTGGCGGCGCGCGGTCTGCCGCTCCGGAGCGGCGACGAAGTGCTGGTGGCGCAGGGAGAGTTCCCGGCGTGCGTCTACCCGTGGATGAACCGCGAGGCGGACGGCATCCGCGTGCGCGTCGTCGCGCCGGCCGGCGGGCGCGATGTCGACGTCGCCGCCCTGGCCGCCGCCGTCAGCCCGCAGACGCGCGCCATCTGCATCAGCCACGTCGCCTGGATCACCGGTTACCGGATCGACCTGCCGGCTCTCGGCGAGCTCTGCCGCGAGCGCGGCCTGTTCCTGGTCGTCGACGGCGCCCAGTCGGTGGGGGCGATCGACTTCCGGGTGACGGAGTCGCCGATCGACGTGCTGGCGGTCAGCGGCTACAAGTGGCTGCTGGGTCCGTACGGCACCGGCTTCACCTACGTCAGCCCGCGCGTTCTCGATCGGATGACGGTCGGGGACGTGAACTGGTTCAGCGTCGAAGGGGCGGCCCACCTCAGCCGGCCGGCCCCGCTTCAGTTGAAGTTCCGCGACGGGGCCCGGCGGTTCGACATCGCCGAAACCGCCTCGTTCCTCAATCTGAGCGGTCTGGCCGCCTCGATCGAGTTCCTCAACCGGGCCCGGGTGCCGACCATCGAGGCGCACGTGCGGCGGCTGCTGGATCGGCTCCTGGATGGGATCGGCCGCACCGCGCTGCGCGTCGTCTCGAACCCCGAGGCGAAGCATCGCTCCTCGATACTTACCCTCGAAGGGGCCTCCCTGGATGCGACCCGGACCCGGTTCCGGCGCCTCAAGGAGCGCGGCGTCATCGTCAGCCTGCGCGGCAACCTGATCCGCGTCTCTCCCAACATCTACAACACCCCGGACGACATCGCGGCGCTGCTCGAAGCGGCCCGCTGAAGGTTCTGTCAGTGACGCCCGTCGCGTCGTTGTCGGTTGGGCGGCTGGCCCCGGCGGCGGCGCTGCTCGGCGACGGCAGCGTCCTCGTGGCCGGCGGGTCATTCGACCTCAACTTCACGATCGGACTGACGAGCGCGGAGCGGTACGTGAGCGAAGACCAGGAGGGGGCCTATCTCTCCCCCGCCGGGGATTTCAGCGTCCTGAGCGGCAATCCGGACGGCACCTTCATCCGCACCTACAAGGACGGGACGGTCGTGTCCTTCAACGCGCTGGGGCTGATGACCGCGGTCACCGACCGCAACGGTAACGCCACCACGTACGCCTATGACGTGGGTGGCCGGCTCACCGGCATGACCGATCCGGTGGGGCAGTCCTGGACCCTCGCCTATGACGGGAACGGCATGGTTCAGTCGATCACCGACCCGGCGACCCGGACAACGGCCTTCGCGCACGACACCCAGGGCAATCTGACCCAGATCATCAAGCCGGATGGCCAGAGCATCACCTACGCCTACGACCCGCAGCACCGGTTGTCGGCCAGGACCGATGAGCGCGGCAAGATCGCGACGAACATCTACGACGAGTTCGGCCGGCTCGCCCGTGTGAACCTGCCGACGGGAGAAACGCGGCGAATCGTCCCAATGGCCGTGCAGGGCCTGGCGGACATCGCCTCGGGATCGGGAACTTACGCCAACGCCGGCTACGTGGTGCAGAGGGACGAGGTCCGCGCAACCACGACCGACGGGAACGGCAAGGAAACGAAGTACGCGATCAATGACCTTGGAGCCGACACAGGCGTGACCGATCCCCTCGGACAGGTGACCACTATCTCGCGCGATGGTGACAGCATGCCGGTCCAGGTGACGCGGACGAACGGCAGCATCGTGAACATGACCTACGATGTGCGCGGCAACCTGCTGACCTCGACCGAGCAGAACGATCCGAACGGCCCGGCGACGACGACCTACACCTACGAGCCGGCGTTCAGCCAGGTGACCTCGATCACCGAGCCGCTCGACCACACGACGACGATCGCTCACGATGCGCACGGCAACCCGACGACGATTACCGATGCGCGCGGCAAGACGACGACGCTGACCTATGACGCGCGCGGCCTGCTGACGAGCAGCCGCGACCCGCTCGGACATCTGGCCCAGTTCGGTTACGACGCGCTGGGGAATGTCCGCACCGTGACCGATCTGCGCGGCAAGATCACCACCCTGACGCGGGACGCGGCCGGCAACGTCACGGCATCGCAGGATCCGCTGGGGCGGGTGACCCGCACCGAGTACGATCCGCTCGACCGCGTCACCCGGGTCACCGACCCCTTGAGCGGGGCGACGCGGTATGTTTACGACCAGGCGGGGAACCTGGCCTCGTTAACCGACGCGAACAACCAGACGACGACCTTCACCTACGACGATCGCGGCCTGCTGGCCACCAGCCGCAATCCGCTGGGGCAGACGAAGAGTTACTTCTACGACCCCGCCGGCATGCTGGACCACGTCATTGACGCCAAGGGGCAGCGGGTCGAGTTCGCCTACGACGACGGCGGACAGCCGATCCGCAAGACCCTGAAGAACGCCGGCGGCACGGTCACCGACACGGTGCTCTACGGCTACGACCTGCTCGGCGACCTGACGTCGGCCACGGACAGCGACAGCGGCGTGTCGTTCCTGTACGACCCCGCCTTCACCTTCGGCTATGACGACGCCGGGAGGCGGACCAGTCTCAATTTCCCCAACACCACGCGGGCGGCCTACGGCTACGACGCCGCCAGCCAGTTGACCAGCCTGCGCTACCTGGACGCCGCGCTGGCCGTGCTGTCGAAGTCCGACTACACCTACGACGACAAGGGCAACCGCGACAGCCGCACCACCACCGACGGGGTCACCAGCTACACCTACGACAACCTCGATCGGTTGACGGGTGCCTTGGGGCCGGACCCGGCGAACCCCACGCAGTCCGCGACCGAGACCTACGCCTACGACGCGGTCGGCAACCGGACCTCCTCGCACCTGGCGACCGGGCAGGTGCACGACACCGCCAACCGGCTTCTGGAGGACTCGCGGTTCACCTACACCTACGACGCCAACGGCAACCTGACCGGCAAGACCGACAAGACGACGAGCGCGGTCACCACCTACGACTGGGACGTGGAAGACAGATTGGTGGCGGTGCACCTGCCCACGCAGACGGTGACATTCCGGTACGATGCGCTGGGCCGGCGGATCGAGAAGGCGGCCGCCACGGAGACGCGCTGGCTGTACGACCAGGAGGACATCGTCGAGGAGCTGGACGGCACGAACGGATTGAGGCTGCGCTACACGCACGGGCCCGGGATCGACGAGCCGCTGGCGCGGCGGGACGCGGCCTCAGGTACGGTGAGCTACTACGCCACCGACGGGCTGGGGAGCATCACCGACACCACCGACGCCTCAGGCCAGGTCAGCGCGGCGCACCGGTATGACTCGTACGGCAACGTGCTGGGCGGCGCTGCCGCGGGCGGCTACGCGTTCACAGGCAGGGAGTGGGACCCGGAGTTTGAATCCCTCTACTATCGTGAGCGATACCACGACCCCCAAATAGGCAGGTTCCTGTCCGGCGATCCAAAGGGAGTCAGAGGAGGTGTCAATCTGTACGCGTATGTAGCTGACAACCCAACAAAGTATACGGATCCAAGAGGGTTGGAAATCTATCCCCCCGGAGGTTGGACCGAGTATCCAGGCCATCCCCCTCGTCCGACCCCTCCTGGCCAGGTGTACGTGTGCTGCAGAGATATTGCGGTTAGCTGGTCAGTTGACATCGCAGCGCGCGCCGTTGGATTGCACCACTGCTTCATCAAGACGGACTCAATTGAAGCTGGAATGGGGCCAGCGGGTAGCGGACCATTGCCAAGCCATTACTATGGCATCCAAACAGAGGTGGTCCCTCACAACGGACAGGCTGCGTCTTCGTACTGTGGCGCTGTGCCGGACGTGGACCAAGACTGCGTCAGTAGGGAACTCCAGATCGGCAAGCTGACCGGTCCTTGGAGCACTAGGAACAATTGCAACACGTTCACGTGGGACGTGGTAGAGAAATGTTCGAGGAACCACTGATGGAATGGACGACTTTACGCAGGCTGTTGATTGGAGTTGGCTTCGTGCTGACTCTGGGACTATACGTGGCGAGTGCGAGATTCATGATCTGGGCCGCAGGATACTACTGGGCAGCGGGTGGACCGCCGAACCCAAATCCGCAACCATATGTGGCTCGAGGAAATGCTTGCATCGGCATTGCTGCGATTCTCTTCGCGGCCGCCACGACGACGCTGGTCATAACAATTCGTCACTATAGAAGGTCGAAGACAACAACTCGCGTCAATTCTCCCTAGCAGGCTGCGGAAACAGTCAAGACTTCACGGTTCGTGACCGGATCGGTTGACGTACGATGGGTCTCAACTCGTCGGGGGAACCCGCGATGAGTGGAGACGATCGGCACCAGAGCGCGATGTTCAGCTATGTCGCCCCGGAAGCGCGCGTTGCGCAGTGGTCTGATCCCCAATTCAACGAGACACCTTTCAGCCCTAGAATAAGGGCACGAACGGTGGTTCCGCACGGGCGGGGCGCCTCACCGAAGGCGGCGTTCTTGCGTCGCCGCGAAATTGACCGTCGCGGAGAGGGGGTGCTATCATCCGCCGCACTTCGAGGAACTCCGCCGGAGCCCGCTCCCATCGGCATGATCGTCGATCCGGGGCACGGCGCCGAACATCACGGCGCGGTCCGGCGCGCGAACGGAGGATCCAGGTGGCCGCCAACGACACCTTCGACGTCACCATCATCGGCAGCGGCCCGGGCGGCTATGTGGCGGCGATCAGGGCCGCCCAGCTCGGACTGAAGACCGCCCTGGTCGAGAAGTCGGCTTCGCTCGGCGGGACCTGCCTGAACATCGGCTGCATCCCGACCAAGGCGCTGCTGCAGAGTGCCGACGTGCTCGAGCTGGCGCGCGACGCGGCGCGCTTCGGCGTGAGGACCGGGGGCGAGGTCAAGCTCGACCTGCAGGCGGTCCACAAGCACAAGGCCGACGTGGTGCGGCGCGGCGCCAAGGGCGTCGAGTTCCTGATGAAGAAGAACAACGTGACGGTCATCCAGGGTCACGGCCGCGTCAAAGGATCGGGAGGGGGATCGGCCGCGGGATCAGGCGGGCCCGGCGGGCGCGGACTTGTCGAAGTCACCGGCGGTCCGGGGGGCGCGCGCACGCTCGCCACGAAGGCGGTCGTGCTGGCGACCGGCTCGGTGCCGAAGCTGCTGCCGGGGCTGAAGCTCGACGGCACGCGGATCATCACCAGCACAGAGGCGCTGGCGCTGGAGTTCGTCCCGAAGACGATGATCATCCTCGGGGCGGGCGCGGTCGGGGTCGAGTTCGCCTCGATCTATTCGCGCTTCGGCAGCGCCGTCACGCTGGTCGAGATGCTGCCGCGCGTGCTGCCGCTCGAGGATGAGGAGATCTCGGCCGAGATGCAGAAGATCCTCCGCAAGCGGGGTCTCGACGTGCGGGTCGGCACCAAGGTGGAATCGGTCGCAGCCACCGGCAAGGGGGTCGAGGTCCGCGTCCAGTCGGACAAGGGCGGCGCGGAAACCCTGAAGGCCGAAGTGGTGCTCGTGGCCGTTGGCCGCCGGCCGCTCTCGGACGACCTTGGACTGCAGGGGACGCGGGTCGAGCTGGACCGCGGGTTCATCAAGGTCGACGCGTCGATGCGCACCGCCGAGCCGTGGATCTACGCCATCGGCGACCTGCTGCCGACCCCGGCGCTGGCGCACGTCGCCTCGCACGAGGGGATCGTCGCCGTCGAGGCGATCGCCGGCCGCAACCCCGAGCCGATCAACTACGACCGCGTCCCCAATGCCACCTACTCCGATCCGGAAGTGGCAAGCATCGGCCTGACCGAGCGGGCGGCGCGCGAGCGGGGCTACAAGGTGAAGGTCGGCAAATTCCCGTTCAGCGCCGTGCCCAAGGCCTCGATCGCCGACGCGCGCGAGGGGTTCGTCAAGCTGGTCGGAGAGGAGCGCTACGACGAGCTGCTCGGCATCCACATGATCGGCCCGAAGGTCACCGAGCTGATCGCCGAGGCCGGCATCGCGCTGCGCCTCGAGTCCACGGTCGAAGACCTGTTCCACGCCATCCACGCCCACCCGACGCTGTCGGAGGCGATGGGCGAGGCGGCCCTCAACCTGCACGCCCGCGGCATCCACCTCTGAGATGGACGCGGCGGGACGGGTCCGGTGACATGGGCGCGGTGAGGGCGGCGGGCCGGCGCAGCGGTGGCGGGGGACCGGCCGGCGCGACGCTGGCGGCGCCGCCCGGCTATCACCTGCCGCCGCGCCCCGCGTCGCTCGTCAACCCCGGCTTGACACCCGCGCAACTTCTCGAGCTGCACCGCTGCCTGCGGCTGAACCGGATGCTCGAGGAGAAGCTGTCGGCACTGTACCGCCAGGGGCAGGTGAAGGGCGGTCTCTACAGCAGCCTCGGACAGGAGGCGATCTCGGTAGGCACCGCCTTCGCGCTCGCCCCGGACGATCTGCTGGCGCCGATGATCCGCAACATCGGCTCGCTGCTGGTCCGCGGCATCGAGCCGAAGGCTCTCTTCCTGCAGTACCTGGCGCGCCGGGACGGACCCTGCCGCGGCCACGACGGGACGCTGCACTTCGACGACATCGGGCGCTCCATCATCGGCCCGATCAGCCACCTCGGCACGCTCATCCCGGTCATGACCGGCGCCATCATGGCGGTCCGCATGCGCGGCGCCGACCGCGTCGGGCTGACCTACATCGGCGACGGCGGCACCTCGACGGGGGACTTTCACGAGGGACTCAACCTCGCCGCCGTGCTCAAACTGCCGCTCATTCTCGTGGTGGAGAACAACGGCTTCGCCTACTCGACGCCGACGACGAAGCAATACGCCGTCGCCAGTCTCGCCGAGCGCGGGCCGGCATACGGGGTGGCCGCCGAGTCGATCGACGGCACCGACGTCCTGGCGGTCTACGCCGCGACCCGCCGCGCCGTCGAGCGCGGCCGCCGCGGCGGGGGACCG
>JAGYID010000053.1 GCA_018606725.1 Acidobacteriota bacterium
GGATCGACGGGCTCGTCGTGGTGCTGTTCGAGATCGACCGCCTGAAGCGCAGCTTCCAGGAGGTGGAGCGCGCCAGGAACTTCAGCAGGGCGGTCGTGGAAGTCGTGCAGGAGCCTTTGTTGGTTCTGGGTGGGGACCGGCGCGTCCAGATGGCGAACCACGCATTCCTCAGGACGTTTCACATGTCGCGCGCGGCGCTGGAGAACCGGCTCGTCTACGAGCTGGAACCGGGCGGGTTTCACTCAGCGGCATTCAAGAGCATTTTGGAGGAAACGATCGCGGGCCGGGTGCGGACCAGCGATTTCGAAATCGAGTTCGACATCGGCGGCCCCTCGCCCACGATCATGGCGATCGACGCCCGGCAGTTCGATCTGCACGAGGACACCGGGAAGATCGTTCTGCTCACCATGAAAGACATCACCAGGTTCAGGGCGGAGTTGCGGATCCTCGCCGGGCGTCTGATCAGGGGCCAGGAAGAGGAGAGGAAGCGCATTGCGAGGGAGCTGCACGATGATTTGAGCCAGAGGTTGTCGGCGCTCCAGCTCGGATCGGCGGATCTCGCCCGGCTGGCTCCGGCGGCCGCACCCGCCAGGGCAAGTTACGAGACATATCAGGAGCATCTCGCGGAGATCGTCGAGGAGGTCAGGCGCCTGGCGTACGACCTCCATCCCGCGATCCTCACCCACCTCGGGCTGCGGGCGGCGCTGCAATCGTTTTGCGTTCAGTTTTCGGCGCGCGAAGGAATCGATGTCGAGTTCAGCGCTCAGAAGGAGCCCGCCGGGCTTCAGGAGGAAATTGCCCTGTGCCTGTACCGGGTGACACAGGAAAGTCTTCGAAACGTGGCCAGGCATTCCGGCTCCAAGTCCGTCAGCGTCAATCTGAGGCGGGTCGGCGGCGGCCTGCGTCTCTTGATCCAGGATCGAGGCAAGGGGTTCGATATCCATCCGGACCGGCCGGGAGAAGGGTTGGGGCTCCTCAGCATGAACGAGCGGGTGCGGCTGGTCCACGGCACGTTCCAGGTGACGTCCCGAAAGGGACATGGCACCCGGATCGAAGTCCGGGTGCCCGTCTCTCCAAAGGGTCGGTGAGATCGTACCTCTCGGATCAACCGCTACTTATGGAACTGGATGTTCCCATGGTTGATGATACGTTGGGACCTGACCTCGAAATCCGCGCCGGTCACCGCGATGCCCAGCCGGTCGTTGATGCCGGGCTCGCCGTGATCCTCCACGGTGACGGAGAAGGAGCACGCCGGTCCGCCGCCGCCGCAGGTTCCGGAGAACCGGACCGTCTTCGGTGACCCGTCCGGGTTGATCGCGATCACCTGGATGTCGGTGACCGGACCGTTGACGTGCAGGCCGGTCACGTGATTGACATAGTTGAAGTGACCGCCCCGCCCATTTGTCTGCGCGTTGAAGCCGAAGCTGGCCCAGCCGGTGCCGCCGGCAGTCGGGTCGGCGGAATTCGGGTCAGGCACCGCAATTTGGCCGCCGCCTGTCACCTTGATCGCGCCCGCGGGCGGGAACTGGCCGCCGGAGCCGGCACAGACGGAGACGCGGTTGGTATCCATCGTCACCGCACCGGTCAGCGCAAGGGCACTCCCTGACACGTTGGCGCCGGTTGTCAGCGTGATGCTGATGAGCGCCAGGATGTTCCCGGCGAACTGGGTACCCGTACCGAGCGTCGCGGAGCTGCCGACCGCCCAGAATACATTCGAACCCTCGCAGGTTTGACCACCGTTGATCATCACGACGGACGAGTTGCTCGCGGTCGTGAGCGTGCTACCGATTTTGAAAATGAACGGACCACTGCCGACGAGGGTGAGTGTCCCGGTCAACTGAGCCGACGACGGAAAGCAATGGACGCCAGGCGTGAGCGTGAGTCCACCCAGCTCCTGGACATCCAAGTAGTTGAAGTCGCATGCTTGGGCGACGAGGGCATCGTAGGCGATGGCGGCATCACTGTGTGCCTGCGCGGCGACCGCATCCCCTGCGTGGATCTGCCCTCCGATGACGACCCCCGGAGGAAAGCCGGTGATCGCGGTGCCCGGGCTGACACCGAGATCTCCGGTGATGATCGACATGCCCGTGTTGGTGACCGTCGCGGCGCCGAGGACCGCGAAACTCTGCGCCGCACCCAGTTCGGGCGCGACCCCTGCCGCCACTCCCAGGGAGGGGCTGCACAAAAGCGCGGCGATCGCGAGCAAACAGGGGTAGTAATACTTCCGATGGGACCTCATGACGGGCCTCCTGTAAAGAGGCCTCGGACAGAGTCCCCCCGGGGCCTCGTGGGGTTGACACGAACCGGGGACGGCGACTCGATGACAGGCAGCTCGACTCTGCGGTTCAGCTGCCCGACAGCCTTTGTGTCGTTGCCGGCGATCGGTCTGGTCTCAGTGCATCTATACGCCAAGCCGGCGCCCCCGCGCAGTCGGGATGAAACGGAATGCGCCGTCAGAAAAGTCCCGACACCCGATCATGCGAGGCCGGGGGACGTGACGGCGGGAGCGGGGGGGAGCCCCCGCCGTCACGAAACCGGGACGCGTCAGTTCTTGGCGACGTCCGGACCTTTCACCGTCAGCTCGTTCCGAATCGAACGGACCCCGGTCACGGACCGGGCAACGTAGACGGCCGAAAGGTTGTTCTGCCAGGTGGGCACCGTGCCGGTCAGGCGCACGACGCCGTTCTTCACTTCGACGCCGATGTTGGCATTTTCCTGCTCGCCACGGTCTTTCAGCGCCTTCTTGACCCCCTCCTGGATTTCCTCATCGCGCGCCTCCACCATATCGTGCTTCGCGGATGACACCACCTCGAGCTGGTTCTCCACGCGCTTCACGCCGGTTACATCGTGAGCGATCGCGGCGGCCGCCGATTTTGACTCCTGAGAGGGGACGATTCCGAACAGGGTCACCACCCCGCTGGTGGTATCGACGTTGATCTCGGTCGCCGGGGTGCGGGAGTCCGATGCCAGCGCCATTTTGGTGGCGGAGGTGATCCAGAGATCGCTCATGACGGCGCCGGCAGTGCGCTTGGTGGCCGCATCCGTCTTGAAGTCCTCGTCGGCCAGCGTGTCGGAGACGTCGATCTCGGAAGCCACGCGGAGAACACCGGGCGCACTCGCCGCGTAGTACAGGGCGCGCTGATTATCGTCCAGGGAAGCCGCCTTGCCGGTCAGGAGAACGACGCCGTTGTCGACGGACTTTACGGAGATGCTGCTGTTGTCGAGTGAGCGGTCGGCCTTCAGGCGCTTGTCGACATCCGCCTTGACGAGGTCATCGGAACGCTTGATCGTCGCCGCGGTCTTGGCGGGCGAAGCAACGCGTAGAAGATTTCTCACATCGCTGACACCCTCGATCTTGTTCACTTCCTCGGCCGCGCGCGCCTTCTCCTTCTCGTCGCTCACCGTGCCGTTGAGCGTCACGCGTCCGTTGATGGTGTCCACGTTGATGGCCGTGCCCTTGACGTCTCCGGCGAGATAAAGGGCGGTCTTCGCCTTCATCGTGATCCAGGCATCGGGTCGCGAGTTGGCGTAGGCGGCGATCGGCAGGGACAGGGCGACCGCGGCGAGCAGAGCGTACTTGGGCCAGGATTTCTTATTCATTGGAAACTCTCCTTCAGAATGCTCATCGAATTGCAACAGTTCACATCAAAGCGAAAGTTCAGCCGGGGCCCCTCCTCAAGGCCCAACACTTACAGGTGCGTAGAATGGATCGCAAGATACGCGTCGATCCCCGCCTCGATGTCGCAGGGGAACTGCGGCGGTGGCCCCACCAGCTGGTCGCGGTAAAGGCGGAGCATGATCTCGCGGAAGATCGGCAGCGCCGCGCGCGAGCCGGTCTCCCTCTCGCCCAACGCGCGGTTGTCATCGAAGCCGATGCGGACGGCCACCGTGATCCCCTGCGGCCCGTAGGTCGATCCAATGAACAGCGCGTCGCGGAAATCGCTCGTCGTCCCCGTCTTGCCCATCACCGGGATCGGGAAGTCGGGGCCGTCGAGGGCGTGGGCCGTTCCTTCCGGAAGGCGGACCACTCCGCGCAGGCCTTCCTGGATCAGGCTGAGCTCGTCGGAGCTCGGCGCGTCCGGGCTGATGGCCGGCGCGGCGGGGGACGCCTCGTAGAGCACGGCCCCGCTGGAGGTGTCGGTGACGCGGGCGATGACGTGGGGCTCCGCCGGGACTCCCGAGGCCATGGCTCGATAGGCGCCCGCCAGCTCCAGCAGCTGCACCTCCGATGCACCCAGCGCCGTGCTGATGTATGGCTTCAGAGGGGTGCGGATTCCCAGTTCCCGGGCGGTCCGGTTCACCTCGTCCACGCCGATCTCGCGGGCGATCCACACGGCCACCGCGTTGCGGGACTCGGCCAGGGCCTGGCGGACCGGGATCGATCCCTTGAACTGGTTGTCGTAGTTGGCGATCCATTTCACTCCGCGATCGGCGCCCAGCGGCACCTCGATGGGCTCGTCGGGCACTTCCGTGTCGAGGTCCAGCCCCTGGCGGAATGCGGCCAGGTACACCATCGGCTTCCACGCGGAGCCCGGCTGCCGCAGCGAACCCGTGACCCGGTTCAGGTCGGAGTACAGCATGGAGCGGTCCTTGAAGACCTGTCGCCCGCCCGCCTCGGCGAGGATCGCCGCGTCCGAGTTGCGCAGCACCACCACCGATCCCTGGATCAGCCCCTTCGATGTGCGGTGCCGCTTCTCGTAGCGTGCCAGGCCGTTCTCCAGCGCTTCGTTCACGACGGTCTGCGCCCGGCCGTCCACCGTGGAGCGGACCGAGATTCGCCCCTCGAACAGGTCCTCGATCCCGAAACGGCTCCCGCCGCGCTGCCCCAGCTCCTCCAGGACGTTCCCGATCGCACCGGGGGCGTCGGTCTTGACCAGGCTGCGCGCCGCCACGCGGACCGGCTCGGCCTGGCAGCGCTTCGAGAGTTCCACGGAGATGGAACCATTGCGCGCCATGAGGGCCAGGATCGCGTTGCGGCGGCGCAGGGGCCGCGCATCGCCGGGCACAGGAGCGTAGTCCTTGGGCGACTTGCTGATCCCCGCCAGCAGCGCCCCTTCCCCCGCGTCGTCCTGGGTGTAGCTCGACAGGGGCTTGCCGAAGTAGTACTCGGAGGCGGCGGCGAAGCCGTAGCGGCCGTGGCCCAGGTAGATGAAGCTGGCGTACCGGGCGAAGATCTCGCGCTTGGCCTGGTCCCGCGATCCGTAGCGCCGGCGCATCTCCTCCTCGAGCCAGAGCGACAGTCGGACCTCCTCCATTTTTCTCAGGAGCTTGTTGGTGGCCCGGACACCAAGGCCCGCGGAGAGGACCTGCGGGACCAGTCCGGCGCTGATGAGGGCGTCGCCGTTCTCGCGGATCGTCAGGTTCTGGAGGAAATAGCTGCGGACGAGCTGTTGCGTCAGCGTCGAGCCACCCTGTGGGAACCGCGGCCGGAACCCGTCGCCCCTCCACCATGCGGCCAGCGAGTGCATGGCCGATTTCTGGACCACCCGCGGCAGCGCGCGGTATTCCACGCCGGAGTGGGAGAAGAAGTTCTTGTCCTCGGCCGCCAGAATCGCCCCGCGCAGGATGGGCGGCACCTCGTCGTAGGCGACCACCCGGCGGTACTCACGCGCCAGCTCGATCAGCACCTTGCCATGGTCGTCGTAGATCTCGCCGGTCCTGGGGGGCTCGAAACGGAGGAAGGACTCGAGGTCGGGGAGGGCGCTCCGGTCGAAGTAGACGTGATGCACCGGCCCCGCCGCCAGCAGCAACAGCACCGCCACCGGCGGTGCGACGAGGCGCACCGCGCGGCGCGACCATGCGGCACGCAGACGGCCGGCCACGAAGGCGCCGTTGAGTTGCAGACGCGAGACGGCCGCGCCGATCAGGGTCGGAGGGAACAGGCCACCGGCGTGCGCCTCACGGACGGCGGCTTGCTTTGGGCTGGGCATCGGGAATTCATTTGAATGGAGCGTGCTTCACCTCTCGCGCGTGGCGGCCACCAGTCAGTCGATCCGGGTGAGCTCGACGCGCCGGTTCGTCGCGCGCCCGACCGCGGTCGCGTTATCGGCGATCGGACGGGACTCTCCGTAGCCCTTCTCCGTCAACCGCCACGGGGCCACCCCTTTGTCCGCCAGGTACTCGCTCACCGCCGCGGATCGCTCCCTTGACAGCTTGCGGTTGTAAGCGTCGGTGTTGGTGGAGTCGGTGTGCCCGTCAATCTCGACCCTGGCGTCCGGCCAGGCGTTCAACGACCTGGCCACGCGGTCGAGGATGACGCGAGAGCGCAATCTGAGGTGTGCCGTGTCGGTGTCGAATTCGACCCCTTCCAGAACGAGCTGCTTTCTGCCCTCGAAGAGCGACGCCTGCCTCGGCTCCCGATCGCTGTCGCCCGTCCCTGCATGGCTCAGCAGCTGGGTCATCGTTTCGTAGTCGAGTGTGCCCGTCGACAGCACGCCATGGGCTGTCTGGAAGGTCCGAAGGGCCCGCGCCGTCGTCGCGTCAGTCTCGCCCTTCCGGTAATCGCCCGTCGCGAGATATCCCGCATGCTGGAGAATCGCCTGCGCCTGCGAGATGTCATGCGGGGAATCGAGGGCCTGGCTGTTGTCAGCGGAAAGGTTGACCGAGGCGGGGGTCGCGACAAACGCGGCCCCGGCGAGGCACAGACCTAGCGCGAGCATCAGGCAATGGTGTGCTTATCTGCCGCGACTGGCGCGCGCGGGTGAATTCGGCCGCTGCGGGGTGTGGAACAGGACGTAGAACAGATTGTCCTGGAAGCCGCGGTTGGTCGGGAGCATGCCGTGACTCTCGCAGAAGAAGAAGGTGGAGGCGAACTCGGGTCTCATCGAGGCCTGCGCCTGGTCCGTGACGGCCCCGGCGGGGGGCATGCCGAGAAGCGAATCGGCGGTGACCGTGCCGTCGCCCGGCGCCATCATGACCTTCTCGATCTGATTGAGATCGCGGTGGGGCGTGGCCTCGTCGTCCAGCATGGTCAGTGTCCCCTGGGGGGTTTGCTTGAGGACGACGCGGTCGAGGGTCGGGATGCAGTCCGATCCGAAGATGTGGATCGGCACCGGCGCGCCTTCCGGGCTGTCGCGCTCGAGGGCCGCGTGGAAGGCGTGCGCCCGATCGAGCGCCGCCTGCAGGAACCCGCGCGGCTGTGTCATCGGGTCGTCCGCTGCGCCGCGCACCGGGCGGGCGCCGTTGATCCCCATGGCCTCCAGGCGCCTGGACCGCTGACCGGGGTTGAAGACCGACCAGCCGTTGCGGATCCAGGTGGAGGCGTCGTACAGGTCCACGTCCACCGGGTGTCCCTGCGGATCGACGAAGTGCCCCCGCCCGTCGAACGGCAGCAGCTGGTACAGCGACGGCATCGTGAACATCACCTCGGACGACATGGTGCGCGAGAAGCCGGTATTCAGTCTGCGGAAGGCGGACATCGTGCCGCGGTTCGGCACCCCGAGCAGGATTACGCGGGCGAGGTTCGTCGCCCCGGCGTAGGTCACCGGATGTTCGCGCCCGTCGCTGACCACGTCCGCGGTTCCGTACTTCAGGTAATACTGCGCCAGCATGCCGCCCATGCTGTGGGCGACGATGTCGAAGCGCAGGTCGGGTGCCCGCAGACGCCCCTTGATCCGCTGGATCGCCTGCCCCAATCCAATCGCGGCTTCGACGTTGCAGCGGCGCCAGTCGTAGTAATAGACGAAGGCGGTATCGCCCGGCCGGGGATCTTTGATGTCTCCGAAGCGGTAGCCGCCGACATCGCGCAGCGAATCGAGCAGGGCGCCGTAGAACCTCACCCCCGCCACGCTCTCGAAGATGTCGTACGCCACCAGGTCGTCGCGGTTCGCGGTGATCGGGAGCAGGTCGATCGGCAGGCTCAGGTCGTCGGGCTTGCCGCGCTTGATGGCATCGACGAACCGGCCCCAGACCGACTCGTGGGTCTGATCATTCTTCAGCTTCGAGCCGATGAAGCCGTGAATGACGATCACCGGGTTCCGATCCTGACGGAGGGCCGACTCCTGGTGGATCTCGACCATGTTGAACTTCTGGAACATGGCGCACCCCGCGAGGGTGCCGGCAGAGAGGACCGCGAGGAGAAGGATCGCGACCCGGGGATGACGTCGGGGATGCCTGGTGTCTGAGATCACGATGTCGTCCGGCTTCGCACGGCTCGCACGGGGCACCCTTCCACGTTGTGTATTGCACCTTCTCACAGGATGCGGAGGCGCTCTGTCCGGACGCGACTGAATCGGTTGGTGGGAATCCCTGACAAACCGGCGTGTTTGGGGCGGTTGTGGCTGCAAACCCCGGGGATCAGGCGGCGGGGGCGGTGCTCCGCGGGCGGCTTCGGGCCCACATCTCGAACCCGGACAGCAGGCCCAGCATGGCGCGCCCCACCTTGCGTGGGTCGTGGCGCACCAGGGGCCCGTTCCACAGGAGGTCGCACTTCAGCGGACGACAACCCAAAGCCTCGAGAGCTTCGGTGTCGTACCCGATCGGCAACGCGCCCCACCGTGCGTAATTCACCACCAGATCGCTCCGGATGGGCGCATCGTTGAGGAGCACATCGTGAATGGGCACCTCGGGCGCGTTCCGCCGGATTGCCCGCACGAAGTCCGAGGCCACGTAAAGGTCCACGTCCCCCGGCTCGGTCATCAGGTTCATCACGAGCACGACGCGTGCCCGGCAGCGGCCGATCTCCTCCGCGATCTCCCTGACCAGGAGGACGGGGAGGAGGTTCGCGTACACGCTCCCCGGGCCGAGCACGATGAGATCCGCGGCCGCGATCGCCTGCCTCGCCGACGGATCGCCAACGCGATCGACGGCCCAGTGGAAATCCCTTCCCACGTCAAGGAAGGCCTCGGCGATGCCGCGCATCATGGCCGGCTGCCCGGCGTCGCCGCCGAGCGCCACCACCCGCAGGGCCGCAGTCGACATGAGTGGCTTCATGACGCGTCAATCTGTACCTTGGTCGTGCGCGCCCCACAAGTCGGAAGTTACCTGAGTCAAAGTTCAGGAGGGTCCTGACAGCGAAGGCCGGTCCAATCGGTTCTAATGATTCCGCTCCCGCCGGGCTGGAGATCGCAGATGAAACCGAACGGAATGCCGCCTTTCGACCCCAAGGCCTTTCTGGCCAAGGTTGGAGAAGGGAAGACGATCACTGGCTACCACAAGAACCAGCTGGTGTTTTCGCAAGGCGACGCGGCGGAGGCGATCTTCTATATCCAGAAAGGCAGGGTCAAGCTCACCGTGGTGTCCACACACGGCAAAGAAGCGGTCATCGCCATTCTGGGCGCCGGCGACTTCTTCGGAGAGGGATGCCTTGGCGGCCAGCATCTGCGCATGGCAACCTCCACCGCAATATCCGAGTGCTCGATCGTGCGGCTGGAGAAATCGGGCACGATCCGTGTGCTCCACGACGAACCGGTCTTCTCCGAGCTGTTCCTCGCCTATCTGCTGTCGCGCAACATCCGGCTCGAGGAGGATCTGGTGGATCAGCTCTTCAACTCCAGTGAGAAGAGGCTGGCCCGGGTGCTTCTCCTGATGGCCAATTTCGGGAAAGAAGGCAAGACGGAGCCGGTCATTCCGAAGATCAGCCAGGAGACGCTGGCGAAGATCGTCGGCACCACGCGCTCGAGAGTCAGCTTCTTCATGAACAAGTTCCGCAAGCTGGGCCTCATCGACTACGGCGCCGGGCTGGAAGTCCACAGCTCGCTGCTGAATGTCGTCCTGCACGACTGATATTCAGCGACTCTGAGCAATCTTGAACAGATCCCGGGTGCCGCGTCTGTTACGGTGGCGCCTGGAGGTCACACACATGTCACGAATACTGAATGCATCAAAAGTGTTCATGGCCATGCTTGTCGCGGTCGCCCTCACGGGGTCGATACAGGCAGCCGGCACTGGTACCCTCGACACCAACAGAGATGCCACGTACGCCTCGGTGAAGGCAATCGAGGACGCTCAGCGGATCCTGCAGCAGAATCGGTACCTGGCGCCCGGCAGCTATCACAAGGGTGAACTGGACAACACGACCATCAGCGCGATCACCCGCTTCCAGGGTGCCCATGATCAGCGCCAGACCGGCGGGCTCAACTTCGAGACCACGGCTCTCCTGTGGTCCCACACGATGGCCCCGGGAACCGCGGTTGCTGCGCAGACGAGCCCGAACTACGGCTACATGCCGGCCACCGCCTACCGGCCGAGTTCAGAGCCGCTGTTCGCCGAAAAGAGACCGCTGATCCTGGAAGGCGTCGAGTTCGACATCGACAAGGCGACGCTCCGGCCCGAGTCGCGGAACACGCTCGACCAGGTCGCCGCATCGCTGCGGACCTGGCCGAATGTCTCCGTCGAGATCCAGGGCCACACCTCCGAGCCCGGCACCACGATCCACAACATGGATCTCTCCCAGCGAAGGGCGGAGGCCGTGAGGGCGTATTTCGTCTCCGAGGGCATTGATGGAGGCCGCCTCGTGGCAAACGGTTACGGCGAAACCAGATTCATCGCCGACAACTCCACGGCCGCAGGCCGGCAGGAGAATCGCAGAGTCGAGCTGCACGAAATCTTCTAGACGGTCTTGATTCGAGTCGCAGTCGCGAGGCCCCGGGGGCAGACCCCACGGGGCCTCGTTGCGTGTGCGGCGCCTCCTGGCGCGCCGCTGTCAGGAGTTTCTGACAATCGATTCAGAGAACTCCCGACTTGTGGGGTTCGCGCGGCGGGGGTAAGAACATTCCTGGCAGGGAGGAACATGTCTCCCGTGCCACAGATGGAGGCAGGACTATGGCCAAGAAGAGCAGAGGCGGACGAATGACGGCAGCGAAGGGAAGAGCGGCACGGAAGTTAGGGGGCAAGGGGCGGGTGAAAACTCGGCGGGCCGGAAAACGCATCATGAGCACCTGAACGTTTCCGCGTGGTCCTCGAGACGGCCTTCCGGCGTCCTCCAGCGCAAGGGATTGATCTTCAATCCGCAGGGTTGGATAATATGGCCTACCCAGCTGGTATGGATGATTCTCGAGGATCACGTGGACATCGTCAACGAAGACGACGTGATCGCCGGTCGCCGGAAGGTCCGAATGCTTGCCGCGGAAATCGGCTTCTCGCCCGCTGAGTGGGCGATGCTGGCCGCGGTCATCACGGAACTGTCGCGCAACATCCTCGACTATGCCGGGCGTGGAGAGGTGCTCTTTCACGCCATCGAGGACGGAGGCCGGCGCGGCATCGCCGTCATTGCCCGCGACCACGGACCGGGCATCCCGAACATCAAGGAAGCGCTGCAGGCTTCGTACTCCGTGGCGGGCGGCCTGGGCGTCGGTCTGAGAGGGGTCAAGGGGCTGATGGACAGCCTCGAGATTATCTCCGTCCCGGGCAAAGGGACGACGGTGACCGCCCGGAAGTGGCTGTCATGAAGCCGTCGGCGCGCCGTCAAGGAGGCGGAGCGTGAGGGAGATCGCGGGCGAGCTGCAGCGAGAGTATTCCGACGCCCTCCGGGACTATCTCGCTCGTCCCAACGAGCGCGCGCTTCGGCGGGTGTACGAAATGGGACGCGGAACGCTGACCGACGGCGTGGGCGTGCTCGGGATCGCGGCGCTCCATCACCAGGCCCTGAAGGACGTCATCCCCGGCCTGTCGGAGGAGATCGAGGAAGCGCTGCTGATCAAGCGCGCCGAGGACGTGTTCATCGAGAGCCTGATGCCGTTCGAAATGAGCCATCGCGCCTTCCGCGAAGCCATCGCGGTGCTGCGCCGGATGAACGAGCGCATCGAGCAGGAGGCCAAGCGAATTGCACACGCGCTCCACCAGGAGGCCGGGGGGCTGCTCGCCTCGACCCACCTCGCCCTCGAGGAGCTGTCCCACGACCTTTCGCCCCAGGGGAGCGAGAGGCTGACCCTCGTCAGGCAGCTCTTGGATCAGATGGACGAGCAGCTCAGGCAGCTGGCCCACGAGATCCGGCCGACCATCCTGGACGACCTGGGCCTGCTCCCGGCGCTCAATTTCCTGGCCAAGGGGATGTCGAAGCGGTCGGGGCTGGCGATCACCGTCGAGGGATCGACGGAAGGCCGGCTGCCCCCGGCTGTGGAAACGGCGCTCTACCGGAATGTCCAGGAGGCGCTCAATAACGCGATCAGGCACGCCCAGGCGGGCGCAGTCGCGGTGATGGTGAGCAGGGAGGCGCGCGCGGTCCGCTGTTCGATCCGCGACGACGGAATCGGCTTCGACGTGTCCGCGGTGACCGCAGCAAACGGAGAGCGGGGCCTGGGTCTCGTCGGCATGCGCGAGCGCCTGGAATTCCTGCGCGGGACGCTCGCGATCACCTCGGCGCCGGGTCAGGGCGCTGAATTACTGATGCACATACCGCTCGAAGGCTGATCGTGCCGTTACGAGTTCTTCTCGCCGACGACCACGCGATGTTCATCCAGGCGCTTCGGGGCCTCCTGGAGCGCGAGGGTGTCGTTGTGGTCGGAGAGGCCCTGGACGGTCGAGAGGCGGTGCGGCTCGCCGGGAAACACAGGCCGGACGTGGCCGTCCTCGACCTGACGATGCCCCTGTTGAACGGTCTGGATGCCACCCGGGGAATCCGCAAGGTATCGCCGGATACGAAAGTGATCATTCTGACGAGGCACACCGAGGAGCAGTACGTCGTCGAGGGGCTGCGGGCCGGGGTCAACGGCTTTCTCCTGAAGACCAAGGCCGCGGCGATCCTCGTCAAGGCGATCAAGGACGTCTCCGCCGGCGCGCTGTACATGAGCCACGCCCTTTCGCCGGCCCTCCTGCAGGCCTATCTCGCGAGGGAAGAGTTGCGCACCACTCCCCTGAGCGGGCGCGAGCGCGAGGTTCTGCAGCTCGTCGCCGAGGGAAAGACGATGAAGGAGATCGCCACGCTCCTCGGGATCAGCGTCAAGACCATCGAGACCCACCGGATGCGGCTCATGGGAAAGCTCGACATCCACGAGACGGCCGGCCTCGTCCGCTATGCCATCCGCCAGGGACTGATCGAAGCCTGAGGCCGCGCATCGATCCAGTCCCGCGAACGCCCCATATCAGCCACTCCCGAGGAGACCCGTCTTGAGGCTCTGATTCGGCGGTTTCGCGCCCAGCCAGATGGTGAACAGGGCGCGGCCGAAGTCGGCGCCGGGGATCGTCCCTTTGGACTCGCCCTGGACCTTCACGACGACACCTGTCCCGGGCAGGTAGGTGAGCGTCATCTCATCTCCCTTTCTGACGGTGTCCGGCATCCACGCGCGAAGCGTTGCGATGCGATCCTCCAGGGCGGGGAAGTCCTCCCCGATGTTCGCCTTGAGGCTGTCGTCCCACTCCTTGATGATCCTTTTCCGGCTGACCGAGCGGACGAAGACGAAGACGATCCTCTTCGGGAGTTCGGCGCGGAGGATCGCGTCGGCGTCGGATGACTTCGCCTGCAAGTAAAGGCCCGCGACGTACACTTTGATCTTGAGCCAGGTCGCCTCGCGCAGACCGATGCCGTTGAGCACAAGTGTCGACTCATCGACCGCCGTCCGCTCGGGGAGGGTGACTCCGGCCAGCTCTCCGGCCCACGCCGGCGCCGCCAGGCACGCCGTCAGGTACGCCGCCAGCGCCGTCCCGCCTCGACTGATCATCCGTGCGCCTACCTGTGCCCACCTGCCAAAGAGGCCCCGGGGGGAGTCCCCCGGGGCCTCGTGAGAGTGACGCGAGCCGGAGCCGGCCGGGAGCGCCCGGCCGATGACCCGGACAAGCGCCTATTCGATGACGTGCAGCTCGACTCTGCGGTTCAGCTGCCGGCCTGCCTTCGTGTCGTTGCCGGCGATCGGCCTGGTCTCGCCGTAGCCGTTGGCCTCGAGACGGGAGGCGCTGATGCCGCGGGAGACGAGGTAGTCCTTGACGGCAGCGGCCCTGCGCCGAGACAGGTCCATGTTGTGTTCGTCACTGCCGGGCTCGGAGCAATGGCCCTGGACCTCCAGCCTGGTGTCGGTCCAGTCCTTGAGCGATGCGGCGACCTCGTCCAGCGTGGTGAGCGATGCCGGCCGGAGCGTATCCTTGTCGATGTCGAATTCGACCCCGTGCAGGACCACCGCCTTGCGCTCACGGAGAATCTGGATCAGCGGCACCGCGGCGGCGGGGAACGGGCATCCATCCTCGTCCACTTTCACGCCGCGAGGCGTGTAGGGGCAGAGGTCGACGCCGTCGGGCACACCGTCTCCGTCGCTGTCCAGCGGGCAGCCCCACTGATCCACGGGCCATCCCCTCGGGGTTCGGTCCGGTCGTAGACGCCGTCACCATCCGTGTCGGTGTCGGGCGTCGTGGCGGCCGGAGTGGCGGCTTGAGGAGCACCGAAGACCCAGCCGATTCCGAAGGTGCCCTCGATGTTCTGCTGCGTCGAGTCGATGTCGCCGCCCACGGGCGTCAGGACGACGCGGCCATCGAGACGCATGTCGAAGTGGGGGGTCAGGAACCAACGGAGACCGCCGCCGGCGTTATAGCCCACGTCCGACCGGTCACCGTAGGCGCGAATGTTGACGTGTTCGCAGCCGACCCCCGCGGTCAGGAATGGTCGGAAGCTGTCCCCCTCGTTGAAGTTGTACAGCATGTTGAGGCGGTAGCAATCGAGGGTCATGTTCTCGTCCCGCAGACCGAGGCTCTCGGGGAATTTCGTCAAGGTGGGGAGACGCTGCCAGGCAAGCTCGGCGCTCCAGTGCGGCGTGAAGAAGTAGCCGGCGCGGGCGCCATAGAGAAAGTCGTTCCTCGGGCGGTACGGGCCGTAGTCGTCCAGCCAGCCGTAGCCGCCGAAGAGGCCCAATTCCCAGTCGCCCTTGTCACCGTTGTCCGCCAGGGCCGGGACCGCCGTCAGGAGCAGCGCGGCGATGACGGTCAGAATCATTTTTCGCATGAGATCTCCTTCTGCTGTGTGCGGAGCAGGCACCTCAAGCCTTACGGGAAGACGACGCTGGAGTCCAGTGTCACCCCTCCGGTGCGTGCCAAGGCTCTGCCCTCCAGCGATGCGCCGGTCTGCAGCGTGATCGATGCCTGCGCCATGATGGTGCCACTGAAAAACGAGTAGGTTCCGAGAGTCGCCGAGCTGCCGACCTGCCAGTAAACGTTGGACGCCTGGGCGCCGCCGGTCAAGATGACTTTGCGACCGGTTGTGACGGTGAGCGAGGACGCTATCTGGAAGATGAACACCGCATTGGAGTCTCCCAGGCCGGTGAGGGTGAGATCGCCTGCCGAGATCGCCAGCGTGGAGGTGGATGTGTACACGCCAGGGGCAAGAGTCAGCCCGCCGATGTTCCCGGACACCGAGGTGCCGGGGGGGCGTCCCGCCGCGTCGAGATACGCGGTGGTCAAGTCGCCTTGCGCGGTGGCGGCGACCGGGTCGGCCGCATGGAACGACCCGCTTATGGTCCCTGGGGGAAATCCGGTCACGGCGGAGCCCGGGCTCACCCCGAGATCACCATCCACCGAGGTCGGACCGGTATTGGCGACCGTGGAGCTGGCCAGCACCCGGAAGCTGTTCGCACCGCCCAGGTCAATGGCAGGCACGGTGGCGCCGGATCCGCCCAACGCTCCCGCGAGGGAGAGACTGTGATCCGCATCGTCATCGCTCTTGCAACATCCGCCCAAGGCAACAGCCAGCAGGCATGCCATGGCTCCGGCGAGAACATCCCGGCTCTTGAATTTGCGCATCTGCGTCTCCTCTTCTCCTAAGCCCGTGTCCTCGTTCATCAGCATAAGGGCACAACAGGGACAAGGTGCTCTCAAAGAACAAAGTGCTTTTACCTCGGGCCGGCGTATCGCAAAAGTCGGGAACTTTCTGAATTGACTGTCAGGATGCTCCCGACGCCGATATGGTGAACTTTCCGAAGGCAAAGCCGACGTCGACGCCCCGTCCGGTTCCGCTGAGCGTCAGGGAGATCTCTCCCTTCGTGAGCGCCTGAGCGGCGGCCGACTTGCCGGCGCCGGCATGCACCTCCGACTGGGCATACGACCCGAACAGCTCGTTGATCCTGCGGGCGCCCGAGAAATGTCCGGTCCCGTTGATGACGTCGGACTTGCCGAAGGTGATTCCTCCGCCTTTGGCCTTGATCTTGACCTTCGCGGTCTGTCCGTTGTCGCAGGCGATGGTTCCATCACCGTTCGATGATTTGTAGAAGGCGGACCAGCTCTTGAGGTCGAAGTTCATCGTGCACTGCACGAGCTTGTCCTTGTGCTCCTGACCCTGGTTCTGCTGCTTCGCGGCGAGCGTGGAGGTGGAAGCCCCGGCCGAAAGCAGAGCGAAGCAGAACACCATCAGAGGGACGGTAGCAGCATGCTTCATGGCATTCCTCGCTACGCGCGAGACCCCTGGTGCGGGACCTGGATCGCCTCTTCGAGCCTGATTCCGAACGGTGTGTCCTGGGGAATGACCGCCTGCTCTCTGTCCCTGCCCACCAGGACGGCCGTACCGATGCCGCCGCCGACGATGGCGCCGATCACCGCGCCCTTGGTGTCCTTCCCCAGGATGCGCCCCAGCAACGCGCCACCGGCTGCCGACCCGCCGATGACCGCCGCGTTGCGTCCCTTCTTGGACTCGCTGATTTCCTGGAAGCTGCCCACGATGTTGGTGTGGTACCCGCTTGCGAGCCTGAGGGCATTGATTGACAATGCAAGCCTCGCCTCGCCCGCGCCTCTCTTGGCCGGCGTCGCATCGGTCACTCGTCCCTCGATCGTGCTGCCTGCGGGGATCACTTCGCGGTTATCCATCACGATCGGCTCCACCACCGTTGCCGTGAAGGTATCGCCGGCGGTGCTGGTCTCGGAGCTCAGCGTCGTATCGAGCGCCAGGGTCAGCTCGGTGCCGGCCGGTATGCCGACCATGTGAACCTGCGGTGTTCCCGATCCCGACCCGGACCGAGTCGCGCCGGACTCGGTGGACTCGATTTGCGCCTGGTCGGTCCCGCCACAGGCCGCGAGAAGGACCCCGGCAACCACACAGACCATCAGTTGAAGCGATTTCATTGGACACCTCCCATGACTCATGACGATTTCCACTGCGACGATCCTTCCATCTGGCTGAACGACGACCGCGCCGCGGGTGGCAGCCTCGACTTCCGAGGCAACCCCAAGGCCCGCCTGCACGATGCGCTTTACACCTTCGCACTTGACGGAGAGGCCGGGTATCGGGCCGCACCTGAATGGGCGGGGGAGAATCCCTGACGGGCGAGCGGGGGGCCTGGACGCGACAGGCCGCCGCAACCCTCAGTAGCCGGTTGGCGGGCTCCAATCGTCCCCGGTCAGCGCCTGGCGTGCGTGGCCCCGCACATTGGAGCGCAACTGCTCCCAGTCGTAGCTGTTCCAGCCCGAGTCCTGCTTGAGGCTGTTCGGATGAGCCTCGTTGAATCCCTTCAGTCTCCGGAACAGCCAATGCCCCTTGCGCGCCGTCCCGTCCAGGATCATGAAGCCGCGCCCAACCGGGATGGCGGCCAGAACCCAGCCGCTGTTCCCGGCGCTGTCGCCCATCTGGACGAGCGGCGTGGCCCGCTCGGTACCGTCAAACTTGCTTTGGGCGAAGAGGTACAGCTGGCTCACGCCCGCCGTGAGTGCGTGGTCCGCGATGGTCATGCGGGGCGAGAGTCCCTTGACGATGAGCTCACCGCCGCGATTGCCGCTGGAGGACCTGACGAAGTCGAAAGACTCGAACCGAAACGGCGCGACGGTCTGCGCCAGAGAACTCTCGAGACCGTCTCCGGCCACCCAGAGGACGCCCCCGGAATCCACCCACTCCCGCAGTAGCTTCATGTGCGCGTCGGAGATGTCCTTCGTCGCGTTGTCCTCGAGGATGAGGACGTTCACGTCCGCATGGCTGCGGATGTCCAGCAGGTCGTCAATCGTCTTCGAATCGATTCGGTAGACTCCCGGATCGATCTCCTCGAATGCCGCCGACGCCGGCGGCGCCCCGAGCATGGCCAGCGCGCCCGCGAACAGGAGGGGAACCAGGACTCGCATCTTCATTGTGTGCTCCCAATGTCCGGACTCAGTTCTTCATGGGGTCCTTGGGCCCGGCCATTTTGTGATCCATGGTGCCGGCATGCATCTTGGACATGCCATTGCAATGCTTGAGAATCTCGGCGACGTGCTGCGACACGCTCGTGGCGTCCGGCGCGCTGGTGTGAACGTCGTGATCCAGCTCGGCGAGATGTTCCTTGATCGCCGCGTTATGCGCGTCCATCTGCTTCATCGTGTCGGCCATTCCTGCCTTCATTGTGTCGTCCATCGTCTTCATGTGATCCTGATGGTGCTGTTCCATCTGATTGAAGCTCCGCTTCATCTCCGCAACTGCAGCACGCGCGAACTCAGGGTCGACCGTTTTCGCCTGGCCCGCCTGATGTTGCAGGGCCCTGGCGAAACTCACCAGGTTGTCCCGGTAGGCCATGGCCAGCACATGGTGCGGCTCCTGGTGCATCGCCGACATCTCCATCATGTCGTGCTGATGCGGGGGCGTGGCGCCTTGCGGTTGTGCGCCGTGCGAGGGCATGTCGCCGTGGCCTTGCTGGCAGATTGCCGGCGCAGCGCTCACGATCAGAAGTGTCGCGGCGATGGCCGCAAGAGTCACGACATCGGACAGGGTCTTCATGATGTCTCTCCTCGTTGTCTAGCTGTGAAGCCGGCGAGCCGGAGATTCTTCGGTCCCCGGCCGGTCATCGGCGCCGACGAAAAAGGCGCGGACGCCGGCCTTCACCGCCGGCCCGACGGCGCCGCCCGCGGACATGGCCATGCGCAGCCATTCTCCGGAGCGGTCGATCAACTGGCCCAGCCCGGACGCGGCCGCGATCAGCGGCCTGAGCGGCCGCGAGCCCGCCTCGAAGGTCGCGGCGATCCCGTCGACCCGGTCCGCGGCCCGACCCACCTGGGCGATGGCTCTCTCGAGGCCAGGCCCCGCCGTGTCGAGCAGGACGCGGGCCCTTCTTAGAATGCAGTACAGCTGGTACAGGACGGGGAGCATCGCCCCGACCAGAAACGCCAGAAGCACGACCGCGACAAGCGGTGCCGGACTGGTCATCGGGACGGTCCTCCACGCACCACGGCGTGCCGCGTGCCTGCCTCGTTCCTGATTGCGACACGCCGGGCCGCTTTCACAGCAACACTTGTACTTCAATGTTGGGGACCGGGAGATTCGGGACGTTCCTGATTCGACATCGATAAGAATCTGAGCCGCTGTCAGGAATGCCCTGAAACAGGCCGACGCCTCTCCGCCTTCGAGTTCAAAAAAAAAGCCCCCCGGGGGGAACCCGGGGGGCTCGATGAATCTACGGACCGGAGCCTGGGATCAGTACATGTCCCCGCCCATGCCGCGCGATCCGCCCGGCATGTCGGCCTTCTCTTTCTCGGGGATCTCGTGCACCATCGCCTCGGTGGTCAGCATCAGGGCCGCGATGCTGGCCGCGTTCTGCAGGGCCGTGCGGGTGACCTTGGTCGGGTCGATGATGCCGGCATCGAACATGTCGACCCACTTGCCGCTGTAAGCGTCGAAGCCGACCGCCGGCTTGTCCTTCTCCTTCGCCTGCTGGACGATGATCGAACCCTCGTAGCCGGCGTTGATGGCGATCTGCCGGATCGGCTCTTCGAGAGCGCGCCGCACGATGTTGATCCCGGTCTGCACGTCCTCGCTCTTCTCCTTGAGCCTTTCGAGGGCCGGGATGGCGCGCACCAGAGCGATGCCGCCGCCGGGGACGATCCCCTCCTCGACCGCCGCCTTGGTGGCGTGCATGGCGTCCTCGACCCGGGACTTCTTCTCCTTCATCTCGGACTCGGTCGCCGCGCCCACCTTGATGATCGCCACGCCGCCGACCAGCTTCGCGAGCCTCTCCTGCATCTTCTCGCGGTCATAGTCGGAGGTGGTCTCCTCGATCTGGGCGCGGATCTGCTTCACCCGGCCCTCGACGTCGGCGCGCTTGCCCTTGCCCTCGACGATCGTGGTGTTGTCCTTGTCGGCCGTGATCTTCTTGGCCTGGCCGAGGTCCTCGATTGTGAGATTTTCGAGCTTGATGCCGAGGTCCTCGGTGATGCACTTGCCGGCGGTGAGGATGGCGATGTCCTCGAGCATCGCCTTGCGGCGATCGCCGAAGCCCGGCGCCTTGACGGCGAGCACTTGAAGGGTGCCGCGCAACTTGTTGACGACGAGCGTCGCCAGCGCCTCGCCCTCGACGTCCTCGGCGATGATCACCAGGGGACGCCCGCTCTTGGCCACCTGCTCGAGGAGCGGCAGGAGCTCGCGCATGTTGGAGATCTTCTTCTCGTGGATCAGGATGTACGGGCTCTCCAGCACGCACTCCATGCGCTCGGCGTCGGTGACGAAGTAGGGGCTCAGATAACCCCGATCGAACTGCATCCCCTCGACGATGTCGAGGGAGGTGTCGAGGCCCTTGGCTTCTTCGACCGTGATGACGCCGTCCTTGCCGACCTTGTCCATCGCCTGCGCGATGATTTCTCCGATGGCCTCGTCGTTGTTCGCGGAGATGGTCCCAACCTGGCCGATCGCCTTGCCGCTGACGGGCTTCGAGAGTTTCTGCAGCTCCTCAATCGCCTTCTCGACAGCCTTCTCGATCCCCCGCTTGAGGTCCATTGGATTGGCGCCGGCTGTGACCGCCTTGACACCCTCGCGGTAGATCGCCTGGGCCAGCACCGTGGCTGTGGTCGTGCCGTCCCCGGCAATCTCCGAGGTCTTGCTCGCGACTTCACGCACGAGCTGGGCGCCCATGTTCTCTCTGGGGTCTTCCAGCTCGATCTCCTTCGCCACCGTGACGCCGTCCTTGGTGCTGGTCGGCGCCCCGAACTTCTTCTCGAGGACCACGTTCCGGCCGCGGGGTCCGAGCGTGACCTTGACCGCCCCTGCCAGCTTGTTCACGCCGCGGAGGATCGCCTGACGACAGTCCTCCGAGTAGATAATTTCCTTTGCAGACATGGATTCTTCCCCTTTCAGCTGATGATTCCGAGAATCTCTTCTTCGCGGACGATCACGTGCTCGATATCGTCGATCTTGACCTCGGTGCCGATGTACTTGCCGATGAGCACCCGGTCGCCGGCCTTGACGTCAAGCGCGATCCGCTTGCCGTGGTCGTCCAGGCGACCGGCACCGACGGCAACGACCTTTCCCTCGAGCGGCTTCTCCTTGGCCGTGTCGGGGATGATGATGCCGCTCTTCATCTTCTGTTCGGGCTCGATTCGCTTGACCAGGACACGGTCGCTCAGTGGTTTCACCGTGGTTTTCATTGGGATGGCCTCCGCCTGTGAGTGTCGAATATGCCGGGGGATGGGCGCGGACTTATTGGCACTCGATGCTGTAGAGTGCTAACGGTACTCGACCGGATGCGCCGATGTCAATCAGCGCGGTGCGAAATGCAGCGGATCTCGAAGGTTTTGCAGTTCCCGGTAGTAATAGAGCCGGGTCGGTCGTCGCCCCTTGACCCTCAGCGACCGCAGAAACTCGATCTCCTCCGCGGTCGCATCGCCGGCGAGGGAAGGGTCCTTGAGCAAGTCGCGGAGCCCCGGCTCGTCGCCGGTCGGCCGTTCGGTTTCCCGTTCGACGAACTCGATCCTCTTCAGGGGCTCGCGGGCCACTCTGCGATTCAAGACGATTTCTACAGCGAACGTTGGCAGGTCGATGTCCCAGGATTCGATCAGCGGATCGAGGAAGGCCACACACTGTTCCGCCGACAGGCTGAAAACGTCCGTGTCCAGGAACTCGCGGACCAGCACCCGCATCTGTGCATAGCGCCGGTGGCTGAGCCGGGCGACCAGCCGGACCCAACGTTCATTCTGCAACTCTTCCCGGGCCAATCCCTTCACCACGTCCAGGAGCGTCTGGGTGACGAGGCGCTCGAGCTCGCCGAAGGGCTGCCTCTCGAAGATCGGACGGACGTGTTTTCTCCTGGCGGGGTTGCACTTGCGGAGAATCAGCTCCCGGACCTCGTTGAACAGCGGCGTCGGTGCATCTCCAAGGCTCTTCATCAATTCCTCCCGCCGTTGCAGGCCGGCCAACCGGGCCAGCTCGCCATGCGGGAGCTTCAAGGCCTTCCCGATCTTGTCGTAGAGATCGGTCCGATCCGGGGCGGGGGGTGCCTTTTTCCGGGTCAGCAACTGCGAGATGTAGGACTCCGTCACCTGGGTGGCCCGTGCCAGGTCCTGCTGCTCGAGCCCCATCTCTTCCAGCCGGCGCCTGATCAGCAGAGCAATCTCCATCAGCATCTTCCTCCTCGCCGCTTAACTATAATTGATTAATCATATGGACGAAAGTCCTGGCATTCTGACTCACACTTGACAAAGGGAGTGAACTCACCTAACGTGATCGATGAGTCGAGTGTTCCTGCTCCCTCTTCAGGTCATCTGAGCTAAGTCAGGTCATCTGATTTCGCATTCTTAGCCGCCACAACCGAGGAGGTTCTCATGTACGCTCGCACGGTACGCATGGAGCTGAAGCCGAACAGCACTGCCGAGTTCACCCGCCTGCTGGAGACGGACGTCATCCCCACCCTTCGCAAGCAGCGTGGATTCAAGGACGAGATCGCCTTCGTCCCGACGGACGGCAAGGAAGCGATCGCGATCAGTCTCTGGGAAGAGAAGGAAAACGCGGACACGTACAACCGCGGGACCTACCCGGAAGTGCTGAAGACGCTCGCGAAGGTGGTCGTGGGAACCCCCCAGGTTCACACGGACGAGGTCACCAACTCGACCTTCCACAAGATCGCCGCTCGCCAGGCAGTCTAGGACCGACCAGCATCCGGTGGGGGCGGAGTCGCCGCCCCCACCACGACTGCCGGCGGTGAAGTCTTCCCCAGCCGCGACGTTTCAGGGGCGCGCCAGTGAAAATGCAATCCTGGAAACACGCAGTGACCATGCACCAGGAGCCGATGCTGCGGAAGAGCATCTGGCAGGTTATCAATTCGCTCCTCCCATACCTGGCGCTCTGCGGCCTGATGATCTGGACGCTGCGCATCTCCTACTGGCTGACGCTGGTGCTCGCCGTCGCCGCCGCCGGCTTCATGGTTCGTATCTTCATCATCTTCCACGATTGCGGACACGGTTCCTTCTTCAAATCGCAGCGGGCGAATCATGTCCTGGGGTTCGTCACGGGGGTCCTGACGTACACGCCGTATCACCAGTGGCGGCACAAGCACGCGTTGCACCACGCAACCTCGGGCGATCTGGATGGGCGCGGCATCGGCGACATCTGGACGCTCACGGTGCAGGAGTACGTCGAAGCGCCCCGGCTGAAGCGCATCGCGTACCGTCTCTTCCGCAACCCGTTCGTGCTGTTCGTCGTTGTGCCTTTATACCTGTTCCTGATCCATCAAAGGATTCCATCCCGCACGGTCGGCACGCGGGAGCGCCTGGGCGTGCATCTTACGAATGGAGCGCTCCTGGCGATCGCGGTGCTGATGAGCCTGACCGTCGGCATCAAGGCCTACGTGTTGATTCAGCTTCCCGTCATGGCGATCACCGGGACGGTGGGCCTCTGGCTGTTCTACGTGCAGCATCAGTTCGAAGGAGTGTACTGGCAGAGACGCAGGGAGTGGGGCTTCGCGGAGGCGGCCCTCAAGGGGAGCTCCTTCTACAAGCTGCCCAAGGTCCTGCAGTGGTTCTCGGGCAACATCGGGTTCCATCACGTCCACCATCTGGGCCCGCGGATTCCGAATTACAACCTGGAGCGGTGCCACCGGGCCGATCCGCTCTTTCAAACCGTGAAGCCGATCACGCTGCTCTCGAGCTTCCGGGCATTCACCTACCGTCTCTGGGATGAACAGCGTGGCAAGCTGACAGGCTACCGCCGCCTGCGCGAGCTTCGCCGGCAGCAGGTCGGTCCTTCCCGGTCATGATCCTGCCGGCCCGCTCCCGGATGCCGGCGTGCGTGAGGCGCACCTTCCCTCGTTGAGACCGGCCAAGGAGGTCCCTGCGATGCGCAAGCCACTCAAGATGGCTCTTCATTTCGTCGTGATCCTGGCAATCGTCGTCGCCACCGCCACGGTGTTCGCCCCTCCGTCGCCGCCGAGCCCGCCGTATCTGTCGGCGCTCTCGGACCTGACGGCCCCGCCCGCCTACGCCGCCGGCTGTCCGGACAAGCGCTGCGACCGTGGGGTTCAGTGCGTCTCGGGAGTCGGATACAAGTGCATCCGGTTCAACGGCAAGGGCTGCACCGCCACCATCTGCGGTTGAGGGTCTTGATGACGGGCTTCGCGGGGGCCGGCCCGACGCAGTTGAGAGACATGGAGGCCGTTGTCGATTTCACTTTCGGGGACTACCGGATCGCGCCCGGCGGAGGCGGCTCGGTCGATGCCGAGAGCGAGTGTCGATCCCGGTCACTGTGCCCTGGCAGGAATACCCCGACGCGGACACTCGATGCCGTTCTCACAGGTTCTCGTTGACAGGATCGGCGGCCCGATGTACAAGAGCGTTCAACTGTCTGGGGTCAGATCCGAATCGCACGCTCCGCTGAGGGCTCCCAGATGCCGCGTACCAACTCGGATCGCCGAGGGCATGCGCTGCGGGCCGACAACAGGAAGTTTCTCCGTCTCTGCAGCCTGGCGGCCGATATCGCCAAGCTCGGGGACCGGCGGTCGACGCTGCACAGGATCGTCAATGCGGCCGCCTCTCTGATCGGCGTTCACTCCGCCCACCTCGCCCTGGTCGACAAGAGCGAGCGGACGATTTACGGCGTGGCCAGCTCGGGCCGGCACGCACCCAACGCTCCCGCCCTCCGCATCAATCTCTCCCGGTCGACCGCCGCCCGTGACGCCCTCAAGCGCCGCACGCCGATCGCCATCGATCGCGCCGCGGGCAACCCGCGGGTGAACGGCGAGGCCCGCGAGGCGCAGTCGATCGGCGGCGTCGCCTATGTGCCGCTCCTCAGCGGCAACCGGAGCTTCGGGCTGCTGATCCTCGTCACGCGGCGGCCGCGCGCCTGGACCAGGGAAGAGCTGCGCCTGGCGCGCCACCTCGCCAGCTTCGCGTCGGTGGCGATCGAGAATTCGCGCCTCTTGGAACAACTGGCGGAGACGGAGAGCCGGTTCAAGAGCCTCGTGGAACATATCCCCGCCATCGTCTATCTGTGCGACTTCGAGCCGCCCTACCGCACCATCTACATCAGTCCGCAGACCGAGACGATGCTCGGCTACCCATCGAGCGACTGGGTTAACGACCCCGATTTCTGGATGAAGCTTATCCACCCCGACGATGTGAGCCCGCCGAAGGGACTGAGCGACGAGACGCTCCGGACCACCGGCTTCCTCAGCGCCGAGTACCGCGTCTTCGATCGCCGCGGCGAGATCCGCTGGATGCGTGAGGAGGCCGTCCTGGTGCGCGATCCGGCCGGCGAGCCGGTCGGCTGGCACGGCGTGCTCATCGAGATCACCGGGACCAAGAAGATGCAGCAGAGCCTGGCGGCGTCCCCGCCCCCAGGGGGCCATCCGTTCCCGCGCCTTCCGCAGGCCTGAGGCTTGAACTGCGGGCCATCGAGCGATGTCCCGGGACGGACGCTTGAGAGGATTTCGTTCATTACGCACAGTCTGGGTCGAATGAAATCAGCTTGGCTCTGGGCAGGTCTCTTCCTCGGCTGGACTCTCCCGGCCCTTGCCATGGTGAGCCCTCAGGGCCATGACACGCCGCCGGCGGCCCCCGATTTCTTGCAGGAGCCGTTTGTCATCGAGTCCCTGAACACCTCCCTGCGTTTCGAGGCGGATGGAACCGGCACGAAAACCGTGCGGGCGCGGACGCTGGTGCAGACGGAAGGCGCACTGCAGCAGCTCGGTCAGGTGGTGCTGGACTACAACTCGGAGTTCGAGCGCCTGACATTCAAAGGTCGGGTCATCAAGCCGGATGGCACCAAGGTGGAGATCCCGGGGAGTGCCATTCAGGACATGTCCTCGCCGGTCTCGCGGATCGCGCCGATGTACAGCGACATCCGCCAGAAGCACGTCATCGTTCCCGGGCTTCGACCCGGGGACGTGCTCGAGTATGAGCTGCAGTTCGAACAGTACGCGGCCATGGCGCCGAATCACTTCTGGGCCGCCTACGATTTCACCCGCTCCGCCATCGTCAAGGCCGAAGAGCTGCGGATCGACGTGCCGGCATCCAAGTTCGTGAACGTGAAGACCCAGCCCGGGTTCACATCAGAGACGGGCGAGGCGAACGGGCGCCGCATCTACAGCTGGAAGACCTCGAACCTGCAACGTGAAGACGACTCGGACAAGAAGAAGAAAAAGGGGAAAGCCAGGAGCGAACCGGAGGCGCCCGCCGTGCAAATCACGACGTTCGCGAGCTGGGGCGAGGTCGGCGACTGGTATGCGAAGCTGGAAAGCGACCGGCGGGCGCCCGATGACGCGATCCGCGCCAAGGTGGGAGAGCTGACGAGGGATGTCGCCGACGCGACCGAAAAGCTCCGCGCGATCTACCGCTACGCCGCCCAGGGATTCCGCTACGTGAGCCTTTCGTTCGGCACGGGGCGGTATCAGCCCCATGCCGCGGCGGAGGTCTTCGCCAATCGGTACGGCGACTGCAAGGACAAGAACACGCTTCTGGCGGCCATGGCGGAGGTCGCGGGCCTGCGTGTGCGCGCGGCCCTCACCTCCGCCAGTCGAAAAATTGATCCCACTCTTCCCTCCCCGCTCCAGTTCGATCATGTGATCAGCTATGTGCGGATCGGCAGCGAGGACATCTGGCTGGACACCACCGCGGAGCTCGCTCCATTCCGCATGCTGTTGCCCCTGGTGCGCAAGAAGGATGCCCTGGTGGTGGCGGCCGACGGCAGCTCCGTCCTGCTGCAGATTCCGGCCGAGGCCGCGGTGCCGAACTCGCAGGTCACGACGGTGGAGGGGTCAATCAACGATCTTGGGACACTGGAGGCCGACGTCCGGCTCGTGTTCGGTGGCGATATGCAGGTGCTCGGGCGCTTGACGGTGCGCGCCATCCCTCAGGCGCAATGGAAGCGCCTCATGGAGTTTGCCGCCCAGGCCTCCGGTGTGGAGGGCGAAGTGTCGAGCGTGGACATCCCCACCCTCGCCGACGTCGAGAATCCGCTGGAATACAGATTCCATATCACCAGGCAGAACTACTTCAACAGGTTCGAGAAGGAGCCGACCCTCACGCTTCCATTCGGCACGCTCGCGATCGTGGACCCGGACGACGCGGAAGATGGCAAGCCGCTTGACCTGGGGCGAGGGCGGTTCGAATACCACGTGACGTTGCAGCTTTCCGGGCAATTCGAGGCCCGTCCGCCGCTGCCGGTCGAATTGAAGCGTGACTATGCCGGCTATTCCTCCAAGTACGCAATCGAGGGTTCCACGTTCACCGGTGAGCGCACCATGGAGTTGAAGGTCGGTGAGCTGCCGGCGGATCGCCGGAATGATTTTCAGGCATTCCGCCGTGCGGTGTTCGCCGATGTCGACCAGCGGATGTCGGTGAAGGTGAGAGGGCAGGCCGGGACCGAGGGACTCTCGGGGGGCGACACGGCTGCACTGCTCGACGCGGCGAACGCCGCGTACGACAATGGTGATTATCGCGCTTCGGCCGAACTGGTCGAACGCGTCCTCAAGGCGGAGCCGGACCATCCATCGGCCTACAGTGACCTGGGCCGCGCCTACCTGGCCCTGCACCAGCCCGAGAAGGCCGAAAAGGCGCTCAAGAAGGCGGTGGAGCTCAATCCGTTCAGTCCCTACGCGTACAACACCCTTGGACGGCTCCACTGGATCCAGCGGCGATACGGGGAAGCCGAGAAGGAATTCCGGAAGCAGATCGAAATTGTCCCGCTGGATCAATGGGCCCACGCCAATCTCGGAAGGATGCTGCTGGAACAGAAGAAATACACCGCGGCGGAGCCGGAGCTGGTGAAAGCCGTTGCGATCAACCCGGAGAACGTGGGGCTGTATCTGGATCTCGGCAAGGCGCAGATGAGCCTGAAGAAGACGGAGAAGGCGCTGGAATCTTTCGACCGGGCCGTCGAGCTCGCGCCCTCTCCATTCGTATGGAACAACGTCGCCTATGCACTGGTCGAGCAGAATACCCGCCTCGATCGGGCACAACGCTACGGCGAATCGGCGGTCTCCATGCTCATCGCCCAACTGCGCAACGTCAGGCTCGACCAGCTCAAGCCCATCGATCTGGCAAATGTGAACATGCTTGCGGCGTCATGGGACACGCTGGGATGGGTCCATTTTCGGAAGGGCGAGACGTCCACGGCGCTGCGATATCTGAGCGCGGCGTGGCAGCTGGCGAACGATGGAGCCGTCGCCGATCACCTGGGGCAGGTGTACGAGCGCACGGGCAAGCGGGATCTCGCGATCGAATACTATGCTCTCGCGGCGGCGGAACCCGGCGCCAAGCCCGACAGCCATGCGCACCTGGCGGCGCTGGTGGGTGAAACCAAGGTTCCGTTCATTGTCGCCAAGCAGCGTGATCGGCTCGGGACGCTTCGCTCATACGACATGCCGGGGACGGAAGGCGACGGCAGCGCGGAATTCTTCGTCGCCCTGGCGCCGGGTCCCAAGGTGACGGATGTCCGCTTCGTGAGCGGGGACGAGAAGCTGAAGTCTCTGGCGAGCTCCCTGAAGACGATCCGATTCACGATGGATTTCCCCGACACGGGCGACACGCGCATCTTCCGGCGCGGCATCCTCTCGTGCGTCGCCTCCGAAAAGAAATCGGCGACGGGATCATGCGCCTTCATCCTGCTGAAGCCCGAGGACGTCCTTTCGGTCAACTAGCGGCCCCGGTGGCCGTCCGCGTGGGGGCTTGGGGAACTAGCTTTTCCGCGCCTCGGGGAAACGCGGCAGACCATCGTCCGGGATCGGCTCCCAGGGCGCGGCGTACGCGACGTACGATCGGGCCGACGGGCGGATGCCCGGATCCTTGTCGAAGGTGCCCATCCGGACGCTGATCACCTCGGGATCCTCCTGGCTCTGGCTCCAGAGGGCGCCGCCGCAGTTCGAGCAGAACAGCTTCGCGAAGCCGTCCGGCGGGCGCCACGTCTTGATCAGCTCCTGCCCGGAGAGGATGCGCAGCGAGCCGGGCGCAATCCGGGCCGACGCAGCCGCCGCCGTGCCGGTGCGCCGCTGGCAGCGCGTGCAGTGGCAGTAGCCTGCGGAGACCAGCGGTTTGGTGATCTCGTAGCGAACGCGGGCGCAGAGACAACCCCCGGATAGCGGAAGCTCAGCCATGTGCTTGAAGCCTCTCCTTTTGTCTTCGGTGAAGAGACATCCTAGTCGCGCCGGCGCAGACTACCCGCAGGCGAGCTGTCGATCACCAGGGCGACCACCATCCCGACGATGGGCCAGAGCGTCCACTGTCCAGCGAACCAGTGCTGGACGGCGGAGTACCAGAGGAGCGTGGTCGGCAGAAACACCACCCCTAGAACCGGCCAGAGGAGCGACTGGAAGAGGCCGTTGAACCACCCGGTCAAGAACCACAACAGGAGCGCGACGATCCGAGGTGTCGCGAGGGCGAGCAAGACAAGCAAGAACGGCATCGGCCAGACCTCCTTCCGAGCATGCAGTGGGGACAACCCGCCCGGCGGCCCCCTATCAGGCCGAACGGTCCTTGGACCGGGTCTGGGTCACCCCGGTCAGGATCCCGATGCCGAGCAGGATGACGCACGCGATCGTCACGTAGAGGGGGCGCACCCCGGCGGTGATCAGGGCCCACGCCACGCCACCGATGAAGACCAGGAACCCGACAACATAAAGCGCGAAGGACATGAGGCACTCTCCTGCAATTGACCGTGCGCAAGACCCGGCCGACTTGTCGAAAGGTACTGGTTAGATTAGCGGGAGGGAAATCGGGAGAAACCGTAATCGTGGGTCAGGAGATGCCCTAAGATTCCGGACGACTGTTTCTTGGACATCATGGACAGTGCTCCGGGCTGGTGGGGCACCAGTGTGAACAGTCGCCATTCGTGTAGAAGAAGGGGTTGCAGGTGGTCACGGTATCAAGGCACGTTTGATAATCGGCGGTGACGACGCAGGATCTGAAATTCCCGCCACCGTCGTAGCAAATGCACCCCCCCGGCCTCAGGAAGGGGTCGGCACCGGGCACGCCCGGAGATCCGTCGCCCGAGCCGCAGTTGACGAACCAGACGGCCAGTGCGCAGGAAAGAGCGAATGTTGCCCCTGGGGATCGTGGGGTGCGAACCGACATACGGCATCACCACCCATCGTTCGCGAGCCGCCGCCTCATGGGCCGAGGCTCCTCGACCTCGCCGGCGATCACGATACGCACTCTTTGAATCACTTATACGCCGGAACCTGCTGTGCCGCAATATCTTCACCGGGGCGCTCTCTGATGGGGTCCGGAGAGACAGAAAGCCGCGCACCCCACCACCCCTCCGCCTTCCCTCGTGCCTTAACCATTTGGTTCGCTTGAATGAACCCTCTGCGTCATTGCGCCGCACTCTGCGCCGGCGTGAGGTCAAGGAAGAGAATCCCTCGACGCGCCAGGCAAGAGAAGGAGGTGTTTCGCGGCCACCCGCATCATCAAGAGCCTTGGCGCTGAGGAGGGATGCGCGGTTCTGATTGACGACATCAGCGGCACGCCCACGAAGTAGAAAAGAAGCGCGGCCGGAGACCCGCCACATGGGCGGACCCCGGCCGCGGCAGAAGGTCCGTGCGACTGTGGGTGAGACGCGAGTGGTAACGCGACGAACGTCATTCAACCCGGAAACCCGCTTCCCGTCAGCCTGCCGGCTGAGTTCCGATCGGCGATCCCACCATGAATCTCAGGAGACGTCCGAAGCGCACGGGTGAGACTCACGACAAGCCGATGAAACGAAACCGCTTGGTCTTTTCTCGCCCATCGGTTGGGTCTCGGCCCTCGGCCCGGTGTTGCGGCTTCCGATCGGCTGCGCCATTCGGCCCTTCGCGACGATCCTCATGCGAATAAACCAGATGGGCCGAGCTGCCATGGAGTCGACCGTCATTGGCAGACTACTTGCAATTACAGCCCCGGCGCATAGGGTTCAGTAACCAAGGCGCGCGCCATCCCGATACTTGGCAGCTGCGGGGTGGCGAACCCGGCATATGGAATTCATATCCCTTCTCGTCAGAAGGAGAGCGTCATGAAATGCACAAGCAAGATGTTCAAAGCGTTGCTTGGCGGGGGAAGCCTTCTCCTCGTCTTCGCACTCGGCGACCAGGCAGCAGCGCAGACCTGCACGCCGCCTCCGACTGGCCTGGTGGGCTGGTGGCCGGGAGATGGGAATGCGGATGATATTCAGGGCGCCAACAACGGGACGTTGATGAATGGCGCAACGTTTGCGACCGGCGAGGTCGGCCAGGCATTCAGCTTTGATGGCCTGGATGATTATGTGAGTGTGCCCGGCACCTGGGGTGGGGGTCCGGAAGCAACCATCGATGCATGGGTCCAAACAAGCGCGACAACCGAAGGCTTCCAATCCATCGTCTCTTCCCCCGCAGGCGGAGAGTTTGTCCACCTCCAGCTCTTCGATGCCGGGAACATTGTCGCCTACACGGATGGAGGATCTGTGTCCATGCCCGTCGTCCTCCAAACGCCAACGGGTGTCTACCGGCACATCGCATTCTCGATCAAATCCGGAGACTCCAGGCTCTACGTCGATGGCCAGTTGGTTGGATTGAACACGCTCACCTTCACGACAATCTACCCCACCTCGAACCTCCGGATCGGTTCTGGCTACTTAGGTGGCAGATTCTTCAAAGGCGACATCGATGAGGTCGAAATCTTCGACCGCGCCCTGTCCGCCTCCGAAATCCAGGCCATCTTCGACGCTGGCGCCGCGGGCAAGTGCAAGCTCCCACTTGCCGACGCTGGTCCCGACTCCTCTCCCGACGAGGGGACGGTCGTCACGTTGGACGGCTCCGCAAGCAGCGACCCGCTTGGGAAGCCCATCAGCTACTCCTGGAGCCAGATCGCCGGACCGTCGGCGACCCTCACCGATCCTGACAGCGCCATGGCATCTGTCACGGCGCCCTCCGTTCCCGCTGGTGGCGCGACGCTCACGTTCCAGCTCGTCGTCACGAGTCCCATCGGCTCGAGCGCGCCCGATACGGTCAATGTCACCGTGGTGAACGTGAACCACCCGCCGGTCCCCGAAGCCGGGGACGACCAGATCGTGCCGGAGCGGTCGGCCGTCTCCCTGAACGGGAGCGCCAGCTACGACCCGGACGACGAACCCCTGTCGTTCTCGTGGGTCCAGACCGCGGGGACGCCGGTGGACCTCGCGGGAGCGGATACGGCGACGCCGAGCTTCACGGCGCCCCCGGTCGGGACGGCAGGCGAGACGCTGACCTTCGAACTCACGGTCGGGGATGGGATTGACACGGCGACCGACTCGGTGGACGTTACCGTCACGAACGTGAATCAGGCGCCGGTGGCGAATGCCGGCCCGGACGCCGCCGCGAACGAGAACACCGTGGTGGTGCTCGACGGCTCCGCGAGCCGCGATCCGGATGGCGATGCGTTGACCTACGCGTGGACACAGACGGGCGGGACGGCGGTCGTGCTGTCGGACGCCTTCTCCGCGGCGCCGAGCTTCGCGGTCCCGTCCACAAATCCGGGTGGGGAGGTGCTGACCTTTGATCTGGTCGTGAGCGATGGCCAGCTCGACAGCGCCGCCGATTCGGTGACGCTCGTGGTGCTCAACATCAACGATCCGCCGAATTGCGCCCTCGCTTCCACCCGGACGGCGGTGCTCTGGCCCCCCAACCACAAGCTCGTGGCAGTCGGTCTGTCGGGGGTGGTGGACCCGCAGGGCGACGCGGTGACGCTGACGGTGAACGCGGTGATGTCGGACGAGCCGACGTCGGGTCTCGGGGACGGGGACACCAGCCCGGATGCGGTGCTGCAGGCGAGTTTCGTGCTTCTGCGGGCCGAACGTTCGGGCCACGGCGACGGGCGAGTCTACACGGTCCGCTTCACCGCCACGGACGCCAACGGGGCGTCGTGCTCCGGGTCGGTGCTCGTGGCCGTGCCGAAGTCCATGAAGAAGGGGAGCAGTGCCGTGGACAGCGGCCAGGTCTACGACGCCACGCTGCCCTGAACGAGCAAGGCCGGCCTTTCCGCTCGGAGGGGCCGGCCTGCCGTGGCTCCGTCGACAAAAGACACACACAGGCTCCTCACGTGATCGAAAGTTCGAACTTGGTCGCGCAGCAGGTGACTCGGGAACATCCAGAACCCGCGCATCGAGGAACTGCCGCCACAGATCTCTCCAGGCGTCCCAACGGTGTCCGCCGGGGGTGGTGAAGACGTGACTCCGGGGGAGCGACGCCTGGAGGAGCAGGTGCGAGGAGAGCAGGCGGTCGCTCAATCCGTAACCGAGATAGATCGGCAAGAGAGGCCTGTTCGGGTCGAGGCAGAGTTTGAGCCAGCTCCAGGCGCTCGTCGTGTAGTCCCTGGGATCCGGGGTTTCCGGCGGGGACCATCGTTCGAGTCCCCCGGCGGCGCGGATCTCTTCGAGCACCTTGTCGTCTCCCAGATAGGGCGCGAGCAGAAGAATCCCGGAGATGGAATCAGCGTGGTCCTTGGCGTAAGTCAGCGCCCCGAGCCCGCCCATGGAAACGCCGACCAGCCAGATTTGCCGGTAACCACGTCCCCTGGCCGGGCTCATCACGTCCTCTTCGAGTCGCCTCACGAGGGTCCCACTGTAGTAGTATCCCGTCCCAGCATCCACGGCGAGCATGTCAATGAGCAGGCCGAGCTCGCGTGCGATTTGCGGGAAGCCCGCCTTCTCGAAGTCCTCCACGTGCCCGCCGCGTCCCGGAAGAAGGACGACCAGCGAGCGACTGTCATGACCGTCCCGGTTGTACGGAATCGTCCGGAGGGGCCCGGGCGCCGTCATCACCGATGAGCAACCGGTGGAGAGCAATGCCAGGCAGGCGATCAGCGAACCCCGGATCCCTGGACCGAGTCTTCGCACGCTTTCTCCTTTCAGATCGTTCCAAACTTCAATGTCGACATCGGTCTATCAGGCCCCGCCGGAGGGCTTGTCGGGGATCACGACCGGCGAATCCAGAAACCTCCCTACAAATAGGGCGGCGGAACCTCGATAGAGTATTGCATCGAGGCAGGAGGGACGTCCGATGAGCAGCCGACCCGACGCAGGAGATGCCATGGAACGCCCGGGTACACCTGGTCAGCATGCGATCGGGCGCCGGGCTGCAGTGCCCATGCTCGAAAAATTCCTCGCCACGCATCGGGGCGCTCTCATCGATCGCACCCGGGCGAAGGTCGCCTTGAGATCGGCGCCGCGACCGACCGAGGAGGAGTTGACGAACGGAGTCCCCATGTTTCTCACCCAGCTCGGCGAGGCCCTGCAACTGGAAGGGCTCTCCCCGAAGGCAGATCTTCAGATCGTCGAAAGCGCGGGCAGGCACGGCCAGGACATGCTGAATCGTGGTTTTACCGTGGGCCAGGTCGTCCACGACTACGGAGACGTCTGCCAGGCCGTGACCGAGCTCGCCGTGGAGGTGAATGCGCCCATCCCCACCGAGGAATTCAATACCCTGAACCGATGCCTCGACAACGCCATCGCCGAAGCGGTCACCGAGTACGGGCGC
>JAGYID010000142.1 GCA_018606725.1 Acidobacteriota bacterium
TTCCTTCCCTCGCCCAGGCAGAGATCGCGCAGGTGCTCGCGCAGCTCCTGCAGCTTCGGAACCTGCCGGTCGTCGATGTCGAGCCCGAGCATGTGGGGGCCGTTGCAGCAGCGACGCGCGATCACCAGCAGGCGCATCATCCGATCGAGGTCGGCGGGCAGGATCACCTTCTTCGCGGCGATGCGCGCGACCTGCGTCACGACTTCCTCGTAAGTCGTGACGACCGCCGGGTGCATGTCCACCAGGAGCGTGGAGCGCAGTCGCCCGGGGAGCTCGGGGAGAACGTCCTCCTTGCGGCGGCGCAGGAACGCCGGCGCGAGTCGCGAGCGCAGCGCGTCCAGGCCGCGGTAGAGGACGACCCTGCGCCCCTTCCCGTCCCGCACGAAGTGATCGCGGTCGATCTGCCAGAGCGGCGGGAGAAGCCGCTGGTCGATGAGCTGCGCGATGGCGTAAGCCTCCTCGAGGCGGTTCTCGAGAGGGGTGCCGGTGAGGGCGAACAGGTAGCGCGCGCCGATCGCCTTGAGGACGCGCGCCGTCCGGGTGCGCAGTCCCTTGGCGCGCTGCGCCTCGTCCACGATCAGGAGATCGGGCCGGTTGGCCCGGTGCTCACGATGATCGCGGAGAACCTGCTCGTAGTGGGTGACCAGCCAGCGGGGACGCGAGCCGATCGTCCGGGCGCGCGCCGGGGCCGGGCCCTCCAGCAGGATCGCCTCCTCGGCGAGCCAGCGGCGGATCTCGTCCTGCCAGCCGCCGCGCAGGCTGGCCGGGCAGACGACGGTGACGCTGCGTGCGGGCTGCAGCGCCCGGCGGAGGGCTGTGGCGGCCAGGATCGCCTGCACCGTCTTGCCGAGTCCCATCTCATCCGCCAGGAGCGCGCGGCCCGTCCGCGCCAGGAACTCCGCTCCGGTCCACTGGTACGGGTAAGGAGTGAGCCCGAGCGGGGGGAGCAGGCGAGCAAACTTTCCATTCGGCAGCACGGGCCGGCGGCGCAGGCGATCGTCCAGCCAGGCGAGCGCTTCCGGTTCGACGCGGCGACCGAAGCCCGCGAGCCACAGGCGCAGATCGCCCTCGTCCCGGGCCAGAGGACGGACGGGAAGGCCCGCGGCATCGAACGCCGCACTCACGTCCCCGGCGCCGGGGCCCATCGGCGCGCCGTACAGCCGCGGCTCGACCACTTCGCCGAAGTGCAGGTAGATCCGGGTCCGTTCGGCCTCGCGCCGGAAGGCGGGCGCCAGGCGGCCGCGCGGGGAGCGCAGGAAGAGCCGGACGCGCTCCACGTGCTTGCAAGTGTGCAGACGATTGGCCTCGAAATCCGGGCAGTCGCACGAGTGCGGACCCGCCGCCCCACCGCGCAGGTGCACCCTGTACGCGAACCCGGACGGGCTCTCGACGCGCAGGAACGGAGGCCTTTCCGGCTTGACCCGGAGCTGCTCGCGCCGGGCGGCCACGACCCGCTCTTCGATGGCCCGGTGGCGCGCCTCGTCGGCGATCCGGGGCAAAGGCGGGCGTGCCGTGGCGGATGCTGGCCCCGGGGTCAACCGATGCGCCGGAGGCGGCAGGCTCGAAGCGGCCGGCTGCGGCGCGGTCAGGCACTGTCGCAGCACCAGCGCCGCGGCCACCTCGTGCTTGCACGGGTTCCTCCACGACGGACAGGTGCAGCGGTGCTCGATGCCCCCGCCTGCGGCCCAGAGCGCCACCTCGAAATCGCCGCTGGTGCCGCGCACCACCGATGACACGCTCTCGGGGGAACCGATGAAGCCGCCGACCCGGGCCTCACGGGCGTAGCGCGTCCCCTCGCGCAACGCCTGGCCCCTCACGCCGGCCAGGAACCCGTCGATCGCCGCCCGGTCGATCACGACGCTCCTCCTTCGTCTCCTTGAGGACCCGCCGGCGCCGGACCCGTTCGGGGGCGCGGCAGGCGCGCCAGAATACCTCCAAAGCGGCGGCGCTGTGCAGGCGCCTTTCGTCCTTCCGCGTTGACGCCCGCGGCCGGCCTGCGCTAAGGTGAGCGGCGTTCCCCGAATCAGCGACAGGCAGCGCCCGCGCCGGCAGGTTGGTGACCGTATGCTTGAAGCACCGCAACCCACTCAGGGATCCCGCCGTCCGCCGCGGCGCCCGAAGCCGCGCAGCCGCCTCAAGATCGGCGACGAGTGGACGGCGATCCAGATCATCGCCCGCTCGCAGGCCAATCCCCAGAAGGCGGTCGCCGAGCTGGTGGAGAACTGCATCGACGCCGGTGCGAAGCACGTCAGCATCATCCGCGGGCGCCGCCGCGGCCGGGTCTTCCTGCGGATCTCCGACGACGGGCGGGGCGTGCCGCTCAACGAGGAAGGCCTCCCCGACTTCGACTACGTCGCGACGCACATCTGCGACTCTCTGAAGCGGCGGCTCGACGAGCGCCAGCGCGGCGGCGTCCAGGGGGAGTTCGGCATCGGCCTCCTGGGATTCTGGTCGATCGGCCGCGAGCTGGAGATGGTGTCGCAGACCGGCGAGGCGCCGCCGCACATGATGATCCTGCGCAGCGGGTCGAGGACCTACGAGCGCCGCCGTTACCTGGGCGGCCGCGCCGGCTCGGGAGTGGACGTCACAATTCACGAGGTCCATCGGGAGGTCCAGAGCCGGCTGACGGCGGAGAGGCTGCAGCGCTATCTCGGCGAGGAGCTGCGCGAGCGAATCCGGCGCCAGGGGGTGACCATCGTCCTCGATGATCGCCTGCCTCCCTCCAAGAAGCTCGAGGTGCGCCCCGCGGTGTTCCGCGGCGAGCGGATCGTCGAGATCGGCGGAATCCCGGTAGCGGACCACCCGCCGGTGCGCGCGGAGATCTATCTCGCCTCGGAGTCGCCGACGGGCGCGGAACGGCCGGCGGTTGCGCTCTACCGGCTGGGGACGCGCGTCTGCCAGGACATCGCGGCGCTTCCCGAGTTCGCGCGCGAGCCCTGGCGCTCCGGGAGGCTGGAGGGGGCGCTGGACTATGCCGATTTCCGGGTGGCGCCGGCGTCGCGCGAAGGGTTCACTCCGGACGCCGCCTATCACGCCTTCGTCGAAGCGGTCCGGGGCGTCGAGCCGATCCTTCTCGAACGACTGCGTCGCGAAGAGGAAGCGCGTGCCGAACAGGCCGGGCGGTCGCTCGTGCGCGAGCTGCAGTCGGCCTTCGCGCGCCTCCTCAAAGACCTTCCGGCGGGGGACTACGAATGGTTCGGCGCCGACGGCCGGCGCCCCTTCGCCGGCGGCGGCGAAGGTCGGCCCGGGGGGCCCGACGCCGTGCCCGGAGGCGGTGGCGCGACGCCGGATGAGTCGGAAAGGGCCGCGGAGGGGGCTGAAACCCCACGCGAGCCCGGCGACGCGACCTCTGGAACCGCGGCTGATGAAGCCTCCGGAGACGAGGAACCGGAAGCGGAACCGATTCTGCAGCCGGCGCTGCTCACCGGACCGCTCGATCGCGTCGTCATCAGGCCGGCAATCGTGCGGGTCGCGGTCGGACGGCGGCGCCGGCTCGCGGCCATCGCGTTCGATGCTGCCGGTGTCGTCATCCAGAGCGGCTCCGGGCCGGGGATCGGCCGGGACCTGGAGTACGCCTGGACCCTGTCGACCGGCGTGGCCTCGCTCATCGTCGAGCCCGGCGGGCGGGCGGTCGTCGAGGCGGGCAGCCGTCCGGGCCGCGCCATGCTCGCGGTGCGGGTGCGCCACGGCGGTGCGGACAGCCCTGCCGGTCCGGACGCCTCCGGCGATGGCGCACGACGGAAGACCGAAGACGAACCCGGGCGCGAGGCAACCGCGGAGGCGGAGGTCCTCGTGGAAGCGGAGGCGGCGCGCCGGGCGTTTCCCCTCCCGGTCTTCGTGCACGCGCCTGGAGAGGCGTGGCGCTCGCGCTGGAACGGGGCCATGGGGAAGCTCGAAGTGAACTCGGCCCACTCCGACTATCAAGTCGTGCGCCCGCATCCGGCCCGCCGCCGGCGCTACCTCGGACGGCTGTACGCCAAGGAGCTCGTCCTCCACAACTTCGGCCACGAGCCGCCCTCCGCTGTCCTCGAGCGCCTGCTCGAGGTGCTCACGCGCCTGGACGAGCACCTGTAGCCTTCGACTCAGCTCGTGTCACGCGCCTCGCGCGGCAGCTCGTACTCGAGGATCGCCGTGTAGGCCCGGGCCACTCGTCCCAGGCGCGGATCTGTTCGGTGCCGGCGTCGCGGGTGATGGGCCAGGTTGACTCTTGGCGGCCACCCGAGCTCTGCCGGCATGCTATCGTAGCGACAGTCAGTTTCGTGAAGGTTCTGTCGGGACGCCGGCCGACAAGGCGCGCTCACAACAAGCCATCAGGCAGGACTGCCCATGGGCGTTGCGCCGGGCCAGTGCCTTTCCCATTACCGCCTCCTTGAAAAGATCGGCGAGGGGGGGATGGGCGCGGTCTATCGGGCGCATGATTCAAAGCTCGATCGGGATGTCGCGATCAAGATCCTCACGCTCGACCTGAAAGCTCATCCGGAATATCGCCATCGATTCCTGCGAGAAGCCCGGGCTGCCGCAGCCGTCACACATCCCAGCATCGCGATGGTGCACGAGATCGACGAGGCCGACGATGTCACGTTCATCGTCATGGAACTCGTCGAAGGCACGACGCTGCGTTCGATTCTCGACCAGAGACCGCTGATGATCGCGGAGGCGATCAGGATCGCGACCGACATCGCGGCCGGGCTCGCCCGGGCCCATCAGGTGCGCGTCGTTCACAGGGACCTGAAACCCGAGAACATCATGATCTCGTCAAGCGGGGACGTCAAAATCCTCGACTTCGGGCTCGCGAAGCTGCTGCAGGACCGCGGCGCGGTCCGGCAGTCCCGATTGGGCGAGATGGAGACGGCCACCGAGAGCGTGACCCGGGAGGGGCAGCTCCTCGGAACGTACTGCTACATGTCCCCGGAGCAGGCGCGGGGGGGCGCGGCTGACGCGCGATCGGACATCTTCTCGTTTGGCGTCACCCTGTACGAAATGCTGGCGCGCAGGCGGCCGTTCCAGGGGCGGAACTCAATCGAGACGCTCGCCGAGATCCTCCACGCACCGGCCGCGCCGGTGTCCGATCGGAACCCCGAAACGCCAGCGAGGCTGGAGCAGATCCTCAACAGGTGCCTGGAAAAGGACCCGGATGCGCGCTATCAGCGCACCGACGAGCTGCTGGGCGATCTGCGTGCACTTCAGGAGAGAATGCGCACGCCGGATCAGGCGGGGACTTTGCAAAGGCGGGGTAGCCGGTGGCTTCGGGCCGGACGGTTCGCGGCAACCGCCGTGCTCCTGACGGTCGCTGCGATCGTCTTCTGGAAGGCCTTGGTCCGTCCTCCGCCGTCGCCGCCCTCTACGATGTCGGCCGGCGTGGCCCTCCTGCCGCTGGTGTATGAAGGCCCGGCGGACCACGCCTATCTCAGGGAGCTTCTCCCGCAGATGTTCGGGGAGAGGATGCGGGCCTCCCGCGGACTCCGGCTGGCGCCGTATGGTTACAGCCGGGGGTATGGACCCGCAGCGGACATCCATGCCGTGGCGCGCGACCTCGGCGTCGATTGGGTCGTCGAAGGCCGGCTCACGATCCACGGGACAGGCTTCGTACTGGCGGCCTCAACTGTCCGTGGAGCCGATGGCCGGCAGACCTGGACCGGTCGGATGGAGGGGAGTGTCGCCGGGATTCCGGGCGATGCCGATCGGCTCGCGATTGACATCACGAAGGCGGTTGGGATAGCGCGATCGGAAGCACCGGCCATGGGCGCGAGCCACAACGTGGGAGCGGTGCAGGAATACCTGAAGGGCATGGCGTATTTCGAGGGATGGGATCTCACGAAAGATTACTTGAACGCGGCGAAGGCCGCCCAGCGGGCGTTGGATCTCGACCCCGGGCTTGTCGAAGCGCACGCACTGCTCGCCCGCGCCCTGCTGGCCCAGTACACGCAAACCAAGGAACCGAGCCTGATGCAGCGCGCCATAGATTCGGCTCAGCGCGCCGTGGCCCTCTCTCCCAATCTCCCCGAGGCTCACGCGGCTCTCGGTTCCGTCCAGCTCTACAGCGGCCATTCGGCCCTGGCTGCCCAGGCCTACGAGGAGGGCCTGAGGCTGGCCCCCGCCGACGACGACATCACGATTGGCATCGCTCGGGCCTACGCGACGCTCGGGCGTGACGAGGAAGCCGAAAGAATGTACCGCCGCGCCATCGAGCTTCGACCCACCTACTGGGGACATTACAACGCGCTGGGGGTCTTCTATTTCCGCAGGGGTCGACTGGACGAAGCCAAAGAGGCGTTTCGGCAGGTGATCGAACATCGCCCCGAGAGCGCCACGGGGTACGCGAACCTGGCCGCCGTGCATGTCCTGGCCGGTGAACACGCGGAGGCCGCACCGCTGCTGCGAGCGGCACTGAACATCGATCCCTCACCGGAGACGCGCAACAACCTCGGTGTCGTCTATTACGCGACCGGCCGCTTCGAGGAGGCGGCCCGCGAGTGGCAGCAGGCAGCCGCCGCAGGAACCCCGGATGTCATGCAACTGTCGAATCTCGGGGACGCCTTCAGGCAGCTCGGCCGCTCCAACGAGGCGCGCGCCGCGTACGGACGCGCCATCGAGCAGGGCGAAGCCCAGCTTCAGGTTAATGCCGACGACGCGGAGACTCGGGCGATGGTCTCCATTGCCCTCGCAGGAATCGGCCGCTGCTCCGAGGTGCCGGGGCAAGTGGATCGCGCCCTGAAGACCGACCCCGGGAACCCGACGCTCAGTTACTATGCCGCGGTCGCCTCGGCAATCTGCGGGGATCGCAAAGCCTCCCTTGTGCATGCGATCCGCGCCATCAAGGGAGGGATCAAGGTCGACGTGCTCACTAATCCCGACCTGAA
>JAGYID010000054.1 GCA_018606725.1 Acidobacteriota bacterium
GCCTCTCGAGCGGCGCGTCTACCGGGTCGGCCTGGACGGCGGCGACCTCGCCGAGGTGGCGCCCGAGCCGGGATTCCACGAGGCGGTGGTCTCCCCCACAGGCGATGTCTTCGTCGACCTGCACGATTCGGCCGCTCGAACGCCGCACGCCACGCTGAAGGACGGCGACGGGCGGGAGCTCCGCCTTCTGGCGGCGAACGACGACCCCGAGGTGCGCGCCCTCGGCCTGCGGCCGCCGGACTTCGTGACGCTCAAGGCCGCCGACGGAAGCGTCCTGCACGGGGCGCTCTATCGCCCCGGGTCCGGGGAGAATGGCTCACGGCACCCGGCGATCGTCCGGGTGTACGGCGGACCGACTGCACAGGCGGTGAAGAACTCGTGGGAGCTGACCCAGGATCTGCGCGCCCAGTATCTGGCGCAGCAGGGGTACGTCGTCTTCCGCCTCGACAACCGCGGCACGCCCCGCCGCGGCGTCGCGTTCGGATCGGCGCTGCAGCGGCATCTCGGCTCGGTGGAGGTCGACGATCAGATCGCCGGAGCGCGCTTCCTCGCCGGGCTCCCCGAGATTGACGCATCCCGCATCGGCGTGTACGGCTGGTCGTACGGCGGGTACGTCGCGCTCCTCTGCCTCTTGCGTGCGCCCGACGTCTTCCGCGCCGCCGTGGCCGGGGCGCCGGTGACCGACTGGGACGGATACGACACGCACTACACGGAGCGCTACATGGGGACCCCGCGGGACAACCCGGACGGGTACCGGACGAGCTCGGTGCTGCCGCTGGCCGGCGGACTCTCCGGCGATCTCCTGATCATCCATGGCATGGCGGATGAGAACGTCCACTTCCGTCACACCGCCCGGCTCCTGAATGCGCTCAATGCCGCCGGCCGAAGGTACGATCTGTTGATCTTCCCTGACGAGCGGCATCTGCCACGGGGCGAGGACGACCGTCTCACCCTCGAGCGGCGGCTCGTCGATCATTTCGAGCGGGCCCTCGCGTCGCCGCATTCGGAGCCAGGCCCGAAAAGAGAAGGGCCGCGTCCCGGCGGGACGCGGCCCCGATGACTCACCGGCGGGACGGTGCCCGCGCGGTGTCAGATCTTTCGAACGTTGGCGGCGGCCGGTCCTTTCTGCCCCTGTTCGATCTCGAACTCGACGGCATCACCCTCGGCGAGCGAGCGGAAGCCCGAGGCCTGGATGGCCGAGTGGTGGACGAAGACGTCCTTGCCACCGTCATCCGGCGTGATGAAACCATACCCCTTGCTGTCGTTGAACCACTTCACTTTCCCCTTCGGCATCTGACTCAACCTCCAAATCGTTGGGCTGTCCGGTCGCCGCCTACCGCCAACGCGGTGTATCCGTTCCAACTGCAACCCGGATGTCCCATGGATGTGGGTGATTCTCCCCGAAGACGCGCGCTCTTGTCCAGACCCCGGCGCCCTTTTTTTTCACCCCCCATGGAAGGACGGTCCGGCACGCAACATCTGCGTCGCGGCTCCGGCCGGTTGCGCACGGTTTGCGCCCAAATCTGTGTCCGGCGGGCCGTTCAGCGACGAAACGGCCCGCGGTCGGATGGCCACCTTGAGCATGCGTTGTGCAAGGTGCCCTGAAAGGCCGGCGTTGTGACCGGGTCGCGCACGGAGGACAACGTGAACGAAACCGATCGGGAGCGGTGGGAGAAGGCCCGCCTGGCGGTCATTGATCGCTGGCGGCAGATCATCGGGCGGATCGAGGCGCAGGACGAGGGCGGCGTCCTGAGGCTCTCCAACGTCATGGACGAATTCTGCCAGGAGGCGATCACCGCCCGGGAGGCGCTCACCCAGGGCGAAGGCGAATCCGGTGACGCGGCGCTCAAGGGCGGCAACGCCCCGAGCACCGAAGTCCGCTGCCTGTTCTGCCGCGGCTTCGCCGACCGCGGCGACTGCCTCTCCATGCTGGACGACTTCAACCGGGCCGTGCTGAACCGGCGCTGGGAAAAGGCGAAGGAGCTGGCGGAGGGGTACATCGGGGCGCTGCAGTTGATGGACCTGTCGCACCCGGCGGGGCCGACGGTCCACTGACGCGGCGCGTCTAAGGCGCCGGCTCCTGCTCCCCGGCGGGCGAGGCGGGCGAACGCGGACGCGTCACCTGCCCGGCCCGGTACTGCTTCACCTTGTACTGGATGGTCCGCGGGCTGACCTTCAGCACGGCGGCGGCGCGGCTGGTCGAGCCGCCGACCGCTTCGAGCGTCCGCAGAATGGCGTCGCGCTCGATCTCCTCGAGCGTCGCCCCCGGTACCACCGGCCCCGCCTGGCGCTGCGGCCTCGCCTCGTTGCGCGGCAGGCTGGGGAACAGCGTCAGGTCGAGCTTCCGGTCGCGCGACAGGATGACCGCCCGTTCAATGGCGTGCTCCAGCTCGCGGACGTTGCCCGGCCAGGCGTAGGCCATCAACGCCGCGAGGGTCTCGTCCGTCACGCCGACGACATCCTTGTTATTGGCCGTCGCGAAGCGGCGGATGAAGTGGTCGACGAGCAGCGGGGTGTCCTGGCTGCGGGCGCGCAGCGGCGGCAGCGGGATCTCGATCACGTTCAGGCGGTAATAGAGATCGTCCCGAAACTTCCCTTCCTGGATGAGCTGCTTCAAATCGCGATGCGTGGCGGTGATGACCCGCACGTCGACGATCAGCGTCTGGTTGCCGCCGAGCCTTTCGAATTGCCGTTCCTGCAGAAAGCGCAGCAGCTTGATCTGCATGCCGGCCGGGATGTCGCCGATCTCGTCCAGGAAGATGGTCCCGCTGGCGGCGATCTCGAATCGACCGGCGCGCCGGGCCAGCGCCCCGGTAAAGGCGCCGCGCTCGTGGCCGAACAGCTCGCTCTCCAGCAGGGTCTCGGGCAGCGCCGCGCAGGAGACCTTGACGAACGGGGCGTCGCGCCGCGGGCTGCGCTGGTGGATGGCCTGCGCGATCAGCTCCTTGCCGGTGCCGCTCTCCCCGGTGATCAGGATCGACGCCTGGCTCGGCGCCACCTGCTCGACCAGCCGGAACACCTCGAGCATCTCGGGGCTGCGGCCGACGATGTTCTCGAAGCGGTACTTGTCGTCGAGCCGGGCGCGCAGCAGCTGGGTCTCGGCCCGCAGCCGCTTCTTGTTCATGACCCGGTCGAGCAGGTGTTCCAGGTCCTCCACGTCGACCGGCTTGGTAAGGTAATCCTCGGCCCCCTCGCGCAGGGCCTGCACGGCGCTGCGGATGGTGCCATGCGCCGTCATGACCACGACCGCCACGTCGGGGTACCCCTGCCGCACCCGCGACAGCAGCTCGTGCCCGTCCATGCCCGGCATGCGCAGATCGGTGACCAGGACGTCGGGGCTGGTCTCCGCCGTCTGGCGCAGCGCCTCCTCCCCGTCGGCGGCGAGCGCCACCTCGAAACCGTCCTCGCCGAGGATCTGGCCGAGGCTCTTTCGCGCCGCCTCCTCGTCGTCCACGATCAGGATGCGTCCGCGTGCCGGTGTCGTCATGGGGTCCTCGCGTGGATCCGGTTCACGGCCGGCGCCTGGTCGCCGCCGCGGGTGTTGAGCGTCACCGAGAATATCGCCCCTTCGCCCGGCGCGCTCTCGTACGTCAGGCTCCCGCCGTGGGCCTCGACGATCCGCCGTGAAATCGGCAGCCCCAGGCCGGTGCCGCCGCGCTTGGTCGTCGTGAAGAAATCGAAGATGTCGAGACCCGGCTCGATCCCGACCCCGGTGTCCGCCACGCTCAGGACGATCGCCTCCTTGCCGGCGGCGCCGGACAGGGTCAGCGTGCCACCGTCCGGCATCGCTTCGATCGCGTTGCGGATCAGGTTGATGAGCACCTGCTTGATCTTCTCGCGGTCGAGGATGACGCGCGGCATCGGCTGGATCGTGCTGCGCACGGTGATCCCCTTGAGGCGGGCGACCGGCTCCATCAGCGCCTGCACCTCGCGCAGCACGTCGGCGGGGTCGTTCTCGGCCCGCGCCAGGCTGTCGAGGCTCGACAACGACAGGAACTCCTCCACCAGCGCGTCGAGCCGCTCGATCTCGTGGCGGGCGGTGGCGATAATCGCCGACAGCTCCTCCTGCGTCCGCTCGTCAAGCCGCACCAGACGCCGGCCGAGCAGCACGAGCTGCAGGTTGATCGAGTTGAGCGGGTTGCGCACCTCGTGCGCCAGGCTGGAGGCCAGCGTCCCGATGGCCGCGAGCCGCTCGGCTCGCATCATGCCGTACTGTGCCTGTTGCAGCCGCAGCAGCGCGTCGCTCGCCTCCCGGTAGAGCCGGGCATTCTCGATCGCCACCGCAGCCTGCCGCGCCATGGCGTCGGCCAGATCGACTTCCTCCTGCTTCCACTGCGACGGCCGGGCGCGATCCGCCAGGAGGAGCCCCTGCAGCCGGTCGTGGGCCACCAGGGGGACCAGCAGGCACGAGGCCACCCCCCACTGGCGCGCGAGAGCGGCATTGACGCGCGGATCGGACCCGGCATCGCTGATCACCAGGGTCCGCCGATCGCGCATCGCCGAGACCAGACCTCTGGAGCCCATCGCCTCCAGGTCGGCCGGGTGGCCCACTTCGAGCCCCTCCAGCGCCGGACCGGTGAGAAACGAGAAGACGGGCGGCGATCCTTCGCCGCCCAGGAAGATGGCGCACCGATCGACACCGAGCAGGTCACGGGCATAGTCGCCCACCGCCGACAGGACCCGGTCGAGCTCGAGGCTGCCGCCGGTGGCGCGAGCCAGCGCCGCCAGCGCCCGCGCTTCGGCGTTGCGGCGCGTTTCCATCCGGGCGGTGCGCAGCTTGTCGACCGCCAGGCAGACCTGGCTGCCGACAGCCTCGAGGAACTGCAGCTCCTCGGCGCCGAAGATCTGGCCGGTCCGGTTGGCGATGTTCATGACGCCGAGGACCCCGCGCTCGAACTTCAGCGGGATGCAGGCATGGGCGACGCTGTCGCGGCCGCACAGGATATCCGGCATCCGGGGACAATCGGTGGTGTTGCGGGCGAACTGCAGCTTGCCGCTGCGGAATACATCCTGGCAGAGGCACGCATCGATCCCGTTCTCCCGCGACTCGCGGACGAAATCGTCCGCCAGGCCACGGTGCGCCGCCAGCTCGAGGCGCCGCTTCTCGGCCGTGCCCCAGAGGATCCATCCGGACGAGAGTCCCATCTTCTCCAGGACCAGGTCGAGGGTGGTCTGGAGGATTTCATCCTCCTGATCCAGGCCCTGTAGATTGACAGCCAGCTCGCGGAAGGTCTCGAGCCCGTAGTGGCGTCGGGCGAGCTCCTCGACCTGGCGCTGACGGACGTCCATCTGGCGCGCCCCTCGCAAGGCGGCGGCCACGACGCGGGCGGCGGTGCGGGCGAAGGCGCGCGCCTCCGGATCCCAGCGGGCCGGCCGCTCCAGGGCCAGGACCCCGAGCGGGCCGTCGGGGCCTTCCAGGATGAGCCCGAGCCGGGCCGGATTCCGGGCGCCCGCGTCCCGGACGACGACCTCATCCCCGTCCTCGAGCGTTCTTTCGGCCAACCGGGCCAGTTCGGCGCCCGGCTCACCGCCGTGGGCGGCAACGATTTCCGCAGCTCCTCCGACCCCACCCTTGAGGATGACGACCCCGCACGGGGCTCCGAGGGCCCGGGCCACCAGAGCGAGCCCCTGCTCGCAAACTTCCCCCGCGGCCGCGGGTGGCATGGTGAGGCGGATGAGCTCGCCGAGCTGCTCCAGTTCGTGCGCGGTCCCGACATCCCCTGGCTTGGCCATGGTCCGCATCCTGCCGACATGTCCCGAGATCGACTGAATCATGGCACGCCGGCGGCGCCTTCTACAAGGTGCGTCCGGGTTGTTCAGGTGTGGTGGGTCTTGACGACCTCGACATTGCACGGGGCGCTCGTGACCAGGGCATGGCAGACGCTTCCCAGAAAGAAGCGCGCAATGCCGTTGGTGGCGTGGCCCGCCACCACCAGATCGGCTCCCCATTCCCTGATCGCGGTCAGCAGCGACTGCTTCACGCCGCCCTCGCGCAACTCGTAGCTCGTCTCGAGGTCGGGGCGCGACTTGAACTTCTCCAGGGCCTTCTGGATCTTCTTGTAGGCCTCCTCGCGCAGGGCCGCCCGGACCTTTTCGTAGAGGGCCCCATAGACCTCCATGGCCGGTGTGGCCGCCAGTTGGGGCTCGACGACCGTGACGAGCCGCACTTCCGAGTCGGGCGGCCATGGCCTGCCGATCACCTCGTCGACGGCGGCCTGGGCCGCCGTTGAACCGTCATACGCCACGAGGATCTTCATGGACGGTCTCCTCTCCGGACGTTCGACTGCACTACGCGTGCCAGATGGACCACGCCGCGGGAAGGGATTGCGCTGCAAGGCTTACAGGGGATGGGTTTTGAGGGAGGACGCGAAAATATTGCGTCTGAGCGAGGCCTGCGGGCACTCGGGGCCGCAAACCTCGGCGTACGATCAGGCTCGAGTCGGCTGCCTGCGGGAGGCCCACCAGCGGAACAGGACGAAGGTGACCGGGCCGGACGCGAGGACGACAGCCTCCCAGAACGCCTGCTCCCGGTCGAAGCCGCCATCGTGCCAGACCCCGCCCGCGATCGCGAACAGGGCCAGCACCAGGCTCGGCAGGATCATCACCGTCACGCCTGCCATCCCGAACGGAATCCGGAACGGGCGCCTCCCGCCTTCCGGCCCCGGGGCTGTCTGGACGGCCTGGACGCCCGCTGTCTTCCATCTCAGCTTCAGGAGCGACGCATAGATGAAGAGGTAGGCGAGGACCTGCACGAACGTGAACAGGGTCGCCAGGTAGTCGAACTTGAAAAGCACCAAGCCGCTGAGACAGAGCGAGCCGACGAACAGGGATACCGTCGGCGTGCCGAAGCGCGGGTGGATCCTCTTGAACGCCCGCGGGAACGAACCGTCCTCGGCCAGCACCATGGGAAGCCGCGACTGGCCGAGGATGGTGACCATCAGCAGGCAGGCGTTACTCACCAGCCCGCCCGCCGCCATGCCAATGAGCAGCACCGGCCCGCCGATCTGATGGGCGGCATCCATGAAATACGACTCCTTCCAGCCGGTCCAGTTGTCGCCCGCGGCGAGCGCGGCGAAGGTCGGGATGATGTAGCTGCCGGCGGTCATCGGCAGGGCGAAGGCCAGGGCGATCGGGAAGGCCCGCGACGGATTTTCCACCTCGGCGGCGTTGGTGGTCAGTTTTTCGTATCCCGAGTAGAGCCAGATGGCGATGGCGAGCCCCGCCAGGAAGGACCCTCCCATGCCCTGTGCCGGGTTGTACACCGGGACGAAGGGATTGAACTTCCACTGCAGCAATCCCAGCAGGGTCATGAAGAAGAACGGCAGGAAGATCAGGATGGTGAAGACGACGGAGGTCGCCCCGACGAGCCGGATCCCCCGGTAGTTGAGCCAGGTCACCCCCCAGATCAGGACGACGGCGACGAGCCAGTGCTCCAGGTCAGTGAGCGAAATCCATGGCCGTATCCACTCCGTGAAGTAGTTGGCGAACAGGACTGCGAAGGTGGCGTTGGTCGCCAGGTTGGCGAGCCACACGAGCCAGCCGCAGATGTACCCGGTGAAATCGCCGAACGCCATGCGCGCCCAGCGGTAATACCCGCCCTCGACGGGATAGAGCGCGGTCAATTCCGCGCAGGCCATCGTCAGCGGCAGCGCCCAGATGAGCGGCAGGACGATGAGCGACAGCATCGCCATGCCGGGACCCGACTTCGAGACCATCTGCTCGAGGCCGTAGGCGCCGCTGCAGATGACCGAGTACACCATGAAGACCAGCTGGAAGGTACCGGCTTTGCGCGGCGCGGCTTGCGGTCTGCGTTCTTGACCGGCGGCGGGGGTCGACATGCGCGGGGACTCTAGGCGAAGCGGACTGACGAGGTCAAGGCGCCGAGCGCCTGCCGTACGTGATGGCGGGTCATTTCTTTTCGCCAGCGGACGGTGAAGTCGGTGTTGTCGACCGGCTTGGCGCGCGCCCAGGCGCATTCCGCCGCCTCGTCGATCGATGCGCCGGTGAGCGGCCGGCCGACGAGCGCCCGCTCGGCCTCCTCCGCCTGCACCGGGGCCATCGACACTGCCGTCAGCCACAACCGGGCGTCGGCGACGACATCCCGATCGAACCGCAGACAGGCGGCCACTCCGAGGACCGGGAAATCGAACGACCCGCGCCGACGCAGCTTGCTGTAGGACGAGCGCAGCCGGCCGGCCGGCGGCAGCAGGACGGCGGCCAGGATCTCCGCCGGATCCTTCGCCAGGAAGCGGATGCCGTCGCGCCGGTAAAGATCCTTCGCTTCGATCGTCCGCTCGCCGCGGGGGCCCGCCAGCACGAGGCGCGCGCCGAAGGCGCACAGGACGGGCGCGGCGTCGCTGGAGGCCACCGCCAGGCAGACATCGCTTCCCGGCGCCACCCAGCAGACGTCGCCATCGCATTTCATGCAAAAGTTGATGGCGCGCCGCCACTCGAAGCTCTGGTCGTAGTAGTTGCAGCGCGTGTCGAGGCAGAGATTGCCGCCGATCGTCCCGGCGTTGCGCAGCAGCGGCGTCGCAATCGACCGGAGCGCCTGGTGCAGACCGGGATAGTGGGCACGGACCGCTTCGTGGCGCTCGAGCTCGGCGAGGGTCGTCATCGCGCCGATCCGCAGACCAGACCGCGGCCCGCCGCGGACACCGCGCAGGCCGACGACCCGCCGCAGACCCACCAGCGTGCTCGGACGCTGCTGCCGCCGCTTCATCTTGGCCAGCAGGTCGGTGCCGCCGGCAAGGATCGCCGCCTCCGGGCCCTCGTCCCGGAGGATCGCTGTCGCCTCCGCGAGCGTCGCGGGGGCGATGTAGCCGCATGGGGGCAGGCGCATCATGGCGCGTCCCGCGGCGGCCGCGTGTCCGGCGCCGGCCGCGCGTCCAGGGCCGGGGCAGGGACGCGCACCGGCTCCGGCCAGTCGGTCGCCGGCACGCGCACCGGCCCGGCCCGCTTCGACGGGGCCTGCAGGGCGCGCAGGATCGCATCGGGCGTGATCGGGATCGCGTCGACCCGCACGCCGATGGCGTCGTGGACGGCGTTGGCGACCGCCGGGGCGATCGGCAGGAGCGGCCCCTGCCCGACCTCCTTGGCTCCGAACGGGCCGTTCGGGTCCGGGTCTTCCACGAGGTAGGTGACCACCTCGGGCATTTCCATCGTCGTCGGGCTCTTGTACTCGAGCATCGACGGCGCGCGGTGGACGCCGTTGCGGTTGGCGCGGAAGGACTGCTCCTCCATCAGCGCCTCGCCGAGCCCCATGTACACGCTTCCCTCGACCTGTCCAACCGACAGGACCGGGTTGATGGCCCTCCCGACATCGTGGGCCAGGTGAACGCGCTCGACGTGGACGAGACCGGTCGCCGCTTCGACCGCGACCTCGACGACGGCGGCGCTGTAGGAATACGCAGGCGACGGGCCGACCCCCGAACCCCTGTAGCGCGCGGTCGACGGCGGCGGCGTGTACGACCCGACCGTGCCGATGGTGCCCGAGGCCGCCTCGGCCCGCTGGACCGCGTCCGCGAAGCTCATCGCCCGGCCCGGGTCGCCGCTGTCGAGCACCCGTCCGCCGGCGAAGACGACCCGCTCCGCGCAAATCGCCCACTCGCGGGCCGCGGCGGTGGCCAGGATGCCGCGGGCCTTCTCGGCCGCCTGGATGGCGGCATTCCCCATCATCAGCGTGACCCGGCTGCTGTACGAGCCGAGGTCGACCGGGGTCAGATCGGTATCGCCGGCGACGATGCGGATGTCCAGCGGGTCGATCCCGAGAACCTCGGCGACCACCTGTGCCAGCACGGTGTCGGACCCCTGGCCGATGTCGATCTCACCGCAGAAGACCGTCACGCCGCCACCCCGATCGATCTTCAGCAGCACCCCGGTATGCGGCATGTTGTTCCAGTAAATCGGCAGCCCGGCGCCGGAGATGTAGCTCGAGCACGCCAGCCCGATGCCGCGCCCGCGCGGCTGGCGGCGGAATTTTTCCTTCCAGCCCGAGCCGGCGACGACCTTCTCGATGCAGGTGCGCAGCCCCATCGAGCCGATGCGCAGATGATTGACGGTCAGCGAGCCGGGCGGGACCAGGTGCCGCAGCCGGTAGTCCGCCGGGTCGACTCCCAGCCGCTCGGCGATCTTGTCGATGTGGACTTCCAGCGCGTAGCGCGGCTGCGGCGTGCCGTGCCCGCGTTTCGGACCGCACGGCGGCTTGTTGGTGAACACCCGCAGGCCCTCGAACTTGTAGGCGCCGATGGGATAGGTCACCGTCTGCAGCGCGCCAGTGTAATAGGTGCTGGCGACGCCGTACGAGCCGTAGGCGCCGCCGTCGAGCCAGGACCGGAAATGCAGCGCCCGGATCGAGCCGTCCCTGGCGATCCCGGTCTTCACCTGCATCAGGACGGGGTGCCGCCCCCGGTGGCAGTAAAACACTTCCTCGCGCGTCAGGGTCACCTTCACCGGCCGCCCGGTCAGAAGCGCCAGCTTGGCGACGACGATCTCATGGTTGAACGGGTCGCTCTTCCCTCCGAAGCCGCCGCCGTTCGGGCAGGCGATGACCCGGATGCGGCTCGCCGGCATCTCCAGCACCTTCGCGAGCGCCCGGTGCAGGTAGTGCGGCGTCTGGGTGCTCGACCAGACGGTCAGCCGGCCGTCGGGCTCGGGCATCGCCGTCGCGGAGTGCTGCTCCATCGGCAGGTGCGTGCTCCCCTCGTAGAAGAAGATGTCCTCGAACACGGCGTCGGCGTCGCGCAGGCCGGCCTCGGCGTCGCCGAACTCCAGGGAGACCTTCTTGTGGACGTTGCCGCCCTCGCCGTAGTCGTGGATGCGCGGCGTCTCCGTCGACAGGGCCTGCTCGATCGTCATGATCGGCTCGAGCCGGTCGTAGTCGACGCGAATGGCGTTGGCCGCCTCCCAGGCGGTCTCCTCGTCAACCGCGGCCACGGCGGCGACCGGGTCGCCGACGAACCGCACCTTGTCGGGGCAGAGGGCATGCTCGTCCTGGCTGACCGGCAGAATGCCGAAGGGGATCGGCAGGTCGCTCCCGGTCAGCACCGCGAAGACGCCGGGACGGGCGCGTGCCCGCGTCGTGTCGATGCCCCGGATGCGGGCATGCGGAACGTGCGAGCGCAGGATCCGGCAGGCGAGCGTCCGAGGCAGGACGATGTCATCGGCGAAGCGCAGGGCGCCGGTGCACTTGGCGGGCCCATCCACCTTGCGGGCCGCGGTGCCCACGATGCGCAGACCGCCGCGCGCCGATCCATCCCGGCGCATCAGTCGCGCCGTCCGAACAGCGTCTCGCGGGACGGAGCGGCCCGCGGCTCGCGCCGTCGCTTCGCGGCCAGCTCGACCGCCTCGAAGATCTTGATGTAGCCGGTGCAGCGACAGAGGTTCCCCGACAAGGCTTCCCGGATCGCATCGCGATTGGGGTCGGGGTCGGCCTCGAGAAGCGCCTTCGCGGCGCACAGGATGCCGGGGGTGCAATAACCGCATTGCGCCGCGCCGAGCTCGGTGAACGCCTCCTGGAGGGGATGTGGAGTCGGACCGTCCGCCAGCCCCTCCACCGTGACGACCGGCCGATCGTCGCACTCGAGCCCGAGGGCGAGGCAGGACAAGACCGGAATGCCATCAAGCAGCACCGTGCAGGTCCCGCACTCGCCAAGCTCGCAGCCATGCTTGGTGCCGGTCAATCCGAGGTCTTCCCGCAGGATCTCGAGGAGGGTGCGGTGCGGCGCGACGGCGATCGTGTGGTCCGCCCCATTGACGTGGAGCCGGAGAAAGACCCTGCGATGTGGATCGACCGGTCCGGGTCGCCGCCCCGCCTGCCGCGCCAGGATCCCGGCTCGACGTCGCGGCCTCGCATTCACCCGCCGTTTCACCAGGCGCGCCATGGGCGGATCACAACACCCGACGGTGGCGCTGTCAAGGGACGCCCTCCCCGGCAACGCCTTTTGGGGCACCCGGGCTGCGCATATCGACTAGCATGATGGGCGGAGGGTGGCCGGCGATGGTGCTGCTGTCGCGGATCTACACGCGAACCGGGGATGACGGGACGACGGCGCTCGGAGACGGGCGGCGGGTCCGGAAGAACGCACCGCGCATCGAAGCCTGCGGCACCGTCGACGAATTGAATTCTGTTCTCGGACTCGCCGTCACCGCGGGTCTCGACGGTGAGGCGGCGGAGATCCTCCGGCGGGTCCAGAACGACCTTTTCGACCTCGGGGCCGACCTGAGCGTGCCGGAGAAGTCGCCGCGCGGCAGGAACGCGCGGCGGAGGCCGCCGCTCCGCATCGTGCCCTCGCAGGTCCGCCGGCTCGAGGAGTCGATCGATCGCGCCAACGCCGCGCTGGCGACGCTTAGAAGTTTCGTCCTGCCCGGCGGCAGCGCACCGTCCGCCTGGCTGCACCTGGCCCGGACCGTCTGCCGGCGGGCGGAGCGGACCGTCGTGGCGCTCTCCCGCAAGGACAGGATCAACCCGCACGTCCAGGTCTATTTGAATCGCCTCTCCGACCTCCTGTTCGTCCTGGCGCGGCGCGCCAACGACGACGGCCGAAACGACGTGCTCTGGGTCCCGGGCGGGAGTCGCTGAGGGCCGGGAGCCGGTCTGGAGCGGGGTCTTGCCCAGTGGCACCGGGGACTCGGCCTGTGGAACAGCCGTTGCATTCGCTGCAGGTGGCGTGGAGAAGTGACCATGAACAGAGACACATTTCGGTTCGCACTCACCCTGTTGCTTCTGACCGTCGCAGGCGTGATGCCCGCCGCCGCTAGCGGCCGGCAGGCCACCACCTCTCGCAGCGTCGCTGTCGTGCACCACGGATACGCTCCCCATTATGGCGTCGGCGTCGGCTGGGGCGGGCCGTATTGGGGCGTCGGCGTCGGCTACGGTTGGGGCTGGCCGTATTGGAGCGTCGGCTACGGTTGGGGTTGGCCGTATCCGGGGTACGCCTATGGCCCTCCCTACCCCGTGGAAATCCACGACGGCGCGCTGCCCAAGGCCGGGGCCCTCGAGTTGCACGTCCACCCCTGGACGTCCGAGATCAAGGTCGATGGCTACGTCGCCGGCCAGGCGCGTGATTTCAACAGCTATTACAGCCCGCTCCTCGTCAAGCCCGGCCGGCACATCCTCGAGTTGAGCTCCCCGGGCCATATGACCCTGCGCCAGACGGTGAAGGCAGACGCCGGCGGGTATTACGTCCTGCGGCTCCGGCTGGAGGAAGGGACCGGGGTGGATCCCCGCTCCACGAACGAGATACCTCCACCCGTGAAGCAACCGCCGGCACAGCCGGACGATGAAGGGGCCGGCGCCACCGAGCCTCCTCCGGAACCGTCCGGACAACCGGAGCCGTCCGTGCAGGACGACGCTCAGGATGCAGAGGAAGACACGCAGGCGGCCCGCCCGCACGGCCTCCTGCAGCTGAGGGTCGAACCACTCGACGCGGCCGTTTATCTCGACGGGAAATTCCTGGGTCGCGCCGAGGAGATCGAACAGTTGCACGGCGATCTCGCCGTCGGGACCGGTCGTCACACGATCGAGGCCGTGCGGCCCGGCTACCGGAGCGCCTCGCAGACCGTCCAGGTCGGCGACAAGCAGACCCTCAAGATCGAGCTGAAGTTGACAAGGGAGGGGAAGGAACTCTAGCCCGGATTTCTCACCGGGGTTCGTCGCGAGACCGCGCAGATGGCCGTCATGACGGGCACCAGCAGCGGCGAGGACCCGAAACGTATTCGACATACGTTGACGGGTGCGAGCCGCGAGGACGCCCGTCAGGGCGGCCAAATCCGCGGTCGCAGCAGAAGACCGGTGAGAAATACGGGCTAGGAGCCTGTCCGAGTATTCGGCGTCAGCGCTCGTCTGCCGCCAGGCGTGCGATCCGCTCCTCCAAGTCGGCCAGCCTCGCGGCGGTGCCCGCCACCCGGCCCTGCCGGTCCAGCAGCACGAAGTAGGGGATTCCGGTCGAAGCGATGTCGTAGCGTCGGGCGATCGGCCCGAACCACCCCCCGCCGTCGCGGACCTGCCGCCCGGGGAGCCGGTGGTTCCAGGCGAAGGCCTCGTAGGCCTTCTGGTCCTCATCGAGACTGATGCCGACGATGGCCAGCGCATCGCCGTACTGGTCGGCGATCCGCCTCAGCGGGATGGCCGCACCGCGACAGGGCGGGCAGCTCGACGCCCAGAAATCGATCAGCACGATCTTCCCGCGCTGGTCCCGGAGCGCGAAAGCGCCGCCGGTCAGGTCGCGCCCCTCGAAGTCGGGCGCCGGCGTTCCAGGAAGCAGCGGCACCGGGTCCGACGGGGGGACGGGAAACGTGGCGTCGCGCGACAGGTGGACGCGGCGCGTCAGGGCGCCGCGTCCGATGGTCAGGGCGATGTCCCCGCCGCCGGGGCGCCGGAACAGGTCGAGCGCCCGCCCGGCGGAGATGTTCTCGAGGTCGACCAGCGCGACGTCGTCGACCGCGAGCACGACGTCCAGCGGCAGCAGCGCCGCCGCTTCGGCCGGAGAGCCCGGAGTGACCGCGGCGATCACCAGACGGCCGCCGCGCACTTCCAGCGTCATGCCGGCGAACGCCACCGGTCCGCGTCGCGGCAGCATCGTCTCGGGGAGGGGCGGCACGGCGGACGAGGACATCGGCGGCGCGGCGGACGCGCCGCCGATCGCGGCGCCGATCAACAGAGCGGTGACCCACCAACCGGCGCGGACCCCCGGCCGGAGCGCGATGGCAGGGATCTTCGGGCGCATGGACGCATGCTATCATGCGCCGCTCAGAGGGTTGCATGTCGCCGATGACCATGGTGGACGGTTGGTGAACGCGCGACGCGCCCGGCGCGCCGCCCTGGCGGTGGCGCTGCTCGGGGCGCTCATCGGCTGCGCCCCCAAGGAGCCTCGCCCGGTGTGGTCCGAGATCCGCGAGCGTTACTTCCGCGGCTTCCTGACGCGCAATCCGATCACCGCCACGTTCCTGGGCGCCGACGGCTATGCCGATGAGTTCGCCGACATCAACGGGCGGCTGCCGGACGTGACGCCGGAGGGGCGCGCCGAGGCGGCGACGTTCTACCGGGGCATCCTCGCCGACCTCGAGAGGGTCGATCCCGGGGGCCTCTCCGCCGACGACCTGATCGATCGCAACGTGGTGCGCGCCCAGATCGAGTTCATGCTGCACATGAACGACGATCTGCGGTTCCACGAAAGAAGCCTGGAGACTTACATGGTCGCGCCGTTCCGCGGCGTCGACTGGCAGATCCCGCAGATGACCGACCTGGGGCGGGGAGATTTCGGCACGGAGCGGGAGTGGGACCTCGCCCGCCAGCGGGTGACCGCCGTGCCGGCGTTTCTGCGCGCCGTCGAGGCGAACCTGCGCGACGGGATCAAGGCCGGCAACATCCCCGATTTCCGGATGGTGCAGGACGACGGGATCGATGCAGCGAAGAGCAACGCCACGTACTTCCGCGTCACGCTGCCGGACCTGGCCGATCGCCACCTGGAGAGCCAGTCGTACCACGACCGGGTCGCCTCGGAATTGCGCGACGCGGGCGAACAGGCGGCCGCGGCGTTCGAGGCGTTCGCGGCGTTCCTCGCGAGCGCCTACGCGCCGACGAAGGGGGCCGATCACTATGCCGCCGGCGAGACCGAATACCTATGGCGGATGCAGCACAACCTGAAACTCGACCCGGGGGAAACGCCGGCGACGCTGTTCGAGTACGGGCAGCGCAAGGTGATCGAGAGCCAAGATCTGCTTGTCGAGGCCGCCAAGCAAGCGGCTGCGCGCCGCCGCCTGCGGCTCGACTGGGGCGGCCGCGGCGCGTCCCTGCGCGCGGTCCGCGCCGTCATGGACGACCTGTCGCGCGACTATCCCAGGAGCGATGACGAGATGTTCCGGGTCTACCGCGCCAAGGCGCTCGAGCTGGTGGATTATGCCCGGGCGCACGGCATGTTCGCGCTGCCGGATGAATACAAGCTGGAGATCGTCGAGACCCCCCCGGTGCTGCAGAGCACCCTCGAGGCGGCCTACTATCCCGCCCCGGTGTTCCGGGCCGGCGGCGCCGGCCGCTTCTTCCTGACCCCTTCGCACGGCGACGTCGGCGTGCTGAAGGAGAACAACCGGCACGCCGTCGCCGACCTGTGCGCCCACGAGGGCTTCCCCGGACACGACTGGCAGTACCAGTTCATGCGGGCGCGGGCGAGATCCATCAGCAACATCCGCTGGCTGACGCCGGGCGCCGTCGAGGACTGCTCGTCGATGTGGTCCGACAGCATGTCGGCGGAGGGATGGGCGCTGTACGCCGAGGAGCTGATAGGCGAAGCGCAGCCGGGAGCGCCGGGCGGCTACTACACGCCGGAGGAGCGCATCTACCAGCTCAAATGGCAGGTGCTGCGCGACGCCCGGATCCGGATCGACGTCGGCCTGCACACCGGTCGCATGGGATTCGACGAGGCCGTCGACTACTACCTGGACAATGTCGAGTTCCTGCCCGGCGCCTGCCGCGACGGCGGCGCCGACCCGGTCCGCAAGGCCGCCTGCAACGCGGCCCGGCGGGCGATCTACCGCTATTCCAAGTGGCCGACCCAGGCGATCACCTACCACCTCGGCAAGCGCGACATCCTCGACCTGCGCCGGCGCTGCCGGGAGGTCCAGGGCGCGCAGTTCGATCTCCGCCGGTTCCACGAGGCCTTCCTGTCGGTGGGCACCATCCCGAGCGGCTACTTCCGGGAACACCTGCTGGACGAGTGCCGGGCGGGGGCGTCGACGGCGAAGCCCTGAGCCTCGCGGCTCGGACTTTGTCCGAGTCATCGGGCGGGTTCCTAGACCGACGTCTCCGGCGGGGTGCGCTCGCTGCGGGTCCCGAGCGCCAGCGGATCGCCGGCCGGCTCCGGCGCGGCGCGATTCGCCTGAGGGGCGGCCGGCGGCTTCTCCTCGGTCGCCTCAAGCGATAGCTTGATCGACCGCAGGCTGCGATCGAACAGGCGGCCGGCGAGGCGCTGCTGCGCCACCATCCTCTGGAACGCCAGCGCCGGGCCGAGGCGGGCCGACAGCCGCCAGGTCAGCTTGGTCATCATCGGGCCGATCGGCTCGAACGTCAGGGTCAGCGCGTGCCCCCGCAGACGCCGCTCGATTCCGAGGACGTCGCCCACCAGGCTCAACCGCAACTCCTGCAGAGGTTCGCAACGGACGACCTCGATGTCGGCCCAGTACGGCAGCCCGTCGCGACGGCCGTGGGCGCGCCAGACCGAGCCGCTTGACAGGCCGTCGCCGTGACGCAGGGTGAAGCTGTCCATCACCTGGCCGTCACCTCGCCGGCCGTGCCGGCCGAGCAACGCCGAGACGTCGCCGAGCGCGGTCCAGGCGACGGCCGCCGGCACCCGCGCCAGGACCGCGCGGCGCAGGTCGAGGCGGCCGGCGGCGCGCAGGGCGAGCAGGAGCGCCGCGATGCCGCCGCCGAGGAGGATCAGGAGGACGAGCACGGAAGGGGACGCCACGAGCCTGGTTGCCATGCCGTTGTCTCCAACAGTGTTCCGAGTCACGCGTTGACGACAAACCGGTCGGCGGCGATAGGGCGAGGCTACCACAACTTCCCGAGACCCCGGACGGCGATTGACGAGGCGGTCGACCCGGCGACCGGCGCGGGGGTGACGATCGGAGCGGCGGTATACTCTTGAGACATGGCCCCATCCCTCAGTCCGCTGGCCCGCGCCCTGGAAACCCTGACGCGTGAAGGGGAGCTGTACGAACGGCTGCCGGAGGCGGCGGTGCGCTGCGTCGCTTGCGGTCATCGCTGCTTCATCCCGGAGGGGCGTCCCGGCATCTGCAAGGTCCGGTTCAACGAGGCCGGCCGGCTGATGGTGCCGTGGGGCTACGTCGCCGCGCTGCAGTGCGACCCGATCGAGAAGAAGCCGTTCTTCCACGCCCTGCCCGGGGTGCAGGCCCTGTCGTTCGGCATGCTGGGGTGCGACTATCACTGCGCCTACTGTCAGAACTGGGTCACTTCGCAGGCGATCCGCGACCCCGCGGCGGTCGCCGGCGTCGAGCGGACCGCGCCCGAAGACCTGGTCGACCAGGCGCGCGCCCGGGGCGCGGCGGTCATCGCCTCGACCTACAACGAACCGCTGATCACCTCCGAGTGGGCCGCCGCGGTGTTCCGGGTGGCGCATTCAGCCGGTCTGCTGTGCGCTTACATCAGCAACGGCAACGGCACCCCCGAGGTCCTCGATTACCTGAGCGAGCACCTGTCGTTCTACAAGGTCGATCTCAAGTCGTTCCGCGACCGGAACTACCGGGCACTCGGGGGCCGGCTGCAGCCGGTCCTGGACACCATCACCAGGCTCGTGCGCCGCGGCATCTGGGTGGAAGTCGTCACCCTGGTCGTGCCGGGATGGAACGACTCCGACGAGGAGCTGCGCGACATCGCCCGCTTCCTCGGCAGCGTCTCGCCCGACATCCCGTGGCACCTGACGGCGTTCCACAAGGACTACAAGATGACCGACCCGGACGACACGCAGCCGCCGTCACTGGTGCGCGCCGCGGCGATCGGCAGGGAGGAAGGGCTGCGTTTCGTATACGCCGGCAACCTGCCGGGGATGGTGGGGGATCTGGAGAACACCCGCTGTCCCGGCTGCGGCGCGCTCCTGGTCGGACGGAGCGGATACCGGATCCTGTCGTATCGCGTCACCGGCGCCGGCGCCTGTCCAGAGTGCGGGCGCCCGATCCCCGGGACCTGGCGAGGCGGAGCCCGCCACGCCCAGGAGTCGGGCCCGGCCGCTCAGGCGGAGGCGCGGCGCTCCGACCCCACCGCGGGCCCGCCCGGCGGCGAACCCGGCGCGCCGCCAGCCTGACCCAGCGCCTCCCGCAGCCGCTCGACGAAGCCATCCGGATCGTCCGGCGTGATCACGAAGCTCTTGAACAGGCCGCTGCGCCGCCGGATGGTCACGCTGTTCCAGATCTTCAACGTCGACCAGCTCTCGTGGACGAGGGCGCCGCGGCGATCGACCGACTCGATGTCGTCCAGACGGATGCGTCGCACCGCCCGGCCCAGCAGCAGGACCTCGACGGCGCCCGGGCCGATGCGATAGTCGATGGTCCCGACAGTCAGCAGGAAGACGAGCAGGACCGCGGCGATGAGCATCGCCTTGACGAGGGTGAGGGTCGTCATCGGCCGGAGGGCTCAGGCGACCGGGCGATAGAGAGTGTCGCGCTGGCGGGGCGTATAGCCGGCGTCGCGGATCAGGCGCTCGATCTCGACCCGGGTGGTGCAGCCGTGGGCGCCGGCGGCGCGCACGACGTTCTCCTCGATCATCGTGCTGCCCATGTCGTTGGCGCCGAACTTCAGGGCCACCTGGCCGATCTCCTTCCCCTGCGTGACCCAGGACGACTGGATGTTGGGAATGTTGTCGAGGAACAGGCGGCTCAGTGCCTGCGTGCGCAGGTAGTCGGCGCTGGTCGTCTCCTCCCCGCCCAGGGCGGTGTTCTCGCTCTTGTAGGTCCAGGAGATGAAGGCGGTGAAGGCGGCGGGCGCCCCGGCCAGGCTGCGATCCTGCAGGTCACGGACGCGCTGCATGTGGGTGACGCGGTCCTCGAGGGTCTCGACGTGCCCGAACATCATGGTGGCGGTGGTCGGCAGACCCTGGCGATGCGCCTCCTCCATGACCGCCAGCCACTCGTCGCTCATCGTCTTCAGCGGGGAGATCCGGCGCCGCACCTCGTCCACCAGGATCTCCCCGCCGCCGCCGGGGATGCTGTCGAGGCCGGCCCCCTTCAGGCGCGCCAGCACGCCCGCCAGCGGCACCCCCGAGACGGCGACCATGTGCTGGATCTCCGACGGCGAGAAGCCGTGCACGTGCAGCCGCGGGAACGACAGCGGCAGGTCGGGGTGGTGACCGCCCTGCATCAAGATGCCGGTGCCGCCCAGCGCCAGGGTCTCTTCGATCTTGGCGTGCAGCGACGCCGTGTCGTGCAGGTACCCCTCGGGGTGGCCCGGGTCGCGGTAGAAGGCGCAGAACGAGCAGCGGACCACGCAGATGTTCGTGTAGTTGATGTTGCGATCGACGATGTAGGTGACCACCGGATCGGGATGGACGCGGCGCCGCACCAGGTCGGCGGCGATGCCGAGGTCGAGGAGCGACGCGTCGCGGAACAGCCGCAGCGCGTCCGCGGCCGACAGCCGGGCGCCGTCGGCGACGCGCCCGAGCAGGCCGCTCAAATCTCCCGCGGGCCCGGACGGGCCACGGCGCGCCCGCCGGCCGTCGGCGTCCAGCCGCGGGGGCGCAGCGGCACCCCTGCCCGCCCCCGGCACGTACGATGCGCTCACGCCCCGCCTCCGCTCATCGAGACCGCCGGCTGGCGCATGCCCGGGATGGGAATCGGTCGATGCTGCGGCACCAGGCCCAGCTCGTGCGCCTGCCGGTAGAACAGGTCGAGGCCGCGCAATTCCTCGGCCCCGAGCCGGTAATGGATGTTGTTCCGGAGATAGTCCTCGATCGTCGCCGGCTCGAGGCGCAGCCGGCCGGCGGCGGTGCGGGCGATGTCGGTGATGTGCGCCTCGCCGAGGCGGAGCGACTCCAGGAACGGCGCGCTGCCACCGCGCGTCACGGCCGGCCGGCGCGCCGCCCACAGGGCGAACACGAACGGCAGGCCGGTGATCTCGAACCAGGCGGCCGCGAGATCGAGGACGATCAGGCCGTCCGTGTCGGCCGTCAGTGCCGGGTCGCCGATCAGCAGCGCCGCGTCATGGTCGCGTAGCATGTCCCGCAGGCGCGGCGCGCGCTCGCCCCAGACGACGTCCCGCACGCCGCGGTGCGCCAGGACGATCTTCAGCAGGGCGGCCGAGGTGTGGGAGTTGGTGTCGAGCGCCACGCGGCGGATCGTCTCGATCGGCGCCTTGGAGGCGAGATAGACCGAACGCGCCCGGCCTCGCGAGGCGATGCAGACGTCGGGGATCAGCTCGAGGCCGGAGAGCCGCTGGTAGTCGATCGACGGAAGCAGGCCGGCGTCGGCTTCGCCCCGCTCCAGCATGCCGGCGATGCGCGACGGCTCAACCAGGACGATCGAGGCGAGCGCGCGCTGCGGGCCGTGGAGGAATCCGTAATTCAGGGGATCGGCATTGACGAACGACACCGAGGCAAGTCTCAGGGATTCCATCGGGCGGCCTGCACCTCGCGGCGGTCCAGGACCGCGTATTCTACAGGAAGTCTGCTAGGCTTTTGCAATGTGGCCGGTGGGTGCCTTGGGAGCCTGGGGGCGGGGGCGATCGCAGTGGCGGGCGTGAACAGGGCCTGGCTGAAGTTCCTCTACCTGCTCTACTGCGTCGAGGCGGGAGTGTTTCTGCTTCTCGCTCCCTGGTCCCTCCTGTGGATCCACAGCTATTTCGCCCAGATTCCCGGTCTGCGGGAGTTGCTGTTGAGCGGCTACCTGCGCGGCGCCGTCTCGGGCTTCGGAGCGATCCTTCTGATGACCGGCGCGGTTGACTTCGCCGGCTTCTGCCGGGCCATGAAGCGGACATGAACCCGCTTGGTCGCCGCGACGACGGCGCGCGCCTGATGCTGGTGACCGACCGCCGGGCGGCGGGTGAGCGGCCGATCGCGGACGTGGTGCGCGCCGCCCTGGCCGGCGGCGTCGACGCCGTGCAGATTCGTGAAAGGGATCTTCCGGGGGGTGCGCTGCTGACGCTGGCGCGGGAGGTTGTCGAGGCCGCCCGGAGCGCCCGCGGCCGGCCGGTCGTGCTGGTGAACGATCGGCTCGATGTGGCGCTGGCG
>JAGYID010000143.1 GCA_018606725.1 Acidobacteriota bacterium
CGCCGGCTCGACCCGGGCGAGGACCGGGACGGGGACGGGCGGCTGACGCAGCCGTCGATCCAGGGCACCGGGCGCGGCGGCGGATGCGAGGGCGCGACGCGCGAGGATCGGGATTGCGACGGCCACCTGGACGACAGTCCCGAGGATCGGAACGGCAATGGCCTTCTCGATGACGACCTGCAAGAAGATCTCGATGGGGACCGGTATCTGGATGACGGGACCGAGGACCGGAATCACAATGGCCGCCTCGATGATCGGCCGTTCCCGTCTCCCGACGACGTGCTCGTGGCCGATGAGGACGGCCACAGCCTGCCGCTGGCCGCGTTCTATCCGTACGAGCGCTTCAGGCCGCTGCCTCCCGACCGCGACTACACGGTCAATCGCTACAACCACGTGGACGGACCCTATCCGCGCACCTCGCGGGCCCAGGTCGAGCGCTTCACGCTGCGCGAGGATCTGGCGATGTTCGTTCCGGACGCGGGCGGCCAGCATGATGTGAAAGTGGGCGGCATCGTGGAACGCGAGCGCTACGCCGGTGACATCGTGCTGCGGCCGACGGTTTACGACGACGGCGCCCTCAGGGCCGTGGCGCTCCCCGCCGCGCCGTCGGCCCGGAATGCCGCCTCGAGCCAAGCGTTGGGAGCGTACGTGCAGGATGTCTACAAGCCGCTGCCCAACGTGACCATCGGCCTCGGGCTCCGTTTCGATCGGGAGACCACCGACACGGAGGGCTACACCCCCTTCGAGCCGCGCGCCGAGCGGCTGGCGTTCGATCGGGTGGACCAGCTCGCCGGCGGGGAGAATCTCGGTTACGACGATGCCCATCTGGGCAATGGAGACGGGATCCTCAGCCGCGGCTTCTGCTCCGATCCGATGCTCGACTGCGGCGATGTCGCCAACCCGATCGTGCAGCAGCTGAACACCATGAAGAGCGCCGCGCTGTCGCGCCTGACCCAGGGACACACGCAGGAGCTCATCGTCGCCGCCGGGTTGCAGGCCCTCTATCCCGACGCCGTGTACAGGGACCCGGTGACCGGACGCCTGTCGATCGATCGGGACATCCTGCGGCTCAATGGGGCGGCGACCTTCCAGGAGCGCGAGCGGTTCCGTCTGACCAACGCCAACCTGGCGCCGCGCCTGTTCCTGTCATGGGATCCGTCCGGTGACGGCCGCACCAAGCTGTTCGCGAACTGGAGCCGATTCTACGACAAGCTGTTTCTGGACAGCATCACCGGGGAGCAGGGGCCCGACACGATCTTCCGGAGCTACGGCCTCGACGCCGATGGCCTGACGGGATCCGGCGCTCCCGATCACGGGCTGGGCGGGGTGATCAGCGCCGCTCCGGCGGATGCGACCCAGGTCGATCGTCGCCTCGACACGCCGTTCTCGGACGAGCTGACCGCCGGATTCGAACGGGAGCTGGTCCCCGAGGTGGCCATCCGGCTCACGTGGATCAGCCGCAAGTACCGCAAGCAGCTTCAGGACAGGGATGTCAACCACGTGCTGCGCTTCGACGAGGATGGCACGCCTCGCGATCTGCTTGGAGGTCACCTTGAGAGCGACGGGCTCATGAGCCGGTCCGAGCCGCCGCAGCGCGCAGTGCATCCGATCGACTGGGTCCCCGATGGGCTCCCCGACCTCTATCTGCAGAACTTCTTCTTCAACCAGGTGTTCCGGATCGACAACGAGAACGAGGCCCTCTACCATGGCGTGGAGCTCGAGTTGATTCGACGCCTGCACCGCCGCTGGCAGATGGAGGCGTCCTACACCTACTCGCGGGCGATCGGCTCCGCGGAGACCTTCCTGTCGGGACTCGGAGACGATCCGGCGGCGGTGCGGAGCGAGTTCGGCTACCTCGATTACGACCAGCGGCACGTCATCAAGGCAAACCTGGTTGCCTGGCTCCCGCACGACTGGCAGGCCGGGATCGCGGCGTCGTGGGGCTCGGGCGTGCCGTACTCGGTGATCCGCCAGGTCGTCTCATACGACAACTACGACTACCCGCAGTACCGCCTCCTGTACGGCTACCTGCCGGACAACCCCGATTCCACCGGACGGCGGGAATTCGTGCCGCAGCGACGCAACTCGCAGCGCAATGCCGCGGTGCTGGACATCGGCGTCCGCGCCCAGAAGTCGTTCGTCCTCGGACGCCTGAACTCCCGTTTGTTCGTGACCGTCGACAACATCCTGAATGGCGATGATCTGACCGTCTACTCCGTGGTGCCCAGCGCTTCGGACCGCTCGCTGGGGCAGGTCAATGCCGAGCGCCGCTTCGGCCGGCGCTACGAGTTCGGCTTCCAGATCGAGTTCTGACCTCCGCCGTGGTGCCCCTCGTCATGCCCGCCGCTTGACGCCGGTCGATCGCGCGGCGTAGCCTCACGCCGCCTTGCACAGGGGGAGGGAGCGATGCGCGTGAGCATCTGCGGTCGAGGATCGGTGGCGCTGCGGGCAACTTTTCGGTGGGTCACAGTCGTCGGAATGGCGCTGGCGGCGCCCCCCGGGATCGCCGTCCCGGCGACCGCCCAGGACGAGGCCGATCTGGCGGTGGTGCACCGGATCAAGGCGGAGGCGTTCAGGAACTCGCAGGTGATGGATCTGCTGTTCCGGCTCACCGACGAGAATGGACCGCGCCTGACCGGCTCACCGGGTCTCCGCCGGGCGGCCGACTGGTCGGCGCGGGCGCTCCGGGGCTGGGATCTCAAGGAGGCCCGGCTGGAGCGCTGGGGCACCTTCGGCCGCGGCTGGTCATGCTCGCGCTATCGCGCCGCCCTGGTCGAGCCGGATCGGGCGCCGCTCATCGGCGTCCCCAAGGCCTGGTCGGGGGGCACCGACGGTGCGGTCGCCGCGGCGGTCATTTCGGCGCCGCTGTTCACCAGCATGGAGACGAAGCGGGAGGACGACTATGACCTGGCGACGCTGAGCGCGCGCATCCAGACATACATCCAGGAGCAGAAGGGCAAGTTGCGCGGCGCCATCGTCATGCTCGACCCGACCCGCGAGTTCGATCCGCCGACCGAGCCGGCGGCGCGGCGCTACGACGTCAGCGCGCTCGAGGAAATCGCCCGGGCGCCGGAGCCGTTCCCCGCTCCCGTGTTCGAGTGGCCGCTGACGCGTCTGCCGGAGGATCCGAAGAAGCGCGCCCAGTTGTTTGCGTCCATTCCCGACGAGGTCGGAGAGGACTATTTCGTGCGTTGGATCAGGGCCCACGGACCGCTGTATGCCTTCCTGCGCGACGAGGGGGTCGTGGCGGTGCTGGAGACCGACCTGCGGGGCGAGGGCGGCGTGGTGTTCGCGCAGGAGGCCGGGTCGTGGGAACGGGGCACACCGACGCCGCCGCCGGTCATCTCACTGCAGCCCGAGTCCTATGCCCGCCTCGCCCGCCTGATCGAGAAGAAGGTGCCGGTCAGGGTCGAGCTCGACGTGGCCGTCACCTTCCACGATGATGCGCCCGAGGGCTTCAACGTCGTCGCCGAGATTCCGGGCGGCAGGAAGAAGGACGAGGTCGTCATGCTCGGCGCCCACCTCGACTCCTGGCACGGCGGAACCGGGGCCACCGACGATGCGGCCGGCTGCGCCATCGCGCTCGAGGCGGTGCGCATCCTGAAAGCGCTCGATCTCAAGATGGATCGCACGGTCCGGATCGCGTTGTGGAGCGGCGAGGAGCAGGGCCTGTTCGGGTCGCGCGGCTACGTGCGGACGCATTTCGGCAACCCGGTCAGCATGGAGCTCAAGCCGGAGCATGCCAGGCTGTCGGGCTACTTCAACGTCGACAACGGCGGCGGCAAGATCCGCGGCGTCTACCTGCAGGGAAACGACATGATGCGCCCGATCGCGGACGCGTGGCTCCTGCCGTTCCACGACCTCGGCGCCACCGCCATCAGCATCGACAGCACCGGCGACACCGACCACGTGTCGTTCGATGGGGTCGGCCTGCCCGGCTTCCAATTCATCCAGGATCCGCTCGACTACGACAGTCGCACGCACCATTCGAATCTCGACGTCTCCGACCACGTGGTACCGGGCGACCTGATGCAGGCTTCGGCCATCCTGGCGTCCTTCGTCTACCATGCGGCTGTCCGCCCCGACCTGCTGCCGCGCAAGCCGTTGCCCATGCCGACGCCGAAAATGAAGGACTCGTTCCCGTACTGAGCGACGGCGCAATTCAGCGACCCGTGGGGTGAGCGCGGGGGCCGAAAAGGACTCTGGTGCCGGAGGACGGACTCGAACCGTCATGGGCGTGAGCCCGCGGGATTTTGAGTCCCGTGCGTCTACCAGTTTCGCCACTCCGGCAACGTGTCAAGAGGTTAGCGGATCGCACCGGCGGGTGCAACACAGGGTGCGCTGCGCGGCATGCGGAGTGGCGGGGGAGCGGAGCTCAGCGGTCGGCAGGATCGTCGCGCTCCAACGCGGCGATCTTCTTCCGGACTGCCTCCGCATCGACAGCGCTTTCGGCGCCCCGGGCGAGGTATTCGCGGTAGGCCGCCAGGGCGCCGGGGACGTCGCCGGCCGCCTCGAGCGTGACACCGAGCCGGGCGGCGGCGCGGGCATAGGACGGATCGGCGGCAAGGGCGTCGCGGAGCAGGTCGATGGCCTCCTGCGTCCGGCCGGCGGCGCGGCGGATCTCGGCCAGGTTCGTCAGGGCGCGCGGCTCCTCCGGGTCGAGATCGAGGACGGCGAGCAGATCCCGCTCGGCGCCGGCGAGATCATTCCGGCGGATCCTGACGGCCGCCAGGTTGAGACGGGCGGCGAGCTTGGCGGGGGCGGCGACGAGCGCCGCCTCGAAGTCCTCCTGCGCCCCGCCGAGGTTGCCGGCTTCGAAGCGCAGCCGCCCGCGGTTGAAGCGGGCCTCGGCGTTGGCGGGCTCCAGGGCCACGGCCCGGTCGAGGAGGACGGCGGCTTCGCCCGCGTGACCGTCGCGGGCCGCCAGGACCCCCAGGTTCACCAGCGGCCGGGCCTTTCCGGGGGCGCGGTCCGCGGCCTCCTGCCATAGGCGGTGCGGATCGGACCAGACTCTCGCCCGGGCCAGATACGCCGGCGCCAGGAGCAGGGCCATGATCGCCGGGATCAACAGCGTGGCGGACGGCGTGCGGCGGAACGGCGGGAGAGACTCAACCGGCATCAGCGCTCCCGAAATGATGAGAGCGGCGCCGATCATCGGCAGATAAATACGGCGCTCGCACATCAAATCGGGCAGCGGCACCAGCCAGTAGAGCGCGGTGCCGGCGAATGCCACGAGGATCCCGCCGGCGACACGCCCGACGATCACGCGTCGCTGCCCGCCGAAACCAGTTGTTCGCGACCAGGCTCCCCGCAGGGTCACGCAAGCGGCCATCGCTACGGCAATACAGACGCTGATGGCCAGAAGCCCGCTCCCCAGGCGGGGCACTCCCCCCGCATGGTCGATGCTTTGACCGGCCGGCCAGATGAGGAGCCGCGCCATCCGGAGGGTCACGACCGCCTGACCCAGGATGTTGTCAACCACGCCGCGTGCGAACACCTGCCGGCCGATTGTCCCGAGGGCGACGGACCGCAACAGGAGGAAGAGAACTGCCGGCACGGCCAGGAGGAGGGCCCCACCGGCCGCCGCGGGCCCGCGGCGGCGGTCGACGGCGATCCACCAGATCAAGGCGATCAGCGGCAGAACGACCGCCTCCTCCTTGGCCGCCAGCGCGAGCGTCGCGCACGCCAGCGCTCCGCCCCAGGATAGGGACGTGGCGCCAGCCACAGCCGCATCCCGCCCCCGCTCCGGCCAGGCGGGCGTCGCCAGCAGGAGCGCCGCCAGCATGAACATGGTCGAGAGGATTTCGGAGCGCCCCCAGATGTAGAGGACCGACTCCGACTGCAGCGGGTGCAGCAGAAAGAGCGCGGTTCCGGCGAGAGCGGTTGGGAGCGTTCCCGGGGGGCGCCGCAGCAGCAGGTAAAGAAGGATGCCGGTCGTCAAGTGAAGCGCGAGTCCCGTGAGCCGGAAGCCGCGCGGCTCGGAGCCCCACAACCGCGTATCGAGCAGGAGGGATGCGAAGAACAGCGGGCGTGTCTGGTCGGGGGAATAGCGGTACGACAGGGCCGCGGACCACGGCGAAGCCGGCCGCAGCGCCCGGTTGGCGGCGATGCCGGTTTCCTCGTCGAACACGAATGGCGCGTCGGTCGCCGGCCAGCTGCTGACGACCGCCAGCGCGAGCAGGGTGGCCAGTGCGAAACGGGCTGCGGTTCGGCTCAACGCGGCAGCGGCAGAAGCTGCGGGACCCTGCGGATGTACTCCTGATAGCCGGGGCCCTGCAGCTCCAGCATCTTGCGGTCTTCGAGATCGACGCCGACGAAGGTGTACAACGTCATCAACGAGGCGAACAACAGGTGCCCGACCGTCATCGTGGGGGCGGCCCAGAACGCCACAAGGAACGCCAGCTCGACCGGGTGACGCACCCAGAGAAATGGACCGGTGGGGCGGAACGGCGCATGCGCCTTCGGCTCGTTGGCCAGGTAACGGAGAATCGGCCGCAATCCGACCACCTCGATCAGGTCGAGATGGAACCAGCAGTACACGAACAGCGCCCAGCCGCCGTAAAAGAGGAGCCGGGTCAGGAGCGCCGGCCCGCCGCCGAGCGCGTAGACCTCGCGCGGGATCGGTCGGTACAGGGCGCAGAGCAGGATGAGGCTGGCGCTGGCGACGATGGAGTAAGCGGCCGGCTCCAGATGCGGGCGCAGCACCTTTTGAAGGTGGATCTTGAAGCGCGGGCGGGCCGTCA
>JAGYID010000144.1 GCA_018606725.1 Acidobacteriota bacterium
GCTGGCGCGACGGGAGCGCCTTCAAGATATCGATGTCGACGCCGCGCAGGCGATCCAGGTCCAGCGCCTGCTGCGCGAGGTCGACGAGGCGCTGCAGCGTTTCGAGGCGGGGACCTACGGCGTCTGCGACGTCTGTCACGACAACGTCGACCTGGAGCGGCTGTACGTCGACCCGCTGGCGCGGACCTGTCTCGACCACCTCACCGCCGTCGAGCAGCAGGCGCTGCAGCGCGACCTCGATCTGGCATCGCGCGTTCAGGGCGAGCTGCTCCCGAAACGCAACCTCGCCCTCAACGGATGGGACATCGCCTATCACTACGAGCCGGTCGGAGTCGTCAGCGGCGACTACTGCGACGTGGTGCCGCCGGACGGGCGGGACGGCGATCTTTACTTCCTGCTCGGCGACGTCGCCGGCAAGGGGGTCGCCGCCTCGATGCTGATGGCAGCGCTGCGGGCCATCGTGCGGACGTTGATGGACGCCAACCTGCCGCTCAGCGCCCTGGTCGAGCGGGCCAACCGGCTGTTCTGCGAGAGCACCCTGCCGTCGCATTTCGCGACGCTGGTCGTCGGGCGGGCGGATGCGAAAGGGCAGGTGGAGATCTGCAACGGCGGTCACCCGCCGCCGCTGGTCGTCAGGCGCGAGGCGATCGCCAGCGTCGCCTCGACCGGGCTGCCGCTCGGCCTGTTCTGCACCAGCGAATACAAGGTCACCAGCCACGTCCTCGCGCCGGGCGACGTGCTCCTGCTTTACAGCGACGGCCTCTCCGAGGCACGCGATCGCTCCGGCGCCGAATACGGCGCGCAGCGGATTGCCGAGCTGGCGCGACGCAGCCACGGTCTGCCGCCGCGCGGGCTCGTCGACGCCTGCCTGAAGGACCTCGTCGCCTTCTCGGGCGGCACACCGCGCGGCGACGATCTCACCGTCATGGCGATCCGCCGCTCCTAGATCAGTCCCCTTCCCGGACCTGTTCAGCCCTCCCTCCCCTGATCGCCCTCCCATGATCCAGATCATGGCCGCCTCCGGCCCCGGGGGCGAAACTTGCGGCGGCTCGCGAGAGGTGCATCGGGGAACGCAATCGATGCGGCGAACGCGGCGCAAAGGGCCGGCCTCACGGCCGGGATCGCGGCGGCACCCGCCTTGCAGCGCCGGGCAGGGTTCGGGGTGCCAGCGCGGAACGGTGCGGTCCAGGGGGAGTCGAGAGTGGCCAAGGTTCGCTTGCCCGATCTCGAACACTGGAAGAAGCAGGTCAAGTGCCAGGCCGGCTGCCCGGTGCAGACCGACGCCGGCCGCTACGTGCAGCTAATCGCCGGGCATCGCGACCTCGAGGCTTATCTCGTGGCCCGCGCCCCCAACCCGCTCGCCTCCGTCTGCGGCCGGGTGTGCGCCGCCCCGTGCGAGGACGCCTGCCGCCGCGGCAGCATCGACGCGCCGATCGCCATCCGCGCCCTGAAGCGCTTCGTCACCGAGAAGTACGGCGTCGAGTCGGTCCACCCGGAGACCCAGGATCGGCTGCGGGACGCGCCGATCGACGAGGGCAACCGCTACGCCGGCCACCTGCCGATCGCGCCGGCGGACCGTCCTGTGACGGGCCATGCGGACCGTCCTGTGACGGGCCTTACGGCCCTCGGCCGCCGCAAGGTGGCGGTCATCGGCGCCGGACCGGCGGGGCTGGCCGCCGCCCACGACCTGGCCCTGCTCGGCTACGACGTGACGATCTTCGAGGCCGCCGAGGAGCCGGGCGGCATGATGCGCTTCGGGATCCCCGAGTACCGCCTGCCACGCACCCTGCTGCGCGCCGAGATCGACAAGGTCGTCGGTCTCGGCGTCACCCTCAAGCTGCGCTCGCCCCTGACCGTCTCCTACGGGCTGGCGGAACTGCGGCGCGACCGGTTCGAGTCGGTGTTCATCTCGGTCGGCGTCTCGAAGGGGCGCGATCTTCAAGTCACGGGTGTCGAGATGGACGGGGTGGTCAAGGCGGTCGACTACCTCCTCAACGTCAACCGCGGCTATCGCATGGACCTCGGGCGGCGCGTCGTGGTCATCGGCGGCGGCTTCGTCGCCTTCGACGCCGCCCGCACCGCCCTGCGCGCCGGCATGGCCGCCGAGGCGAAGGAGCTCGCCGGGCACCTCGGCGAGGAGGCCGACGCGCGCCTGAAGGAGGCGCTCGACTCGGCCCGCGCCGCCATCCGCGGCGGCGCGACGCAGGTCACCATCGTCTCGCTCGAGAGCTTCGAGGAAATGCCGGTCCTCCGGACGACGCAGGGACACGAGGAATTCGAGGAGGCGAAGCACGAAGGAGTCGCGTTCGTGCCGCGGCGGGGACCGAAGCGCTTCCTGGGAGACGGGCGGCTGAAGTCGATCGAGCTGCGGCGCGTCACTTCGGTGTTCACCCCGGAGGGACGCTTCGCTCCGGAGTACGACGACGCCGATGTGACGACCCTCGAGGCCGACGCCTGCATCCTGGCGATCGGCCAGAAGGCCGATCTGTCGTTCCTGAAGCCGGAGGACGGCGTGACGCTCACGCCCGGCGGCTCGATCGCCGTCGATCCGGCGACGCTGCAGACCTCCGCCCCGGGCATCTACGCCGGCGGCGATGTCGCGTTCGGGCCGCGCAACCTGATCGAGGCGGTCGCCAACGGCAAGCGGGCCGCGCGCTCCATCCACGAGCGCCTCGCCCGGGACGGGGCCCGCCTGGAGCGGAGCCTCGACATCGAGTCGATCCCGACCTCGCGCTACCGGATGATCGCCGGCTTCGAGGTCCTCGACCGCGAGACGCCGCCGACCCTGCCGGCAGGCCGCCGCACCGGGATCTCCGAAGTCGAGAGCGGCTACGACGACGAGCCGGCCCGCCGGCAGGCCGCCCGCTGCCTGGTCTGCCACGTGCAGACGATCTACGACCCGGAGAAGTGCGTCCTGTGCAGCCGCTGCGTCGACATCTGCCCCGAGAACTGTCTCGCCCTCGTTCCGTTCGAGGCGATCGATCTGCCGGACGACGAGCGGCGCGCGCTCGCCGCGCGGGTCGACGGGGCGGGGCTGCCGCTGGCGGCGATGATCAAGGACGACGAGCGCTGCATCCGCTGCGGGCTGTGCGCCATCCGCTGTCCCACCGATGCCATGACCATGGAGAAGTTCCAGATCACCGAACGCCTCGTGGGGAATGTCCGATGACACTCCGCAAAGACCGCCGCGATTTCCTGCTGAAGGTCGGCACCGGCGCCGGCATGGCGGCGCTGGCCGCCCAGGCGACCGCCTCGCTCCGCTCCCTGGTGCCCAACGTGTCGTACGACGCGCCGACCACCGTCAAGATCGGCCAGCCGACCGACTTCCCCGACGGGCTGAAGTTCCTCCCCGACGAGCGCCTGTTCGTGTTCCGCGAGGGGCTGACGTTCCACGCCATCTCGGCGGTGTGCACGCACCTCGGCTGCACGGTGCGCGCCGAGGCCCTGTCGCAGGTCGAGACGGCGATGGTGGAGGGGGCGCCGCTGCGGCTGACGCACCGTTTCATGTGCCCGTGCCACGGCTCGCGCTACTCGGGGGACGGCGGCAACCAGTCCGGCCCGGCGCCCAGGCCGCTCGCCTGGTATCACCTGTCGATCGCGCCCGACGACGGCCAGCTGGTCGTCGACCTGGCGCGCGAGGTCAGCCGCGACTTCCGGCTGACGGTCGCGTGAGGAAGCAGGGTGACGCGCACGGGGCCCTGACGCCCCCGTCGGAGGCGCCCGGCGTGCACCCGAAGCCGCTGTGGAGCTTCCGCCCCGATTCCGATCGTGCCTCGGGCGACGCCGTCGTCTCGAACTTCCTGCTGCACTGGTTCCCCGCCAAGGCGCTCAAGGCATCGCTCGACTGGAACTATTCGCTGTGGCTCGGGACGGTGTCGGCGGCGCTGCTGCTCCTGCTGGTCCTGTCCGGGATGCCGCTGCTGTTCCTGTACGTGCCGTCGGTCGAGCGCGCCTACGCCACCGTCAAGGACATCGAGTACGTGGTCACCTTCGGCTCCTGGATCCGCTCCGTGCACCGCATCGCCGCCCACCTGATGGTGGCGGCCGTGGCGTTGCACCTGGCGCGCGTCTTCTTCACGGGCGCCTACAAGAATGGCGTCGGGCAGGGGCAGCGGCGCGAGTGGAACTGGGTCCTCGGCGTCGGCATGCTGCTCGCCACCCTGTTCCTGTCGTTCACCGGCTACCTGCTGCCGTGGGACCAGCTGGCCTACTGGGCGGTGACCGTCGGCACCAACATCGCCTCGTCGATCCCCTGGATCGGGCCGGCGATCCGCGAGCTGCTGCTGGGCGGCCGGGTCATCGAGCAGCCGACGCTGATCCGCTTCTACGTCCTGCACATCCTCGCGCTCCCCGGTCTGCTGGGCATCCTGTTCGTCTATCACATGTGGCGCATCCGCAAGGACGGCGGCCTGGCGCGCGCCGACCGCGAGGCGCTGCTCGCCGAGAAGGCGGCGACCCCGCCGGCGGCGACCAAGACCTACACGCTCCTCGGGATCGCCCGCGGCACCGCCCCGACCATCCGGGCGTCGTCCCTGGCGCGGCCCGATGCCTCGGTCAACGCGGTCCCCGACCTGACCCGGCGCGCCGCCATCGTCTGTCTCGGCACCATCGCCGTCCTCAGCATCCTGGCGGTGTTCATCCGCTCGCCGCTCGAGGAGCCGGCCAACGCGCTGGTGACCCCGAATCCGGCGAAGGCGCCGTGGTACTTCCTCTGGCTGCAGGAGATCGTCACCGACACGACCGTGCACATCGGCGCGTTCACCATCAACGGCGCCTTCCTGGGCGGCGTCATCCTGCCGGGGCTGCTGATCGCCCTGCTGACCGTCTGGCCGTGGCTCGACCGCAGCCCGGCCGGCGTCGCCGGTGTCTGGTTCGCGCGAGACCGCCGCACGCAGAACCTGGCCTTCATCCTCCTGGCGCTGGGCGTGATCGCCCTGACGCTCGTCGGCACCTTCTGCCGCGGCCCCTACTGGCACTTCTACTGGCCCTGGGAAACCTGGCCCGAGATCCCCGCGAGGATCTGACATGGAACAGCGGACCAACTCGCCGTACCCGAAGCTCGACCGACCGGTGCTCGCCGTCATCGGCATCCTGCTGGTGGTTTCCACCATCCTGTTCGTGCGCAGCGACCGGCTGCGGGACTTCTGGTACTACCAGTACGAGTTCAAGCGGATGGTCGCCGACAAGTTCGGGGCCGAGAAGGCGAAGAGCGTGCCGTCGGGTCTGCAGCAGATCTGGGTCCGCGATCTGCGCCACGCCGACCGCTGCGTCACCTGCCACCAGGCCACCGCCTGGAAGGGGTTCGAGAGCGCCGAGGAGCCGTGGCGCACGCACCCGGTCGAGCCGCTGCGGACGCACCCGCCGGAGAGGTACGGCTGCACGTCCTGTCACGGCGGCCAGGGCTGGGCGGTCGACGTCTCCGAGGCGCACGGTCAGATGGCCCACTGGGAGGAGCCGCTGCTCGGCAGCGAGCTGGGCGAGGCCTACTCCCTGGTCGACGACAAGACCGCCCTGATGCAGATGAACTGCAATGTCTGCCACCGCTACGACCGGGAGACGGCCGGGGCAACCGCCATCAACACCGCCAAGAGCCTGATCAAGGAGAAGGGCTGCCATGCCTGCCACGTGATCAACAGCCGTGGCGGCACCATCGGGCCCGACCTCACCTACGTCGGCGACAAGGCGCCGGAGCAGTACGACTACAGCCGCCTCTCCGGCCAGCGGACCGCCTTCGCCTGGCACGTCGCGCATTTCAAGGAACCGCGGGCGCTGGTCTCCGACACCGTCATGCCGAACTTCCACCTGACGACGCGGGAGGCGCAGGCGCTGGCGATGCTGGTGCTGTCGTGGCGGCGCGAGGAGGTGCCGGCGGAGTACCTGCACGGCGCGCCGCGCACCGATCCGCGCACGCCGGAGGAGGCGCGCGCGGAGGAGGACATGAAGACGGGGCCCGGGGCCTGGTTCGTCAAGACCGGCTGCTTCGTCTGTCATTCGATCACTGCCTTCGGCGTTCGAAGCCCGGCGCAGATCGGCCCGGACCTGTCGATCGCCGTCGAGGACGTGCAGGCGCGCTTCGGCAAGACCATCGACGACTTCCTGGCGAACCCGACCGGCACCATGTCGGTCGTCCTGTCGCGCCAGATCATCCTCAGCAAGGAGCAGAAGGCCGAGGCGGTGAAGAACCTGCGCGCCGCCTTCGCCGAGCACCAGAAACAGGCGGCTCACAAGTGAACCGTGCGACCCAATCAAGGAGGACCGGCATGATGGAACGGCGGAGAAGTTGGATCGTCCTGAGCGTTCTGGGGGCGGTGATCGTCCTGGCCCTGCTGTCCGGCCGGTGCGCGCCGTCGGCGCCCAAGGGGGCGAAGCAGCGCGCCGGCGCGACCTCGGATGTCGCGGTGGCGGCGCAGAAGACCTACGTGGCGCCCGGCGATCTCGACGAGTACTACCTGTTCGCCTCGGGCGGGCACTCCGGCCAGGTGTACGTCTACGGCGTTCCGTCGATGCGTCACCTGGCGACCATCCCGGTCTACACGCCTTATCCGGCGACCGGCTACGGCTTCGACGACGAAACCAGGGCGATGCTCGGCGGCCTGACCTGGGGCGACGTGCACCATCCGTCGCTGTCGGAGACCGCCGGCGACTACGACGGCCGCTGGCTGTTCGTCAACGACATGAACGGCCGCGTGGCGCGCGTCGATCTGCGCGACTTCAAGACCCGGCAGATCTTCGGGCCGGT
>JAGYID010000145.1 GCA_018606725.1 Acidobacteriota bacterium
AGCTTCACCCGCAGGATCGCCGCCTGCAGGGCGTCGAGGCGGCCGTTGTAGCCCTCCTCGACGTGCAGGTATTTCTCGGCCTGGCCGTGGTCGCGCAGCCGCCGCACCCGCTCGACGACGTCGCCGCGCGCGGTGACGACCATGCCGGCCTCGCCGAAGGCGCCGAGATTCTTCGTCGGGTAGAACGAGAACGCCCCGGCGTCGCCCAGCGTGCCGGCCGGCCGGCCGCGGTACAGCGCCCCGTGCGCCTGGCAGGCGTCCTCGACCACCGCCAGCCGGCGCCGCCGGGCGAGGTCGAGGATCGGGGCCATGTCGGCCGGGTGGCCGTACAGATGCACCGGCACGATCGCCCGCGTCCGCGGTCCGACGGCGGCCTCCAACCGGGCCGGGTCGAGATTGCAGGTGCGCGGCTCGACGTCGACGAACACCGGCCGGGCGCCGACCTGGCTGATCGCCTCGGTAGTGGCGATGAAGGTGAACGGCGTGGTGATGACCTCGTCCCCCGGGCCGACGCCGACGGCGGCGAGCGCGAAGCGCAGCGCGTCGGTGCCGCTGGCGACGGCCACGGCCATCGGCGCCGTGCAGAAGGCGGCGAACTCCCTCTCGAGCCCTTCGACCTCAGGCCCGCCGATGTACTGGCCGGACGCCATCACCCGCCCGACGGCGGCGTCGATCTCCGGCTTCAGCGCCGCGTACGACGCGGCCAGGTCGATCGGCGGAACGCCGGCGTTCTCAGGATTGCTCGGTTGTCCCGGGGCCACGCTCCCTCCCTTGCGTTCGAGGCGGGAACGGATTCTGAGTCAGGCGGTGGGGGATGTCAACGGTGAGGGGGGGCGGCTCAGGACTTCATCAGGGCGCCGACCGCCAGCAGGCCCCAGATCGATCGGCAGACCTCGTAGTCGCGCTGCTGGATCGCGTCGCACATCTCTTCCAGGGTCATCGGTCCCTGCTCGCAGCGCTTCAAAAGGTCTTTCTCGACGGCGGTCAGCGCCAGGGTGCGCACCAGCGCGGGGGCCTCGCGGGTCGCCAGGTACTCGGCGTGCAGACCGCCGACCTCCTCGTAGGCGCGGGCCCACGACTGGATGCGGCGCACCCCTTCGATCACCAGTGCGTCGCCGGCGATGCTGATGTTGAGCCCGTCGGCGCGCGCCGGCTGGCGCTCGAACTTGAAGTGCCCCGAGGTCCACTGGAAGACCGAGTAAACGATCTCCCGCACCTGGACCTCGATCCACTTCTGCACGTCGGCCGGCGACAGCATCTTGTAGGACACCATCACCTCGCCCAGCCGCTCCTTGGTCGACAGCGCCACCTCGAGCGCCTTCAGGACGTTCTTCAGCGACAGCACCCCCTCGCGCAGCAGCACCTGGTTGAACCGGTCATCGCGCTGGTTCGAGGAGGCGAAGGCCACGTTCCCCTGCTTGAACTGGATCGACTTGCGGACCTCGCGCTCGGTGGCGATCAGGACCCCGGTCTCCTGGGCGGCCGCCAGCTCGTGGATCAAGTACGGAATCGTATTCGAGCGAATCTCGCCCTGGGGTGGCTTGTCCTGTTCCGGCTTTTCCGCGGTCGCTGACTTCATGTCATCGAAATCTAGTGCCGGGTACGGGGCAAGTCAACGACGAGCCGGGGGTGGGGTACCGTGCGAACGTTGTGCGGTCCGGGGCTCTGAAAGGCGACCGTCACTGCGATCCCGCGATGATCATGTTGTTCGCCGTGGCGACCACGTTCAAGACGATGGCAATGACCGCGAGCCTGCGGGCCACTCGCGGGCTGCTTCGATGGAGGTGATTCAGCGCCCAGACCACGCCCATGCCGACGGCGAGCCGCGTCGCCAGCCCGGTCCCCGCTCTGTCATAGAGCGGGTTTCTTTCCACGCCACCCGCGCTGAGGGCTGCGCGCGTGCTCGCAACGTCCGCGAACACGCTGCCGATTTGAACCGTCATGAGCCGTCTCCAAGATCGGCGGTCCCGTTCACGAGCGTCCCAATCCTCGTCCACAGGAGAAAGGGGAACGTCGCGGGGGACCGGCATTCGAGCCGACACGTCTCCGAACTCCTGCGCCCCTTCAGGCGTCGGACCGCACTGCCCACAGACGAGCGAGAAGGCGGTATCGCGAGGCACTGGATTGCCACGAGGCATCAGGTAATTGAACCGGAGGCTGCTCAACCTCGCCGACGAGCTTTCGCCGCACCCGGCTCCCGCGGTCCCGACCCTGACGGACCCGTCCGCCGAGACGGCCAGGCCGGCGCAGGACGCTCTGAAATTCAAAGTCGTCGACAGACGCAGGTCCTGATACAACCCATCGTCCGCGACACATGGAAGCGTGGCTATGCCCAACAGGGCAACAAACAGAAGGGCCGCGAATCGCTGCGGACGATCGCGGTGGGGCCGCGCAGCGCTCCTCTCCGGTCCTCGGCCGCGAAGATTTGCGCTCACCGGCACGGGTGATCAGACCGAAGGGGCAGCACGCCAGGCATCGCTCCACCGTCCCCTCCCTGTCGCGAACCGCCAGTCTGGCGCGCGTTCGCGGGGTGGGACACCGTCGAACCTGGCTATATATAGGTTCCGCTTTTTGGACGAACAAGCACATCACCCGGTCAGGATCCGGGGTTCAGGAGGGACGAACCTGTCAGCTTAATGACACGAGAGCCAGATGGCGATGGAGGTGCTACTTGAGCTCGATGCGGATTCGAGCCCAGCGATTCTTTGCCCAGGCTTCGGCGTTTTCGGCCGGCGGATCGGGGGATTCCGAGCCGAGGCTCTGAACACCAACCACCATTCCGGGAAGTAGATCCTTCAGGATCGATGCAACAGCGGCGGCCCGGCTTACCCCCAGCTCAACGTTGTGGACTTCCGTCCCACGCGTGTCGCAGTGTCCCTCCACCCTGATGGATTGGATGTGCGCAGCAAGGGGCTGGAGCCTCTCGGCGATGAGCTTGATCGTTTGGCGTTCCTGATCCGGCAGGGTGTAGGCATCGGTCTCGAAATATGTGCGGAACTCGTCGACCTCGTTCATCAAGGTTGGATCAATGGGTGACTCGAGGCGTACGTGCAGCGGGTCGGATGCGGTCACGGTTTCGGTCGAATCGAGAGCCGCCCGAACTTCGTAATCCCCCACCGAGAGCTTCGCGCCATCCAGGCGGATATTCGCGCTGTACTCGTCCCGTGCGCCGTCGTATCCGAGCGCAGTCCGGCCGACGACCTCACCCTCCCTCTCGAGCCACGCTTCCCCCTTGAGGTTGCCGGTCCCCGAGGCGGTGACTCGCAGCGTGGACGGCGCGCCCGGCTGCAGCACCAGGCCCTGCTCGGGCGCCTCGTAGGAAACCCTGTTGAGCACGCGCACCTCGCGCACCCTGGGGACCAACGTAACTTTCATGCTTTGGAGCGCCGGCAGCGTCTGCTTTCCGGCTGCAGGCTTGATGGTCGGTGAAGCGCTTCTTCCGGAGGCGCAGCCCGTCAGGACGAAGGCGCAAACCGCTGCTGCGACCATCCTCGGCAGGCCCTTCCGGCTTTCCTCGTGCATGATCCTGTCCTCGCTGGTGGGTTCGCTGGGGCGTCCTCGCGATTCTACGGTGTGCTTGGGGAGGCCTCGTTATCATTATTTCCGCCGCCGGCGGCCGCCAAGCCCACCGCCGCGCTGCCAACGATGATGCCCACCAACCCCCACTTCTTCCCCGAGGACCACCCCGGGCTCGGCGTGGTGGTCGATGCGGTCGTTGTCGTCCCGGTCGTTCCTGTCTTGCCGGCGGTTCCTGACTTCCCGGTCGTTCCTGTCACCGCCGGAGTTCCTGCCGTCGCAGCCGTCGTGCCTGGCACCGGCTGCAGCCTGGCCCGCAGGTTGAGCTGTAGAGCGCTCGGAGGCACGAGAGTTGTGGTGCCGGATCCCAGGGGCGCTCCATCGGGGCCGACCACTTCGAAGGTGTACGCCCCTTCCGACAGTTGCGCGAACTGATAGGTCCCATCCTGGGCGACGGGCACGAGACGCGCCGCGCCGCCGTCGAGTGGCGTGGCTCTAACCTGCGAGCCTTCGGGCAGCGTGCCGCCCTCCACGGCGATGCGCCCGCGCACTGTGCCGCTCGCGGCCCAAACAAACGTCCCCCCGCTCAATTGGAAAATGAGAGCGATAAGCATCCACAGGACGACCAGACGAGAAGACGCGCGTTTCATAAGACACTCTCCGTCGCGGTGAACAGCTCGCAGGGCACGCTGGTTACCTTTTCCCGGCCCGGCATCAATGGACGCCCGCCATGGCGCCCGTTTCAGATCACACCTTGGTCGGCCGTGTAAGCCGCCAACCTGACCTCTTTTCCGTTGTACTGAAATGATAATGACGGCCCCGGTTCGTTCGTCGGGGCCGCGATCGCGAGATCGACTACGACCGGCGCCGGAGGCGGTGCGCCGGGAGCCACCTGGACCGTCTTCCAGAAATCGACCGGGATGTTGAGCGGAAGGGTCTCGCGCAAGCCGCCGCCGGGGAGGGTCGAATCGATGATGACCCGCTGGACGATGACGCGGTAGACCTTGTTTCGCAACAGCCCTTCCACCTCGAATGTCCCGTCGGTGACCTGGGCGATGCGATCCTGGAACGAGGCGCCTTCGACGCCCGGTTCCCGGTACTGGAAGATTACCCAGTACTGCACGACTCGATTCCCGGTGACCGGACGGACCGGTTCGCCGCTGAGCGCCATGGTGCCAGTCACATCGAGAACGTACTCGCTGGCGGCGAATGCCGTCCCAGATGCCCCTACCAGGACGAGCAATGCCAGACAGCAGAGCCCGGCGCTCCGCACTGGATCCGGTGCCTTAGCCCGCATGAAACCCCCTGAGGACGTGGCCGCTTCTTTAAAGTAACGAGTTTATGAACACGTGACTACCACCAATGCCGTGAGGAGTCAAGAGAAAAATCAATCCCGGGGGCTCCCGGCAAAGTCGCCCCCGTCAGGGCTTCAACGCCCCATCCGCCAGTTTGAGAAGACCGGCAATCTTGACCAACTCGGCGGCAACCTTCGGGTCGCGGCAGTCGAGCCCCCTCTCTCTGCAAGCCGCGCTTTTCCCCGGATCGCCAGTCTCCCAGTAGCTCGCGGCCACATAGGCGGCCACGAGGCAAGGGGCCCTGGTCCAGTGACTGCGCTCCGTGACGACCGCCTTGGCCCGCGCGGCGTCACCCCCGAGGAGGCTCCCCAATGCTTTCCTATAGGCGACGAGATCATCGAGATCGTCCGTGAGTTTGTTCAGGCGGTCGAGAGCGACAAGCCCCTTCTCGACCTGGGGGACCATGTCGCGCCCGTTCGAATCTTTGGCTCCGCTGATGCTGTCCACATGACCGCTCAGGCCTGTCAGGCGCTTCTCGACCACCGACCAATCGGTTCCGCCCGGCAGGGCGCTTCGGACCGCATCGAGACGTTGGCGGGCCGCGGCGAGGTCCGCGGAGTACCCTTGTCGAACGCGCCCCCAGCTTTCCGGTGTGGGAGTCTTCTGCCAATCCCGGGCTTCCCGACAGACGCGCAGCGCGCAGTCACTGGGCACCCTTACCACGAAGATCACTTCCGGTGTCTTCTGTGGCTTGAGCCGTTCCGAGACGCTGGCCCAATAACTCGACCCCGTTGCCAGGCTCTGGATTGCCTGACAGGCGATGCGCAATTCGGCCGCAGGGAGGTCGGACGCCTGGTGTCCGAGGCCGGAAAGAGTCAATCCCTCCTGGCTGGGGCCCGACCAGAGGGGGATGTCCCGGAAGGCCAGCAGGGCGCTTTCGGCGGCGCTCCAGTTCGGTCCTGCCCGGAGCGCGTTGTGAAGCCGTTCCACCGGCGCGACGCAAGACGCCTGAAGCCGTCCGGAGCGGTCGATCACCATCCACCCGAGCGAGCCGAGAAACGCCCGGTAAAAGGTGCTCTCGAATCTCTGCTCCTGCCGCTGGATGCCAAGGTTCTGGCGCCACGGGTCGAGGAAGTCGCGGGTGATCGCGATCCGCTCGCTGCCCTGAAATAACTTCTTCTCCGCATCGATCGGGTCGCCGGCGAGCCCGGTGCGTGATCGCAGCGCCGCGAACGATCGCAGGACCTGCGCCTTGTGGTCTCCACGGGGATCGAGCCTGAGCGACTCGCTGCAGGCCTGCCAGGCTGCGGGAGGCGGTGTGCGCGACCCCCCGAAGTCGGCGATGTAATCCTTGACGGCCTGGCTGTCGCACGCACCCTGCGCTCTCGCGACAGTCAGGCAGGCCAACCAGATGGTCCCCGCGAGGAGGGCGCATCGGGCCGCCCGCTTTGACCGGAGCGCGGCGTCGATCATCGCTCCTCCCGCTGCATGAGATCCCTGACTCGAAGCGCGATCTCCGCGTCGACGGCCTGGACGTTTGCGGGCACATTCTCGAGCTCCGCGGCGAGCGCGTCCACGCTCCTCTGGAGCGCGTCGGTTTCCCCCGTCGTCTGGATCTTGCGGGTGTGATTCTGTCCGGAGGACAACCAGAGCGTCACCGGCGTCTTCCCCGGGAACGGGACGACCGCGGGCAACTGGATGGACGCCGACTCTCGTCCGTCAATTTCCAGGTGAAGCATAGCAAAGGCTGGCCCGTGCACCCACGCTGTCTCGGGAGGCGGAAGCACCTCTTGATCGCGGAGTGTGGGCGTCGCGACATCGTCCTCCGGAGGCGGTGTCGGGATGACCCGCTGAGACGTCGCCGTGGGCGCCGCTTCCTGCTTCTGCATCCCTTGGCTTGAG
>JAGYID010000055.1 GCA_018606725.1 Acidobacteriota bacterium
TTTGACCGACTCCGACAGGCCAGCCTCGCGCAGCGTGCGGCGCGCCAGCTTCGGCAGCAGGCGCTCCCACTCACCGGGCGCGAACAGGGCCTCCAGGTGCCGGTCGAGGATCTCTTCCGCCGCCCAGCCGGTCAGGTTGACGGCGCCGCGGCCGAAGCTGAGGACGCGCCACTCGGCATCGGCGCCGACGAGGGCGATATCGGGCGGCCCGCTCGCGAGAAGATCCAGGCCGGCGGAGCGCCGGGCGTCGTCCCCCGTGCGCTGGCGGAGATCGGCGAGAAGCCGGTTGAGGGACGCGGTGACGGCCCGCAAGGCCGGGTCGGCTTCGATCGGCAGGTCGCCGACGAGCGGATGCCGCCGCAGCTCGTCGAGATGGGCCCCGAGGCGCCGCAGGCCGGCGCGCAACGCGCCGATGGCCGCCGCGCCGAGGATCGCCGCGCCCAGGGCCGCCAGCGCGCCGACGATCAGCAGGACCGCGGTCGGCCCCTCCGCCGTCGCGCCGATCACCGGCGTCCCCCCTGATCCCCGGCCGTCGCTCGCACGCGGCCCTCAGGCGGACCCGCGCGGACCGCGCAGCGGAACGGGGAACAGCGGCGCCGGCGGCGCGAAATAGAATCCCTGCCCGTAGCGCACCCCGCACGCGCCCAGCGTGCGGCATTCTTCGACGATCTCGATCCCCTCGGCGATGACCCGCGTGCGTGCCCGGCTGGCGACGTGCAGCAGGGATTGCACCAGGTCCTGCTTGATCAGGCTCCGGTGGATGTTCTTGATGAGCGAGATGTCGATCTTCAGGAAGTCGGCGTGGATCTCGGAGATGCGCTGCAGCGACGAGTGTCCTGTGCCGACGTCGTCGATGGCGATCAGAAAGCCCCGGCGGCGCAGGCGCTCGATCTCGCGCCCGAACGATTCGAGATCATCGATGGCGCTGCGCTCGGTGATCTCGAGCACCAGGTTGCGCGGCGCCAGGGAGAGATCGTCGAGCAGGGTCTCCAGGACCGGGTCGATGAAGTCGGGCGCCGCCAGGGTCTCCGGCAGGGCGTTCACGAACAGCATCTTGTCCGGCTCGATGCCGCGCGCATTGCGCACCGCCTGCCGGCGGCACAGGGCGTCGAGCTCGCCGGACATCCGGATCGCTTCGGAGCAGGCGAACAGGGCCTCCGGCACCTCAAAAGAGGTATGGAGCGGGCCGCGCGTCAGGGCTTCATAACCGAGGACGGTGTCGTCCCGCATGTCGACGATCGGCTGGTAATGGGTCGTCACCCGCTCTTCCTTGAGGATGGAGCGGAATTCCTCGGCGCGCTCCATCTGCAGGCGCTCGGCTGCGCCGCCCGCCATGCCGCGCGCCTCGCGGATCCCCTGATGCACCAGGCGCTCGTAGCGGGCGGTGGCGTGCGCCGCCACCAGCGCGTAGCCGACCGTGAAGGCGACCGGCGGCGCAGGCGGCGCCCACGGGGCGCTCCGCAGCCTCGACTCGAGGTGCGCCGAGAGGGTCGCGGCGGCCGAGGCGAGATCGGTGCGCGTCATCTCGCCGCCGCCCGTCCCCTCGAGCAGGAAGATCGGGAAGGTGTGGCCGAAGACGCCGTCCAGGGTGACCAGGCTGCCGGCCGGCAGGCCGCGTCCACGCAGCGCCTTGAGGTGGGAGGCCACCCCCAGCAGGAAGCGATCGCTTGCCTCCCAGCCGTGCGCCACCTCGATCTGCCCGAGCGTCGGGAATTCGAGCACGAGCACCCCGAGGCGGCGCCCGGCGGCCTGCGTCTCCAGCTGATCGATGAGGGCGTGAAAGGTGCACAACCCGGTGACCTGGTCGTACAGGGCGCTCTTGAGACGCAGGTATCCGGTGCGCAACCGCCGGGCTTCGGCGTCCCGCAGTTGGAGCGGCGGCAGCCGGTCCGGGGTCCGGCTCATTCGCCCACCGGACCGCGCGCCATGGTCTCGAAGATCTTCCCCACCCTGGACAGCAGGTCGTCGCAGGAGAACGGCTTGGTGATGTAGTCGAACGCCCCTTCCTGCAGCCCGTGCAACTTGTCACGCACTTCCATCTTGATCGAGAACATCGCCACGGGGATCCCCGAGGTCCGTTCATCGACCTTGAGCAGGCGCAGAACCTGCCAGCCGTCCATCTCCGGCATATTGATGTCGAGCAGGATCAAGTCGGGTTGGGCGTCTTCCAGGACCCGCAGCGCCTCGGGCCCGGAGCGAACCGGCACGACCCGGTAGCCGCCGCCCTCGAGGACCAGGCGCGTCATGTCGACGATGTCGGCGTCATCGTCCACGACCATCACGGTTCGCATCGCCCCTCCGCGGCAGCGCTCAGGGCGCGGCCGGCTCATTGCCCGCCGGGTCACCCCCGGGGCCGGGCGTCGCGCGCCCGTCGCGGCACGACGCGAGGACGTAGTCCTCGATCGCCTGCGCCGCGCTCGGATCGAGATCGGTGAAGCGCACGCCGACTCCCGCGATCAGATGCGAGTCCGGATCACCGGCGACCCGCCGGACCACCACGCCCCGAGTGCGCAGGCGCCGCGTCGCGCCCGCGACCGCGGGCAGACGCAGCGACAACTGGATCGCCGCGTCGAGGGGCAGCGACGCCGGCAGGCGCAGGAACGCGCCGGTGCGGCTGATATCCTTGAGGCGGGCCCGCAAAGCCCCGGCGGAGGACGCGATGCGCACCGCGCCCCGCGCGCTGCGGCGATCGCCGGCGCGCCGCGCCACGCGCCCCAGCGAGCAGAGCGCCATCTCCAGCGCCCCCGCCGGCAGCGGCGTCGCCAGGGTCATGTCGGCGCCGGCCTCGCAGCAGGCCTCCAGGCCGGCCGGGTCGGCCACAACGGCGACGGGGACATCGCGGAGCACCGTCCGGGACTTGAGCGCCCGCACGCAGGCCGGCGCGTCGAGCCCGGGATGGGCCGCATCCAGCAGGATGAGATCGAAGTTCGGGTCTTGGGCCCGCGCCAGCAGATCCGGGCCATCGGCGGCCCGTACGATGGCGCACCCGAGTCGGCGCAGGAATGTGCCTTCGAGGATCTGAAACAGGCCGGCGTCGTCCACCATCAGCACGCGGGACATGCGGCGCCTCGATTCAGGATGGCCGCTCTGCGGAGCGTCTGCCGGCAGTGCCGGTGCGTCACTCTGCGCTCCCGGACCCGCCGTCAGGAAAGCGGCTTCGGGAGCCGGGTTCCGGCCGGACGATACCATAGTCACGCTCGCCCCATCAAGGCGACGCGCGGCGCGCGGCAGCCCGTCCTGCGCCGGGCGCGCCGGCGGCCGCTCCTGCGTCTCAGTTCGCCGAGGGCGAGCCGGGCGCGGCGTCGCCGACATCGCCGGCGCCGCCCGCCTCGCCATCCGCCGGGACGCGCTCGGGGACCCCCTTGAGCGGGATCCCCAGACGCTTCATCTTCTCGATCAGAGTCGTCCGCTTGATCTTCAGCAGCTCGGCGGCGCGGGTCTTCACCCAGCCGGAATGCTCCAGCGCCTGGGTCAGCATCCGCTGCTCGTAGTGTGCCAGGACCTCGTCCAGCGAGAAGCCGTCACCGCCCACGTGCAGGGGCGGCATCTCGACCAGGCCTTCCTCGACGACCTCGCGCGGCAGATCCTCCCGTCCGAGCTCGACCTTGCCGAAGGACAGGGCCACCGCCCGCTCGATGACGTTCTCCAGCTGCCGGACATTCCCGGGCCAGCCGAAGTCCGTCAGCGTCTTGAGCGCTTCGGGGGTGAACCGCTTCGCCGGCACGTTCATGTCGCGGCAGTACTTGTTCATGAAGTGCTGAATCAGCAGCGGGATGTCCTCCCGCCGTTCGCGCAACGCGGGAAGGTTGACGTGGATGACGTTCAGCCGGTAATAGAGGTCCTCCCGGAAGCGCCCCTCGTCCATCATCCGCTTCAGATCGATGTTGGTGGCGGCGATGATGCGCACGTCGACCTGGATCTTCCGGGTGCCCCCGAGCGGCGTGAACTCCCGCTCCTGCAGGACCCGCAGCAGCTTCACTTGAAGACTCGCGGTCATGTTGCCGATCTCGTCGAGGAACAGCGTGCCACCGTCAGCCAGCTCGAAGCGTCCGGGGCGATCCGACACGGCGTCCGTGAAGGCCCCCTTGACGTGGCCGAACAGCTCGTCCTCGAGCAGCGTGTCGGGGATGCCGCCGCAGTTGACCGACACGAACGGCCGGGCGCGACGCTCGCCGTTGTAATGAAGGGCCCGCGCCACGAGCTCCTTGCCTGTGCCGGACGCGCCGGTGATCAGGACCGTGCTCCGGTTGCTGGCCACCTGCTCGATGAGCTGGAAGATGCGACGCATTTCGGCGCTCTGGCCGACGATGTTATGCACCCCGTAATGCGTCTCCAGCTGGCGCCGCAGCGACACGTTTTCGCGCCGCAGATGGCTGCGCTCGAGCGCCTTGGCCACCACCAGCTCGACCTCCTCCATGCGGAACGGCTTCACGATGTAGTCGGCCGCCCCCATCTTCATGGCCTTGATGGCGGTCTCCACCGAGGCGTAACCGGTGATCATGATGACCGGCACCTCGGGGCGGAGCGTGAGGATCTCCTTCATGACCTCCAGTCCGTCGACGCGGGGCAGCACCATGTCGAGGATGATCAGTTCGAACGGCTCCTCCCGCACCGCCGCCGAGGCCTTCTCGCCCGACTCGGCCGGATGCACCCGGTAGCCCGCCTCCTGCAGCGATTGGGTGAGGACCTGCCGCACGCCTTCGTCGTCGTCGACCACCAGGATCTTCTCTTTCACGCGGCTCTCCTTGACGCGATGACCGGCGACGGAAGCAGCAAGTCATGTGCCAGTGGAACGACACCGTCGCGTCGACCGGCGGCGTGGAAATGGGCGCGATCTGCCCGGGCGTGCGTGGGCATCGTCAGAAAGGTGACGTAATTCGTCAGAGTGACGGAAAAAAAGCGTCAGCCCGCCGACTCACCGGCGGACCGCTGGCGCCCTGGGCTGGCGCTGGAAGGCAACGAAGAGTGGGGCGGCGAACGGCGTGGTTCAGTGCGATAGCGGACGTCGCGGCTCGATGCCGGCGACGCGGGCGCGGCCGCTGATGATCGAGCCGGGTTGCGCATCGAGGATCGGCGTCGTCATGTCCCCCTCGAACTCACCCGTGGCGGCAACCGCGACCCGCGTGACGGCGCGCAGCGAACCGCGCGCCTCGCCGGCGAGATCGACCGATTCCGCCTCGATCTCCGCGTCAAGGGTGGCGCCCGCCGCGATGGTGAGGACGCCCTTGATCAGCACCTCGCCCTCGACGACACCGCGGACCAGGAGCGATCCCTCGCCCCGGATGGTGCCGCGAACGCGCGTCCGGGCACCGATGATGGTCCGGCCGCCTCCCGGAGGCGGCGTGGAGCTCTCGGCGTCCCAGCCGGCCGGCGGCGGCTGGGCATCCGGTCCCGCTTCAGCGCGCGTCTTTCGGAACAGCATCGGCTCTCCGCCGGGTCGACAGGTGTGCAGGGCCAGAAAATTGGAGCGGGCAGCGGGAATCGAACCCGCGACACCGAGCTTGGGAAGCTCGTACTCTACCAGCTGAGCTATGCCCGCCCCTGACGCGTCGAAATCTACACTGCCCCCGGGGCGGTGTCAATCGAGCCCGCCGGCGCCGGCGCGTCATCCACCGCGCCGTCTCCGGCTCCCATCGCGGCTTCGGCCGGGAGCGGTTCGGAGATGGTCCCGCCTCCCAGAAGCCGGTCGCCATCGTACAGAACGACCGCCTGTCCCGGTGTGACGGCGCGCTGCGGCACCGCGAAGCGCACCCGGAACCGCTTCCCGGGCAGCGGCTCGACGCCGGCCCCGACGCCCGGGTGGGTCGAGCGGATCCGCGCGCTTGCCTCGATCGGAGCGCGCGGCTCCTCGATCGACACCCAGTTGGCCCCGACCGCGACGCAGCCTCCGCCGTACTGGAGCGACCGGTCGCCGACGACGACCCGGTTCCGCACCGGGTCGAGCGCGAGCACGTACAGCGCCTGTCCCGAAGCCAGACCGAGGCCGCGCCTCTGGCCGACGGTGAAGCCGCCGAGACCCCGGTGACGTCCCAGCACGCCGCCGGCCGCGTCGACGATGTCGCCGTCCGGGCCGAGGTCGCCGGCCTCGCGACGCACGAAGCCGCGGTAATCGCCGTCCGGCACAAAGCAGATGTCCTGGCTCTCCGGCTTGTCGGCGTTCGGCAGACCGCGGGCCGAAGCCAGCGCCCGCACGTCCGGCTTGGACCACTCCCCGAGCGGGAAGACCGCCCGCGCCAGCTGCTCCTGCGTCAGATCGAACAGGAAGTACGACTGGTCCTTGGCGCGATCGCGCGCCGCGCGCAGGCGCCAGCGTCCGCTCTGCGAATCCCGGTCGAGACGGGCATAGTGACCGGTGGCGATCCTGCCGGCTCCGATCGCCGCCGCCCGCTCCAGCAGGTGCCGGAATTTCACCGCGCTGTTGCACTGGACGCACGGCACCGGCGTGCGGCCGGAGCGGTAGGCGTCGACGAAGGCGTCGATCACCGTGGCGCGGAACTCCTCCTCCATGTTGACGACGTAGAACGGGATGCCGATCCGGTCGGCGGCAGCGCGGGCGTCCTGGAGATCGCCCGGCGAGCAGCAGCGGCCGTAGACCGGCCGGCCATCGCGGCTGCGATCGTACAGTTGCATCGACAGCCCGACCAGCGGCTCCCCCGCCTCCGCCAGCAGCAGCGCCGCCACCGACGAATCGACCCCGCCGCTCATGGCGACGGCGGTCCGGCCGGTGGGCGCGGCGGCGCTCATGGGAGAGGCTCGAGGTCCGACTCCTCGTCGGTGATGATCAGCATCAGCCGGGTGCCGCCGACGCGGAATTCGCCGCGGTTGTCGATCTCGCACTGCGCGATCTTGGTCTCGTTCACGAACGTGCCGTTGGTGCTGCCGAGGTCCTTGAGCACCACCTTGGCGCCATGGATCTCGAGGCAGGAGTGCTGGCGGGACACCTCGTTGTCGTTGAGCACGATGTCCGCCTCGCCGCGGCCGAGCACCGTGCTCGGCCGGCTGATTTGGAAGATGCGACCGGAGTCGGCCCCCTGGAGGATCGCCAGGGAGATCCGCCGTCCCTGCGGCAGGAACGGATCGCCGCCGGGAACCTTGGCGCTCTTCGACAACAAGCTCGCGTCGGCCTCCAGGCGCATGGTCTGATCGGCGGGGCTCTGGGCCGTGATCGTGATCGAGCCCTGGCAATTGGGGCAGCGCAGCGTGGCCGACGGCCGGCCGGCGAGCCTGGCCACATCGAACTTGTAGCGCTTGCTGCAGCCGTCGCAGGTGACGATCACGTCGGCCCCGTCACGGCCGCCCCGGCGACTGCCTGAAGCACCCGCGCAAGGACGCGTTGTAGCGCTTCCACCACCCCCGTCGCGTCGGCCTCGCTGTTCTCCGGCCCGAAGCTCACCCGGATCGAGCGCCCCGCCGCCTCGGACAGACCCATCGCCTCAAGGACGTGGCTGCGCCTGATCGTGCCGGCCGAGCAGGCCGAGCCGGCCGACACCGCATAGCCCTCCAGATCGAGCCCGATGACGAGCCCCTCACCGGTCGCCCCCTCGAACGCCAGGCTCGAGGTGTTGGGCAGGCGCGGGGCGCCGTGCCCGTTCACCGACCCGCCGAGGCCGGCATCGAGGACCGATCGCTCGAGCCGATCCCGCAACGCCCCGAGACGGGCCCCCGCTGCCGGCGCCTCCGCGGCGGCGGCCCGGGCCGCGGCTGCGAAGCCGCTGATCGCCGCCACATTCTCCGTTCCGGCTCGCCGGTTCATCTCCTGTCCCCCACCGCGGAGGTGCGCTTCCAGGATCAGGCCGCGGCGGACGAACAGGGCGCCGGCGCCCTGCGGGCCACCGATCTTGTGGGCCGCGATCGACAGGAGATCGACCCCGAGCTCCTCGACATCGACCGGGATCCGCCCGGCGGCCTGCACCGCGTCGGTATGCAGCGGGATGCCCCGGAGCCGGAGCGGGCGGGCGAGCCCGGCGACCCGCTGGAGCACGCCGGTCTCGTTGTTCGCGAGCATCAGCGACACCAGCAGCGTCCCCGGACCGGCCGCTTCCAGGATCGCCTCCGGGTCCACTGCGCCGCGCCGGTCCGGACGGATGCGCACCACCTCGAAGCCGCGCCTTTCGAGGTCGCCGCAAACCGCCAGCACCGACGGGTGCTCGATCGCCGAGGTGACGATCCGCCGGCCGACCGCGCCCGGCCGCAGCGCCGCCCCGTAGATCGCCAGGTTGTTCGCCTCGGTCCCGCCCCCGGTCAGGACGATGCTCTCCGGGCCGGCGCCCAGCAGGGCCGCGACTTCCGAGCGCGCCGTCTCGACCGCCATGCGGGCGGCGTGACCGAAGCGGTGCACGCTCGAGGGGTTGGCGGGCCGCCCCGACAGCCACGGGAGCATCGCCTCACGGGCTTCCGGACGCAGCGGGCTGGTGGCGTTGTGATCGAGGTAGATCGGCGGCACGGCGGGACGTTAGCACGGGAGCGTCATCCTTGACAATCGCGGCATTGCAATGCAAGATTCGCCGTCCTCACACCACGGCCAACCCGTTGGCCGGCAACGCGATAGGGGCCATGGCGCCGTCGGATCTCAAAGCCACTCTCAACCTGCCGCGCACCGACTTCCCGATGAAGGCGGACCTGCCGCGGCGCGAGCCGCGCCTGCTCGAAGCCTGGGACCGGCTCGACATCCACGCGGCGATCCGCAAGGGCCGCGCCGGGCGGCCGCGATTCGTCCTGCACGACGGCCCCCCGTACGCCAATGGGCACATTCACCTCGGGCAGACGCTCAACAAGATTCTCAAGGACATGGTGGTCAAGTCCCGCACCATGATGGGGTTCGACGCGCCGTATGTCCCCGGTTGGGACTGCCACGGGCTGCCGATCGAGCATCAGGTGGACAAGGACCTCGGTCCGAAGAAAACCGCGATGACGCCGCTGCAGATCAGGGCGGCGTGCCGCGCCTACGCCGAGAAGTACATCGCCATCCAGCGCGACGAGTTCCGCCGCCTCGGGGTGTTCGGCGAGTGGGAGAAGCCCTACCTGACCCTCGACCCGGCCTACGAGGCGACCATCGTCGAGCAGATCGGGCGGTTCGCCGAGCACGGCAACCTGTACCGGGACAAGCGCGCAGTGCACTGGTGCCCGCAGTGCGCCACCGCCCTCGCCGAGGCCGAGGTCGAGTACGAGAACCGCGTCTCGCCGTCGATTTACGTCCGCTTCCCGCTGGCGACTGCGGCCCTGGAGACAAAATTCCCGGCGCTTGCCGGCCGCAAGGTCGCGGTGCTGATCTGGACCACGACCCCCTGGACGCTTCCCGCCAACGTGGCGATCGCCCTCCATCCCGACTTCGAGTACCAGCTGGTCGACCTGGGGGACGAGGTGCTGCTGCTGGCGGCCGACCTGGTGCCGGCGGTGATGGCGGTCAGGAAACTCCAGCCGCGCGGCATCATCGGCAGTCTCCGGGGACGGGAGCTCGAGGGGGTCGGCCCGGCGCAGGCGCCCTACCCGTTCGCCGCCGGCGGCGTCTCGCGCCTGGTGCTGGCCGAGTACGTCACGCGCGACACCGGCACCGGCGCGGTGCATACGGCGCCCGGACACGGCATGGACGATTTCGTCACCGGCAGGAAGTACGGGCTGCCGATCTTCTCGCCGGTCGACGACCGGGGCCGGTTCATCGAGGGTCTCGGGCCGTTCACCGGCATGAAGGTGTTCGACGCCAACGCGTCGATCGTCGCCGACCTGGAGGCCCGCGGCCTGCTGTTCCACGCCGCCACCGTGACGCACACCTATCCGCACTGCTGGCGTTGCAAGCAGCCGATCATATTCCGCGCCACCGAACAGTGGTGGATCGCCCTCGACCACGGCGATCTGCGGCGCCGCTCGCTTCAGGCGATCGACCGGGTGCGCTGGATTCCGCCCGGCGGCTCGCTGCGCATCGGCGGGATGATCGGCACGCGGCCGGACTGGTGCATCTCCCGCCAGCGGGTCTGGGGCGTGCCGCTGCCGTTCGCCTTCTGCGGCGGCTGCGGCCGCGAGGTCGTCGACCGCGACTTCATCGCCCGGACCGCGCAGCTGTTCCGCGAGCGGGGCAGCGACGCCTGGTTCGAGCCGGGGGCCTTCGCGCGCCTGGCGGCGGGGGTGCGTTGCCCGCACTGCGCCGGCACCGACTTGCAGGCCCGCAACGAAATCGTCGATGTGTGGTTCGAGTCGGGGGTTTCGTATCTCGCCCTGCTGGCCACGCGGCGCGGCTACGACTGGCCGAGCGACTTGTATCTCGAGGGCAGCGACCAGCACCGCGGCTGGTTCCACTCGTCGCTCCTGATCGCGGTCAACGATCGCGGCACGGCGCCGTACACGAGCGTGCTCACCCACGGCTTCACACTCGACGGAACCGGCCGGAAGATGTCGAAATCCCTCGGCAACGTGATCGCCCCGCAGGAGGTCATCAAGCAGCACGGCGGGGACGTCCTGCGGCTGTGGGTGGCGACCGTGGATTTTCTCGAGGACATGCGGCTGTCGCCGGAGATCCTGACCCGCAATGCCGAGGCGTACCGCAAGATCCGCAACACCTGCCGGTTCATCCTCGGCAACCTGGCGGATTTCAATCCGGCCCGCCAGACGCTGCCCGCCGAGCGGCTGGAGGAGGTCGACCGGTGGGCCCTGCACCAGCTGAACGAGACGATCGAGCGGGTGCGCGCCGCCTACGATGCCTACGAGTTCCACCTCGCCAGCCAGGCGATCCATCGCTTCTGCACCGTGACGCTGTCCGCCCTGTACCTCGACATCCTGAAGGACCGCCTGTACACCAGCGCGCCGGACGCGCCGGCGCGCCGCTCCGCCCAGACCGCCATGCGATCGATCCTCGATGCCCTGGTGCGGATGATGGCGCCGATCCTCTGTTTCACCGCCGAGGAGGTCTGGCAGCACCTGCAGGGACGCGGCGACGACGCGCCGCTGGCCGACAGCGTCCACACTGCGCTTCTCCCGGATCCGGTGGCCCTGCCGGCCCCGGGTGATCTCCTGGCGCGCTGGACCCGCCTGCTCGAGGTGCGCGAGGAGGTCCTCAAGGCCCTCGAGCTCTGCCGTGCCGGCGGGACGATCGGCAATTCCCTCGAGGCGCAGGTGCTGCTGCAGGCGGACGGCGACCTGGGGACGTTCCTGCGCCGGCACGAGACCCTGCTCCCCGACCTGTTCATCGTGTCGCGCGTCAGTCTCCAGCCGGTCGCGACACCGACGGTCACCTCGGAGCGCCTCGCCGGGCTCGCCATCGGCGTGGAGAGGGCCCCCGGCGGCAAGTGCGAGCGCTGCTGGCGCATGACGACCGACATCGGCAGCGACCCCGCCTTCGCGACCGCCTGCGGCCGCTGCGCCACGGCGATGCGGAGCATCGCCGCAACACGACGGGGCGACGCGTGAGCCGCGGGGCGCTGCTCAGGGCGGCCTATGCGGCCCTGTCGCTGTCGGTGCTGCTGCTGGACCAGGCCACCAAGCTCCTGGTCGCCTCGACCATGGCCCTGTACGAGTCGGTGCCGGTGATCCCCGGTCTGTTCCACATCACCGTGATCACCAACCGGGGCGCCCTTTTCGGCATCCTTCACAATCTGCCCGATCCGTACCGCGCCGCCCTGTTCACGGCGGTGCCGGTGGCGGCGGTGGCGCTGATGCTGACGTTTCAGCTGCGGACCGCCCCGACCGAGAGATCCACCCAGGTCGGTCTGGCGCTGATCCTGGGGGGCGCCATCGGCAACCTGGCGGACCGGATCCGGCTGGGGTACGTCGTCGACTTTCTCGACGTGTTCGTCGGCACGCACCACTGGCCGGCGTTCAACGTCGCCGATGCGTCCATTTGCGTCGGCGTCTCTGTCCTGCTCGCCGACATTCTGTGGCGCGGCGTCCGTCACCGGCGGACCGCGCTGCCTCCGGAGGCGTGAGGCATGTATCCGGTCCTGTTCACGCTGCGCCTCGGGTCCGCCGGCGGGTTCACCGTCGGCACCTACGGATTGTTCTATGCCGTCGGCTTCCTGCTGGCGCTGCGTCTGGCCGTCGGCTACGCCCGGCGCGACGGCATCGAGACCGCCCGCGTCGTCGATCTCGGCATCGTCACCCTGCTGGCCGGCTTCGTCGGCGCCAAGCTGACGCTCTACCTGCTGGAGCCGGGCGTCTACCTCGCCCATCCGATGGAGATGGTGCGCAGCCTGCGCTCCGCCGGGGTGTTCTACGGCGGCTTCGTCCTGGCGGCGCTGGCGGCCCTGCTCTACGTGCGGCGGCATCGGCTGCCGGTGGGGGCGGTCGCCGATCTCACCGCGCCGGCGGTGGCCCTCGGCCAGGGGATCGGCCGGCTCGGCTGCTTCATGGCCGGCTGCTGCTACGGCAAGGCCTGCGACCTGCCCTGGGCGGTCACCTTCACCGACCCGGAGGCGTACCGCCTGACCGGCGTCGTGCTGGGCGTGCCGCTGCACCCCACCCAGCTCTACCACGCGCTCGCCGATTTCCTGGTCCTCGGAGTCCTGGTGGCGATGATGCGGCGCCGGCACGTCGCGGGGCAGGTCTTCTGGACCTACGTCCTGCTGCACGCGGTGCTGCGCTTCACCGTTGAGTTCTATCGCGGCGACGCGGCGCGCGGCATGTGGCTCGGCGACCGGCTCTCGACGTCGCAGCTCATCGCGGTGCCGGCGGCGCTGCTGGCCGCCGCCATGCTGCTGCGCCTGCGGCGCCCTCACGCCGCTCCTCCGGCCGCCACCCGCCGCAACTGAGGACCCCATGCCCTCCGCCGCGCCGTCGACGCCCCCTCCCCGCCGCCTCACGCTGCGGCTGACCGAGGAACGGCGCGGCGCGCGGCTGGATCGGGCTCTCGCCGCCCTCCTCCCCGATCACAGCCGCGCCGCGCTGCAGCGGCTGCTGCGCGACGGCCGCGTCCTGGTCGACGGCGCGGTCGGGCGCGCCGCGGCGCGCGTCCGCGGCGGCGAGCGGGTGACCATTGATCTGCCGCCGGTCGTCCCCGCCGGGCTGGCCGCCGAGGACCTGCCGCTGCGGATCCTGCACGAGGACCGGGACCTGATCGTGATCGACAAGTGCGCCGGCATGGTCGTGCACCCGGGGGCCGGGGCGCGGGCCGGCACCCTGGTCAACGCCCTGCTGCACCACTGTCGCGACCTGTCCGGCATCGGCGGCGTCGAGCGGCCCGGGATCGTCCACCGACTCGATCGGGATACCTCCGGCGTGCTGGTGGTGGCGAAGAACGACGCCGCGCACCGCTCGCTGGCGCGGCAGTTCAAGGACCGCTCCGTCACCAAGGTTTACGAGGCGCTGGTCTGGGGCGCGCCGCGCCCGCCGGAGGGGCTCATCGACGAGCCGGTCGGCCGTCACCCGACCGCCCGGGTGAAAATGGCGATCACTGCGAGCGGGCGGCCGGCGCGGACGAACTACCGGATGATCGCCGCCTGCGGGCCGGCCTCGCTGCTCGAGATCCGGCCCGAGACCGGGCGCACGCACCAGATCCGCGTCCACCTCAGCGCCCTCGGTCATCCGATCGTCGGCGACCCGGTGTACGGCGGCGAGTGGCGGCCGGGACGGGGCGCCGCGACCCGGGCGCTCGTCGAGGCGGCCGGGCTGGCCCTGCACGCGCGCCGCCTCGGCTTCACCCACCCGCGGGACGGCGACTGGAGAGAGTTCGAGGCGCCTCGACCATCACGCTTCGAGGCGCTCATCGCCGCGCTCGGCGCGCCCGGGCCGGAGCGGGCCCCGGTTCGAGGGAGGCGGACGTGAAACCGACCTTCGCGGTTCTGGGAGCCGGACGGACCGGTCGGGCTCTGGGCAGGATGCTGCACAGGCAGGGATTTCTCGCCGGCGGGATCGTCTGCAGGACCATGAGCTCGGCCCGCCAGGCGGTCGCCTTCATCGGCGGCGGCACCGCGACGACCTCGGTCGCCGACGCGGCCGGTGGGGCGGGCCTGGTGCTGATCGCCACGCCCGACCGGGTGATCGCGCCGCTGGCGCGCCAGCTCGCCGGGGCCGGGATCGCCTGGAAGAACCGGACGGTGTTCCACACCAGCGGCGCCCTGTCGTCGGCGGCGCTGGAGCCGCTGGCCGGCAGGGGCGCCATGGTCGCCTCGTTGCATCCGCTCGCCAGCATCCCCGACCCGCGGGCGGTGAGCGACCTGCAGGGGATCCCCTGCGCGGTCGAAGGCGACCCGCGGGCGGTGCGCGCCCTGAGGAGGCTGACGGTTTCGCTGGGCGGAGCGCCGATCACCATCCCGCGGCAGGCGAAGGCGCTGTATCACTTCATCGCCTGCCTGCTGTCGAACGATCTGGTCGCCTTCCTGGACTATGGGTTCGACGCCGCGCGTGGACTCGGGCTGACGCGCCGCCAGGCCGGACGCCTGTACATGCCTCTGGTGCGGGGCACGCTGGCGAACGTCGATCGGCTCGGGACAGTCAAGGCGCTGACGGGCCCGGTCTCACGCGGCGACCGGGAAACGCTGCGGCTGCATGGCGAGGCGCTCCGGACGCTGGCCCCCGAAATCCGCCGGCTGCACCGGATCCTCGCCCTGCGCTCGGTTGACCTCGCCCTGCAGGCGAAGACGATCGCTCCGGAGACCGCCGCCGACCTGGTCCGGCTGCTCCGTTCCCTTCCTTGATTTGAAGGCGCCGGCGCCCTAGATTCCAAAAACGGAACCGGCAGGCCGTGGGGCCTGCCGGTGTCACGACGGCGGGATCGGATCGTCGCCTATGACGTCATCAAATACCAGTCTATTCGCAGGTCGGATTATTGGTCCCCTTGATGTCGCAGATCTTGGGAGCCGTATTCGGCTTGTTCGGCTCGGTATCACACTTCGAGCAGCACTCGATGGCATTCGGGTGGCCGACGCAGGTCTTGCAAAAGCCCTCGGGGAACTTGACTCCCTCCAAACCGGGCGCACCCGAACAACCGCCCCCCCCACCGGGAACATAGGGCTCACCGTTAACGTCCTTCTCGAGGAGGCAGCACAGACACGGGTCGCCCTGGCAGGCGAATTTCGCCTGAATCGGCTTGATGCCAAACTTTCCGGGCCAGATGGTGTCGTTGGCGGACTTGTCGACGACTTCGATACTGAACTCGAGGGTATCGGCGGTCTCGAGCAGAATCGGCGTCTGATGAACCTGACTGATGACGCAGTCCGTGGCCAGATCGGCGCCGACGCCAGCAGTCCTGAGGTTGGCAACAGCGAACTTGCGCGTGAAGATCCCGTCGCCCTGGGTCAGATCGCTGGCGGTGACGTAGATCTTGTCGGTCTTGCAGGTCAACTTGGGGCTGCAGTCGAACGCGTCCGAACAGATGGTGGTGCCGTCCGTCCCTTGGCAGAAGGCCTGTCCCAAGTCCGCCGGATTCTCGCAGGCGAATTTGGGGGCGTTCGGGTCGTAACTGTCTGGGAAGTAGATCGTACAATTAGACGATTGGCAGGGATCGCCGATGCCGAGAGGACTCGAGAAGCCGAAACAATAGGCCATCGTCGAATCGGGATTCCCGATATCGCACCCCGATCCGGGCGCGCCACACAGGCATTCGAACGATCCCGGAATGCATTCCTGCCTTCGGTGGCACCGGCCATCGGCGCATTCAAGCCTGTCGGCACAGCCCGCATAGGTCTGATCGAAGTCACAGTCAACGATGGCCGGACACTTGCCCGCCTCGGGCGCTTCGGTTGTGCACGATTGGAGAAGCGCGACCCCCGAGGCCGACGGGGAACCGAAGCAGCCGGCCGGCGGCGTCGAACCCGGGGGCACCGAGCAGTCATGCGATCCGTCGTCGAGCAGCACCACGACGTACTCGTTCTTCGAATTCGCGGGCACGTAGCGCGCGAACACCCCGAGGATGTCGGGGACGCCCTGCGGATCGGTGACCTCCACCGTCATGCTGACCTCGGTGTATTCCGACATGGTGACGGTCATCGGCTGGTCGATCAGCGTGAAGTTGTCACCGAAACGGTTGTTGGCCCAGGCGAGCGCTCCACCGGTCACATCGCACGGAATGATGGCAGCGCCCGGCTTGGGCTTGACCACCGGCATACTCTTGAATTGCGGCGGATCGCCGAAGACTCGCTTTTCCGCGGCCTTGTCCTCGGTCTTGCTGCAGGCGAGGACGCCCAGCAGCAGGAGGGGCAGAACAGCTGCGAGGAAACGTCTGCACCACATCGGGGGAAGACCTCCACGGCCCTGAAGGCCGTCGCCGCGCCCGTCCCGGCGGGGAACCGCCGGGCTCTCGGTCAACATCCGGAAGGGGCGGGGTATTCTAGAAAGAGCTCTGGTCCGCGTCAAGATGATGGGGACGGATCCTTTCGAATTCTGGCTGAACGTCGGGCTGAAATCCTCGTCAACAGGGCGCTACGGGCCGTCCTCCCGGCCGAAAGCGAGCTAAGTGTACGGGGAGGGTTGGGGGGTGTCAAGGTTGATTCCGGGCCCGTTGCGGCGCAGATACAGCATTGTGATCGCGACCGCGCTTCGGCATCGCTGACGGGGGCGCTCTGATGTCCGACAAGACCATCCTGAGCGGCGATCTCAGCGCCTTCGGCCTCTCCGATCTGTTCACCCTGTTCAGCATGGCCAAGAAAACCGGGGTGCTCCGCCTGACGCGCGGCGCCGAGACCCGCTCGCTGCACTGGGAGGCGGGTGAGATCGTCTTCGCGCGCTCCAATTCCGTGCGCGACAGCCTCGGCAACTTCCTGGTCCGCAAGGGGATCATCACGCCGGAGCAGAACGCCGCCTCGGCCGCCAAGATCACCGACGGGACGCGGCATGGCAAGGTGCTGGTGCGCATGGGGTTCATCACCGCCGACCAGTTGCTGTGGGCTGTCAAGCATCAGGTGCTGGAGATCGTCTACGCCCTGTTCCACTGGCACAGCGGCTTCTTCGAGTTCTTCGAGGGCGAGCTGGACGCGCAGGAGAAAATCACTCTGTCGATGTCGACCACCAAGATCGTCATGGAAGGCATCCACCGCGTCGACGAGTGGGCCAAGATCCGCGCCACCTTCCCGGGCGACGATCTCGTGCTGGAGCCCGCGGTCCCGGTCGCGCAGGTCGCGGCCCGCCCCGAGCTGAGCACCGAGGAGAAGAAGATCTTCGCGCTGGTGGACGGCAGCCGCTCACTCGCCGAGATCGCCAACATGGCGCGTCAGGGGGAGTTCGAGTGCTACTCCGCCCTGTTCACGCTCCATGCCGCGGCGCTGGTCCGCGTGCGCGGCGCCGCCCGCGCCCGCACCGCCGTCTAGGAGCCCGGCCGAATACTCGGGCCGGCTCCTAGCGATCAGGGCGCCGCAGGCGGGCCACGCACTCGATGTGGTGCGTGTGCGGGAAGAGATCGACCGGCACGACCGCCTCCAGCTCGAATCCCCCGCCGATGAGCGTCTTCAAGTCGCGCGCCAGCGTCCCCGGATCGCAGGACACGTAGACCAGGCGGCGCAGCGAAGCCGCCGCGAGGGCGCGCGTCACCGGCGGCGGCAGCCCGGCACGCGGCGGGTCGACCAGCGCGCCGTCAAACCGCCCTCCGGCGAGGATGGCCGGCAGGACCTCCACCACGTCACCGCCGACGAAGCGGACGTTCCGGATGCCGGCGCGCGCGGCGTTGTCGCGCGCCGCCGCCACCGCCTCGCGCCACCCCTCGATCGCCACCACCTCGGCGCAGCGGCGCGCCAGCGGCAGGGTGAAGAAACCGACGCCGCTGAACAGCTCCAGGATGAGTTCTCCCGCGGCCGGCGCCAGCGCCCCGACCGCTTCCCGGCGCAGAGGCGCGAAGCCGAAACGGTTGGCCTGGAAGAAGGCGCTCGCCGGAACCTTCAGGCGATCATCGTCGATCCGTTCGAACAGGTGGTCCCGGCCGGCCAGGATCGATGCGCCGACCGGTTCGCCGCGCCGGTCGAACTCGCGCCGCACGACGCCGACGAGTCGCGGGTGGCGCCGGACCAGATCGCGCGCCAGCTCCGCCAGCGCCGGCGGATCGCCGCGACCCGTCTCGAGCGTCAGGAGGATCTCGCCGGTGCCCGAGGCGATCTGCAGCCCGGCGCGTCGCAGCAGGCCCGGGGTTCCACCCCGCCCCGCCGGCGTCACCAGCCGCCGCGACGCCGCCTCGGCGGCGAGCCGGCCGAGGATGGCGTTGCCGGGATCCGGCAGGATGTGACACCGGTCGATGCGGACGATTCGATCCGGGCGGCCGCGCTGGTGCAGGCCGAGGACCGTGCGGCCGGAGGCGTCCCGTCCCCAGGCGAAGTCCATCCGGAACCTGTACCCCTCGGGCGCGCCCGCGATGACCGGATCGCGCACCAGAGAGGCCGGCTGTCCGGCGATGCGTTCGAGGAGCGTCGCCACCTGATCGCGCTTGGCCCGCGCCTGCGCCGCCGGCGCCAGATGCTGCAGGTCGCAGCCGCCGCAGGCGCCGAAGTGTCCGCAGGGCGGCGCCACGCGCTCCGGCGACGGGCGCAGGATGGCGTCGCAGACCGCCTCGGCAAAGCCGCGCCGCACGCGGCGCAGGCGCGCCCGCACCCGCTCGCCGGCGAGCGCCCCTTCGACGAAGACCACGAAGCCGCCGACCCGGCCGACCCCGCGGCCGCCGAACGCCAGATCGGTGATCTCGACTTCGACTGAATCACCGGCCCGCAGCGCCGGCGGCGCCGCCGGGCCCGTCGGGGCGTCGAAGGTGGTCTCGTGCATCGCTCCTCCCTGGCGCAGCGTAACACCACGCGGCATCGACCTCAAAGCGTCCCGCGCTCCAAGCTCAAGAGCCGCCGAGACTTGCGGCCCGGGTCCGGTGGCGCTATATTCCCGTCGCCGTCCGGGCCGCGGCTCGGAACCAGCGACCGCCGCCCTCTCCGGACGTTCGAGGAGTCGATGCCCCGCGCCCACAAGCTGTTCCGGATCGCCGACGAAACCGACCCGCCCGAGCCCGCGCCGCTGCGACCGGCCGGTCGCTCGATGAAAGACGTCATCCCGAAGGACACCTGGACGGTGTTCAAGATCATGGGCGAGTTCGTCGAAGGGTTCGAGACGCTGCGGCCCGTCGAGCCGGCCGTGTCGATCTTCGGCGGCTCGCGCGTCCGCCGCGGCACGCGCTATTACCGGCTCGCCGTGCAGGTCGCCCAGGCGCTGGCGCGCGAAGGCTTCTCGGTGATCACCGGCGGCGGCCCGGGCATCATGGAGGCGGCCAACCTCGGGGCGCGGCGCGGCGGCGGGACGTCGGTGGGCCTGAATATCCGCCTGCCGTTCGAGCACCAGCCGAACCGGCACATCGACACGATCGTCAACTTCAACTACTTCTTCGCCCGCAAGGTCTGTTTCATCAAGTACGCCTGCGCGTATGTCGTCTTCCCGGGCGGCTACGGCACGCTCGACGAGGCGTTCGAGGCGCTCACGCTCGTCCAGACCCACAAGATCGACAACTTCCCGGTCATCATGATCGGCCGCGCCTTCTGGAAAGGGATGCTCCGCTGGGTCCGCAAGGAGATGCTCGCGGGCGGCATGGTGGACGAGGACGACTTGCGTCTGCTGACGGTGACCGACGACCCTCAGGAGGTGGTCCGGCTGGTCCGCGAGGGCCATCGCAAGCGGATCGCCTCGAACGGCAAGCAGCCCCGGCTCTGACCCCCCGACCGCCGGACGGGCGCGCGGCCCGGCCGACCACCGGGACCGGCTCCTACGGGCTAGCCCGGATTTCTCACCGGTCTTCTGCTGCGACCGCGGATCTGGCCGCCCTGACGGGCGTCCTCGCGGCTCGCACCCGTCAACGTATGTCGAATACTCGCTGTTGAGCAGGCAGGGAAAATCGATGAGCCCCGCCTCCGGGCCGTTCACCAGGCACCCTTGATCGTGGATCCGCTCCAGCAGCGTCTTGACGCGCTCGAACAGGGGCGGGGCGACGGCCCGCGTCTCGAGGTGCTTCGCCAGGTCGGGACTGCCGGGCGGCAGGTCGGCCTGTGACGCGGCGGCCTCGATCTCGGCGCGAATCTCGGCGAACGTCTGCAGCAGGTCGTCGACCAGCGGCCGGATGCGCGGCAGGACGGCGTTGGCTTCTTCGAGAGTGAACAATCGGGGGAACCGCTCGGCCTGCTCCATCGCTGCCATCTCCGCCCAGGATTCTATGGCGAGGCACCATCTTTGGCAATGCCGGACGGGCGCGACGATGCCAGCGTCTTCAGGAACAATGCCAGCCGCACGCCCGGGCGCAGGTCGTAGATCTCGCGCCGGTAGGCGCGTCCCAGGCGCGACGACAGGCGATCGGCATCCTCCGCCCGGGCGATCACGACGTCACCGCGCGGCGCGTCGATCAGCGTCGCGTAATAGGCCACGTTCTCGTAGTCGCGCAGATACCAGTTGAGGGGCAGATAGTCGGGCGACAGGATCTCGATGCGCACGCGGCGCCCGTCCGGATGACGACGCGCGTAGCCGTCGATGCGGCCGGAGAGCAGCAGGACGTCGCGCCGCGTCTGCACGTAAATCAGCGGGCTCGCGCCGTCCTCTTCGTGGAGGACGAACGACAGGGTCACGGCCCTGGTCAAGGTGACGCCCAGCAGGCCGGCGGCCGCGAACATCGCCGGACGACGCCAGCGCGGCGCCGGCAGCGCGCCCGCGGCGGTCTCCCAGGCCCAGCCGCCGAGGAGCGCCAGCGGCAGGATCGGGTTGAGGACCAGCCACGGCGTCTTGTACCGGAAGGCGGAATAGGTGACCAGGGTCGTGACCGCCCATCCCAGCAGAAACCGGCCGAACGGCGAGCGACGCCGCCAGGCGAGCAGGCCGCCGCCGATCGCCGCCAGCGCGAGCAGCGGCTCTTCGCGCCCCAGCAGCATCGCAAAGTACCACCAGGGCTTGCCGTGGCCCTCGGCCTCGAACGCCCGTCGCGCCCACGGCGCCAGGGCGCGCCACGGTCCCGCGAGCCCGCTGGCATCGGTGAAGCAGGAGGTGTACAGCGCCGCGGCGATCAGCAGGGCAGTCCCGCACGCCGCCGCGGCAGCCACCGATCGCACCCGCGCGGCGCGCGGACGGCCGGCGAGCAGCCAGCCCGCGCCGAGCGCTGCGAAGGTCAGCCAGGCGGTCTCCTTCGTGGCGATCATGCAGCCGGCAGCCGCGCCGGCCAGGATCGCCCAGCCGATTCCCCCCGTCGCGGCGGCGCGCGCCGCGGCGCGCTCGAGGGCCAGGAGGGCAACGACCAGCAGCAGCGTGAAGAACACCAGGATCGTCTCGTGGATGCTGTCGCGCGCGTAGTAGACGAGCGACGGCGAGACGGCGATGAGGGCGCCGGCAGCCGCCGCTCCCACGTTTCCAAGCCGGTCCCGCAACGCCCATACCAGCGGAGCCATGGCCGAGCCGAGCAGCGCGGTGACCAGCCGCAGCATCGGCGCGCTCAGCCCGCCCAGCAGAAGCGGCACCGCGGTCAGGTAGTAGTAGAGCGGCCCGTGATAGTTGGTCGGGTCGTACCCGTAGGTGCCCTCGCGCAGCAGACGCAGGAGGAAGATGACGTTCGAGCCTTCGTCGTGGTGCAGCGGCCGCGCCCCGAGATCCGGCAGCCGGACGACGGCCGCCGCGAGGAACAAGCCGAGCGGCACGAGCCACGCGCGCCGACGCGGCATCATCGTTCGACCCGGTAGAGGCGCGTGTCGCCGTGCAGGAGGACCAGGGTCCCGACGCGGTCGAACTGCGCCGGGCCGACGTCGCCGTAACTCGCCCGCTCGCGCCCGCCGACCACCGCCCAGGTCACGCCGTACTGCCGCAGCAAGGCGCCATGAGAGGCCGGATCGCTGAACATCGTCTCCACGTCCTGCCGGCGCTGCATCACGCTCCGCCAATCCTGGCGCCAGCCCGCCTCGTGGTTCCCCCAGCCGAGGACCGCCGGAACGCCGCTGAAAGTCGCGATGCGCCCCGACCAGGTGTAGGGGCCGCCGGTCTCCTCCAGGATGACGTCGCCCGGTCTCGCCTGCCGTCCCAGATAATCGGCGACCGCCGCACTCCCCGGGTCGAGCGCCCGGAACAGCGCGTCGGCCGGCGCCCAGCGCCCAAGGGCTGCGCGCGCGGCCGGCGTGGATTCCGCCGCCGCCGCGGCGGCGCGGGTGCGAATCCACGCGGCGGTCCCGAGCGCCGGGTAGATCCCCGCTCCAATGACGAAGAGGGTCGCGCCCGCGGCGGCCATCGCCCGGCCGCCCGCCGCCCGCAAGGCCTGCAGCCCGGCCGGCGACGCCAGGCCGAGCAGGGCCCAGGTCAGGCGGTGCCACTTGAAGACGGTGTTCATCCGCACCAACTCCGTGGCGGCGAACATATCCGGCACATAGATCACCTCGCAGGCGAGCGCCACCAGCAGCCCGGCGCA
>JAGYID010000056.1 GCA_018606725.1 Acidobacteriota bacterium
CTCGGCCACGGACGGCGGCAGGTTCGGCAGCCGGTGCCCCTGGAACACGATGCCGTTGTCGCTGCGGGTCAGCACCGCATAGACCTTGTCGTTGCTGCGCAGATGATTGATGAGCCAGATGAGCTGTGCCAGGTCCTTGGGATGGAAATCGTCCTCCTCGGCATCCTCGGAGCGGCCCAGCGCCAGCCCGTCCCCTACCTGAAGCAGCAGCGGCCCGGGCAGGGCCTCGTCCGGGATCTTGATCTCGATCTGCCGGGTCACCTCCGGGCCGCGGAACGGCTTCAGGTCGACGGAGACCTGCACGGTTTCCCCGGCGCGGACGCGGTCCTTGCTGACCGAGGCCCGCTCGATGAAGGCGGTGCGGCGCTCGTCGGCGTAGCCGAGGATCAGGTTGATGCCGTTCAGGTGAACCGGGTGATCATCGTTGTTCAGGACCAGCTGGGCGATCACCGCGACGGTGCCGGAGGCGTACAGGGTCGCGAGCTCGCCGGAGAACAGGTTGTCCAGCTCGACGTCGTCCTCGCCGTCGACCTGGATGGTCGAGCCGGGCTTGTACGCCACGGTGACCTCGCCATAGTCCTTCTCCTCGCTGCTCAGGATGCCGTTGAGCGCGGCGTAGATCAGGTACGGCGCCAGAAACGAATCCTCGACGACATCGAAGGCATAGCGCTTCGAGCGGCCCTTCTCAGGCTGCAGCTCGAGCCGCACCGGGATGAGCCGCGGCTTCCGGCCGATGTAGCCGAACACGCCGGTCGAGCGGTCCTGCCGGAAGGCCCCGACCTCGTCGCCGGCGGCCGCGAACTTGAACGACTCCTGAAGCGACGGGAACAGGCCGTTGACGGTCGCCGCGGTCATCATCAGCTCGGTCGGCCCGAGGTTGAGCAGCGGATGGCCGCAGGCCATGACGCGGTCTTTCTCGCGGTAGGTCACCGTGCAGACCGCCGCGATGTCGACATCGCCGCGCACCAGCTTGATGCCGACCCCGGAGCCGGGGGCGATCGAGGCCTCGGCGCCGGCCCCCGCCCGCCCGGTCGAGCCGCCCTGCACCGGCACCAGCCCCGCCCGCCGCAGCGTCGGCTCCAGCGCCTCGATGGCGCGCGCCGGGAAGCCGCTGAACACCAGGGGCGTGGCGATCGGCGGCATCGCCGACGCGCCGCCCGCCGTGCCGGCGGCGTCGAAGTAGCCGGTGAAATGCGCCGGGATGCCGGCCGGGTCGCGCAGCAGCCGAAGCGGCGACGGCCGGCCCGGGAGCCCCAGCGCGGCGCGCGCCCGGGCCGCGGGCTGCTCGTGCTCCTCGATCGCCAGCATCTCCTGGATCGGCGTGACGCCGGCGACCGGTTCCTTGGCGAAGCCCCACGTGTAGGCGACCGCGCCGGCGAGGCGGTCGCCGAAATACACCGGGCTGCCGCTCATGCCGGCGAGCACTCCGGTGGTGGCCAAAGGGCCCCCGGCCAACCGCACCAGGATCAGGTTGCGCTGCGGAGCGATCTTCTCGAGCGTGCCGATCACTTCGACCTGGAATTCGTCGATGCGGGTGCCGTTGAAGACGGTGCGGCCGATCCCCTTCATGCCGGGCTTGATTTCGCTGAACGGGATGATCTCCTGGGCGGTGGCGATCCCGGGGACGACCGCCACCATCAGCGTCATCAAGATGACCGGTGCGATGCCGGGGAGGAGCGGCTGGCGGCGGCGCCGGGCGGGCCCGCGCGCGAGCGAGGCTGGCTGTCTCGGGTTCATCGTCCTCCGCGGTCGCGCCCCCTCGCGACGGGCCCCGCATCATAGCACAGCGATCGAGGGGTCCCGGTCGCCCCGACCGTCGGGGCGCGATGGCGGCGCTCCCTTGGAGGAGGCGCTCCGGCGCGCGCGCTCCGGTTCACATGCGCGATGGCACCGGGATGCCGATCAGGTCGACCAGGCGGCGCATCTGCGCCAGGAACAGCCAGGTCACGACGATGCGCGCCCGCTGCCAGCGCGGATCCGGCTCTTTCATGACCGGGTACTTGTGATAGAAGGAGTTGAAGCGCTGCGCCAGGGCGAAGGCGTACTTGGCGATTTGCGACAGCTCCAGCGCCTCGACCGCCTGCTCGACCGTCTCGCGGCAGCGGGCGACCTGGGTGACCAGGGACCAGTGCTCCTCCGCCGCCTCGCCCTCCGGCAGATCGAAGGCCTCCTCGAGGGCGGCCCGCGCCGCCGCCTCCTGGTCCGGTCCGCCGGCGGCGGCCATCTTCTCGAAGATCCCCGCCGCCCGGACGATGGCGTACTGCACGTACGGGCCGCTCTCGCCCTCGAACGACAGGGCCTCGTCGAAGTCGAAAGCCAGCACTTTGTTGCGGGTGTACTTGATCATGAAATAGCGCAGGGCGCCGACGGCGATGGCGCGGGCCAGCGCGCCTCGCTCGCCGGCCGGCAGATCGGCGTTGCGGGCCTCGACCTCGGCGAGGGCGCCGGCCTCGAGCGCGTCCAGCAGATCGTCCGCCTTGACGCCCAGGCCGCGCCGGCCGGACATTTCGATGGTCGGCCGCCGCCGATCCTCGTCCGTCAGCGGAATCCCCAGCCGCTCCGCGCTGGCGGGGGTCAGCGCGACCATCTCGTAGGAGAAATGGACCGAGCGGTCGGCCTGGTCACGGTGACCGAGGGCCCGCAGCCCCTCGGCGACGATCGCCTGCAGATAGCCCTGGCGCACGTCGATGACGTTGTAGACGCGCGCCGCCGTGCCGAACTGCGGGTGGGCCGCCTCGCCCGGGCCGGAGGTCGTGGCCCAGACGCGCTGTCCATCCGACCCGTCCCGGAACGGTGCATAGCGGAAGTCCGAGCGCAGCAGGCCGAATTTCCACAACTGATAGGCGATGTCCTTGCCGACATAAGTCACCGTGCCGTTGCTGCGCACGATGATCTTCTCCCCCTCCTTGAGATCGGCGAACCGCTCGCCCTCCAGGGCCATGACCCAGCAGCCGCTCCGGGCGCCCTCGCCGACGTGCTCGATGGCCCGCTTCTCCTTGAGCAGGGCAAAGGCGTGGTCCCAGAAACGAAACGCCAGGATGTCGTGCTCCCACGGCAGAAGGTCGTAGCGCACGCCGATGCGGCCCATCGTGTCGAGATGACAATTGACGATGCGGTGGGTGATGACGTCGGCGAGCGCCGCGATCGGCCCGTGCCGCTCCTCGAGCGCTTTGAGCACCTCCTGGCGCAGCGCCCGGGTCTCCGGGCGGGCGGCGTACATCTCGGTGACTCTGGCGTACAGGTCCCAGCAGAAGTGATCGAAGCGCCCGGTGAACGCTGCCGCCTCCGCCGCCCCCTGTTTGAGGAGATCGCGGAAGCCGATGACGATGTCGGCGACCTGCACCCCCGTGTCGTCGATGTAGTTCTGCACCTCCACGCGGCGGCCGAAGAAGCGCAGGCAGCGGGCCAGCGTGTCGCCGAGGACGGCATTGCGCAGGTGGCCGATGTGGGCCGCCTTGTTGGGATTGATGTTGGTGTGCTCGACGATCACCTTGTCGCCCGACGGCGCGGCGGGCGGGGTGCTGACCTCGCGCGCCAGGGCGCGCACCGCGGCGGCGCGATCCAGGAAAACGTTCAGATAGCCGGCTCCGCCGGCCTCGACGCGCGCCACGCCGGGAATCGCTGGCAGGCCGGCGGCCAGCTCGGCGGCGATGGCGCGCGGCGCCTTCCGCAGACGCTTCGCCATCTCGAAGGCGACCGGCGAGGCGAGATCGCCCATGCCGGTCTGCGGCGGGTATTCGACCACGATGCGCTCGGGGGCCTGGCCGTAACGCTCGGTGAGCAGGCGCCCGATGGCGCTGGCAATCTCGTCCTTCAGGGCCTGCACGCTCCATCCTCCCCGGGAACCGGGCCGCGTGTTCGCGCCGCTGCCAAGTGAGCGGAGTATAGCGGTTAGAATGACGGCCGTGATCCCGCTTTTGTCGGGCCGGCTGCGCGCGCCGGCTGCGGCGCTGGTCTGCGCCGCGGCCCTGGCCGCGTGCGCCCGGAGCGCCGAGGAGGGGAGCGGCGCCGCCCCGCCGCCCGGCGCTGCCTCCCCGGCGGGCGGGCTTCCCGAAACCGGGCTTCCGGAGATGGGTCCGGGGCAGCCGCCGCCCGCCGAGGCGGGTCTGCTGCTGCTGGGGCGGGGCGATCTGAAGGGTGCCGAGCCTCTCCTGGTGTCGGCCCGGCGGCAGGCCCCGGATGACGCGCGCGTCCTCGAGGGGCTCGGCGCCCTCTACGCCCGGACCGACCGGCTGCGTCAGGCGGAGGAGAGCTACCGCGCCGCCCTGGCGAAGACACCCGGATCGATCCGCGCCAGGCTCGGGCTGGCGGCGGTGTTCGTCGACAGCGGACGCTACGAGGAGGCCCGCGCCGCCCTGGCCGAGATTCTGAAAGCCGCCCCCGATGACCCGACCGCGAGCCTGAAGCTGGCTCTTTTGATGGCGCGCAGCGGCGCCGCCGTGGAAGCCGAAGCCGGCGCGCGGCGCGCGCTGGCGCGCCAGCCCGACAACCCGGAGGGCCACTACGTCCTCGGGCTGGCGCTGGGGGAGAGCGGCCGTTACGAGGAGGCGGTCCGCGAGATGCGGCGGACCGAGGAGCTCCAGCCTGCTCACCTCGGCGCGCTCAGTCACCTGGTGACGTTTTCGGTCCGGCTCGGGCGGGGCGATGAGGCGGAGCGCTGGCGGCGCGCCTGGCAGGAGGCGCTGCTCCGGCAGCGGGTGGAGGAGCGGGTTCGCGACCACCGCCTGAAGGGGGTCGAGGCGTTCAATCGCGGCGATTTCGCCGCGTCGCTCGCGGAATTCGACATCATCGCCCGCGAGGATCCGGACGACCCGGAGGTTCACCTGCATCTCGGCTCGACCCGCATCGCGCTGCACGATCTGGAGGCGGCGCGCGCCGAGATCCTCACTTCCCTGAGGCTCGAGCCGCGCAGCGAGCGGGCCCTGGTGGAGCTCGGGCGGGTCGAGGCGCTGCAGAACCGCCTCGACGAGGCGATCGCCGCGCTGCAGAAGGCGATCGCCGTCAATCCGGAGTTTCCCGAGCCGCACTACTACCTGGCCGGCATCTACCGGGCCCGCGGCGACGCGTCACGGTCGGCCGAGGAAATGGCGCGCTTCGAGGCGCTGCGCCGTCGCTCGCCCGGCGCGGCGATGGAAGTCCAGCCGGGAGGACGGCCGTGAGACCGATCGGGAGCCGGGCGGCGGGGGGCGGCGTTACGCCGGTCAGAGCGGCGCTGTGCGGTGCGCTGCTTCTGGGAGTCTCCGCCTGCCGCGGCGACTCCTCCCCGCCGGCGACGGGCGGCATGGCGACCGCCCCGCCGCGTCAAGCGTCCCGAGCCGACGGCGCCGTCGCCGGCGTGCCGGCGGCGGTGACGTTCGAGGATGCGACCGCCGCCACCGGTCTGTCGTTCCGGAACCTGAACGGCGCCAGCGGGCAGAAGTACATGCCGGAAACGCTCGGCTCGGGCCTGTGCGTCTTCGACTACGACGGCGACGGCCTGCAGGACGTCTACTTCGTGCAGAGCGGGCGCCTGCCGGGATACGAGCCGCCGCCTGGCATGCCGGTGCGCTCGGCGCTGTACCGGAACCTCGGGGGCGGCCGCTTCGAGGAGGTCACCGAAAGCACCGGCGTCGGCGGACCGGATCGCTACGGCTTCGGCTGCTCGGCGGCCGACGTCGACGGGGACGGCGACCGCGATCTCTACGTCACCTACTACGGGCCGAACGTCCTGTACCGCAACAACGGCGACGGCACCTTCGCCGATGTCACCGCCGCGGCGCGCGTCGGCGATCCCCGCTGGGGCGCCAGCGCCGCCTTCGCCGACGCGGACGGGGACGGCGACCTCGACTTGTACGTCGCCAACTACGTCGACTACGACCTCCGCAACACTCTCTACTGCGGCGAAAACCGCCCCGGCTGGCGCACCGTCTGTCACCCGAAGAACTTCGACAGCCAGCCGGACGTCTTCTACCGCAATCGGGGCGATGGCACGTTCGACGACGCCACCCGGGCGGCCGGCATCGACGATCGCACCGGCAAGGGACTGGGGGTGGTGTGGGGCGATTACGACGGTGACGGCGACCAGGACATCTATGTGGCCAACGACGACACGCCGAATTTCCTGTGGCGCAACCGCGGCGACGGCACCTTCGACGAGGTCGGGCAGCTCGCCGGCGTCGCCCTGTCGGAGGACGGCGTGCCGCAAGCCGGCATGGGGACCGACATGGCCGACTATGACGGCGACGGCCGCCTGGACATCATCGTGACCAACCTGGCGGAGGAGACCAACGAGCTGTACCACAACGACGGCGGCGGGTTGTTCTCGGATCGAACCTTCAGCTCGGGCCTGGGGGCTCCCTCGCTGCTCGACCTCGGCTTCGGGACGTTCTTCTTCGACCCGGACCACGACGGCGACCTCGACCTGTTCGTCGCCAACGGCCACATCATCGACAACATCGCCCTGTACAACGACACCATCACCTTCGAGCAGCCGCTGCGGCTGTACCTGAACCGCGGCGGCGGTCGTTTCGACCGCGCCGCGCCGGCCGGCGCGCCCTTCGAGGGGGGCCACGTCGGGCGCGGCGCGGTGCCGTTCGACATCGACGACGACGGCGACGAGGACATCCTGGTGGCCCAGAACGATCGGCCGGCCCTGGTGCTGCGCAGCGCCGGGCCGCCGCGGGCGCACTGGAGCAGCCTGACGTTGTCGGGCGCGCCGCCGAACCGCGACGCGATCGGGGCGATGGTCGTGGTCGAGGCCGGCGGCCGGCGCCTGATGCGCTACGCCCGCACCGGCATGTCGTACCTGTCGCAGGGCGATCGGCGCCTGCACTTCGGGCTCGGAGAAACCGATCGTCTCGGGCGCGTCGTGGTGACCTGGCCGGGCCGGCGCGGGTTCACCGAAGAGTTCGCCGATCTGCCGGCGGACCGCTTCCTGACGCTGACGCTGGGGCAGGGAAAGCGGCTGAATTGAGACTAGCGGCCGGCGACGGTGCGGCCGCTGACCACGTGCGAGCGCTCCAGCAGGCCGGCTTCGGTCAGGCCTTCCAGGATGTAGTAGTAGCGGCGACCCGGGCGGGCGGTCTCATCGACGTACAGATAGCCGACATCGGTGGCGCCGTCGCCGAAGGCCGGTATCGCCACCTCGTCGAGGCGGGTGAACGGGCCGGCCGGGCTCTCGGAGCGGGCGATGTTCCATCCCGCCAGGCCGCGTTCCGAGACGGTGCTCCATTCCAGGACGATCGAGCGGCCGAACCCCTGCGCCGTGAACGACGCGAGGTCGAACGGCGCGTACGGGTCGTGGGCGGCGCGCACCGAGAAGCGCGCCGGCTCACCACCGACGGCGTCATTGCGCAGGATCAGCCACGCCTCGCGTGCGTCGCTCCACGGGATCGCCACCCGGCCGGCGCCGGCGGACCCGAGGGGCACGGTCACGAGCACCGGGAGGGCCCCCTCCGTCCGGTAGCGGACCAGCAGGTCGGCGGCCGGCCTGCCGCCGGAGGACGACACATCGATCTGCAGCATGCCGCGGCGGCCGTCCCCCGGCAGCAGGAAGGCGACGCTGCCCAGGCTCTCCACCGGCTCGACCGGATCGATGTCCATCGGGAAGCCGGGGCCGACCGCCTGCAGAGGCGCCGCCGGCAGAGCGCGCCCGGTGGCGTAATGCAGCCCGTCGTCGCGCTCGCCGGTGAACAGGTTCCAGGCGGCGAACTCGCGCGTCGCAGCGGCGAGCGTCAGCCCGTGCGTCCGGGACAGTACGACGTCGGCGGCGGCGAGCGGATCGCCGTCGTGGGCGGCGGCCTCGCTCCAGATCCGCCGCACGACCCCGGGGTCGCCGGTCCGCTCGGCGAGGAACATCGGCCACAGCATCGAGCCCTGCATGATGAGCAGGCCGTCCGCCGCCAGACCGCGTCCGGCGGCGCCCTGACGCGCCCGCACTCCGGCCTCCGGACCGCGTAGATCCCCGGTCCCCGCGAAACCCAGCCATGCGGCGGTCGCTTCACCCCACCAGCGCGGCGCGGCCGGCAGGAGAGTCAGGAGCGACGCATGCGCCACCTGGTGAAAGACCGCCGGCATCAGGCGATCGGCCGGCAGGGCCGCATCCAGCACCAGGAAAGCGGCGCCGGCGCGGCCCCGCGACGGCACCGCGTATCCCTCGATCCCCCGCCCGATATCGGCGAAGTAGACATCGAGTCGATCGTCCGGGCCGGCCGGGGATGGGTAACCGAGTCGGCTGACGAGGAACGACTCGGAGGCGACCAGCGCCTCGGCGAGCCGATCGACGGCGTCCGGCGCGCCATCGCGGTCGCGGTCGGTCAGGAGAAGTCCGTTGCGCGGGGCGCCGGAGTAATGGATGAGGAAGTTCGCTTCGGCCGGCGCCACGGTGCGCTCGGCCTCCAGCCTGGGTGCCGCCTCGGCCACGAGACGCGCCAGGTCGAGCGCCGGCGCCGGCGGCGCGTCGGCGCTGCCGAGGAACTGCAACAGCGGCGTGGCGCAGGCGACTGGCAGCGTCTCCCCGCCGGCGACCGCGGCGAGCGCGGCGCCGGGTCCGGCCTGCAACGGGATCGCGCCGATGCGGAGCTCGGCGGCCCGGGCGGCGATCGACGACAGGCTGATCGCCGTCTCATCGCCGGCGGCGGCCGGCCCGGAAGCGATGGCGCCGACGAGCGCGACGACGCCGAGCAGGGCGACAGGCATGCGGCTCATGGGTCTCATCCGTGGCCGGGAATATATGCAATAAGTCCTTGCCGGTCAAGGGATTTGGCTCCATGGAGATGGTCGTCCCGGTATTCATTGCGGGGCGGGCGCAGCGCATCGTCCCGGTCGCCGGACCGAAGACGCGGCGGGCGGCGGTGTAAGATGCGCTTCAAGGCCCAGGGGAGAGACCCGCACGTGGTGCGCATCGGGCATGTCCTGATCATCGCCACCGCCTCGCTCTGTCTGGCCGCCCCGGTGTTCGCCCAGTCGGACGGCTCGCTGCGCGGCGAGGTCCTCGACCAGAACGGCGCACCGATGGCCGGTGTCGTCCTCGCCATTGTCAGCAGCAGCCGATCGGTGACCGGCCGGGGCACGGTGACCGACAGCGCCGGGACCTTCCTGTTCGCCGGCCTGCCGCCGGCCGGCGACTATCTCATCAAGGCCACCTTCCCCAAGTTCGCGGTCGCCACGGTGACCGGCATCCGGATCGAGGCGGGCCGCGCGACCGCGGTCCGGGTCGTGCTGCAACCGGAGAGCGCCTTCAAGGAGTCGATCGAGGTGCGTGCCGAGCCTCAGGTGGTGCGCCTCGAGCAGACCTCGACCGATACGCGCTTCTCCTCCGAGTTCATCGAGGGGCTGCCGATCCTGGGTCGGAACTACCAGGACATCCTGACGCTGGCCCCCGGGGTGAGCGATGTGGACGGCGACGGCAATCCGAACATCCACGGGGCCCGCGACACCGATGTGGTGACGCTGGTCGATGGCGTGTCCACGACCGACCCGCTGACGGGCAAGATCGGCGCCCAGCTCAACATCGAGTCGATCCAGGAGATCGAGGTCAAGACCTCGGGCGCCAGCGCCGAGTTCGGCCGCGCCCAGGGCGGCTTCGCCAACATTCTCACCAAGTCGGGGGGCAACGAATTCCGCGGCACCTTCAAGTTTTACTGGCGCAGTTCGCTGCTGGACGGCGATGGTGCAGGCCTGGACGACCCGCGGTTGCACGGCGGCCTGGGGGAACTCGGTCTCAGGGATCTCAGCTTCGACGACTACCTGCCGTTCCTGTCGCTCGAGGGTCCGATCGTCCGCGACCGCGCCTGGTTCTTCTTCGCCAGCGAATACATCTACAAGGAAGAGCCGGTCAACGCCCTGAGCAATGCCTTCGTGACCGGCGTGCGCGAGTGGCGCGAGTTCGCCAAGCTGACCTGGCAGGCGAGCCTCAATCACCGGTTGTCGCTGTCGATCAACTTTGACCCGCAGACCTACCTGAACCAGGATCTCAACACCTTCACGCGCGAGGAGAGCGGCACCACGCTGCAGCAGGGCGGCCCGATCATCACGCTGCGGCTGACCTCGATCCTGAGCCCCTCGGTGTCCCTGGAGACGGCTCTGTCCCATTTCGACGAGCGGCCGACGGTCATTCCGACCCTCGATCCCGACACCAACGGCAACGGCGCCTTGATGACCGATTTCAACGGCAACGGCTTCTTCGAGGCGCGCGAACGCGACGCGGGGGAGGACTTCGACAACGACAGCCGGTTCGACGTATTCGAGGACACCGTGACCAGGAACCGCGTCCTCGATCCGGGGGAGGATGTCGATGGCGACCGCCGCCTGACGCCGTCCGGCGGCTGCGAAGGGGCGCAGCGCGAGGATGCCGACTGCGACGGCTGGCTCGACGATGTGCCGGAGCTGGACGTCAATCACGATGGCATCCTCGACCCGATCGAGGATATCGACGGCGACGGCCGCCGTGACGACGGCACCGAGGACCGCAACGACAACGGTCGTCTCGACGACACGCCGCGTCCTGTCGACGCCTACCCTTACGGCACCCTGCAGCCGCTGCCGCAGGATCGTGACTACACCATCAACCAGCGCCGCGGGGTGATCGACGGGCCGTACTTCGAGGATTTCTCCGACAGCCGCACGCGCTTCACCCTGCGGCAGGATCTGGGCGTCTACGTCCCCGACTGGTGGGGAAGCCACGACCTCAAGTTCGGCTACGCCATCGAACGGGAGGAGTTCGCGCGCCGCACCGAGACCCGCTCGATCATCGCCCCGTTCATCCGCAGCCGGCGCGAGGGGCTGAGCACGGTGCGCGCCCTCACCCCCGCCGTGGCGGAGATCGACAACAGCGCGGAGAGCTTCACCGGCGCCCTGTATGTTCAGGACAACTACAAACCGTTCCCCAATCTCAGCATCGGGTTCGGGCTGCGCTTCGACCGCGAGCAGACGACGAGCTTCGGCTACACGCCGTTCGAGCCGCGCGCCGAGCGCGAGCAATACGACCGCATCACGGCGCTCACCGGCCGCGAGCGCGGCATCAGCGACGACGGACATCTCGGAGACAACAACGGGATCCTCAGTCAGGGCATCCTCTCCGACCCGCTGTTCTTCGGGACCGGTGACCCGGTCAGCGCCGCCGCCTGGCTCATCGATCCGCTCAACCGGGCCGCCCTGGGCCGTCTGACGCGTCACCATACGGCGGTCCAGTTCAGCGCCAACTGGCTCGCCTCGCTTTACCCGGGGATCTTCGAGGACGGGAGAATCAATCCGTCGGTGCTCGCCGAGCTGGGCGTCGTGCCGCAACAGCGCGAGGCGCTGGCGATCACCAACAACAACCTGGCGCCGCGGCTGTCGGTCTCGTGGGACCCCGCCTCGACCGGCCGGACCAAGGTCTACGCCACCTGGGGCCGATACTTCGACAAGCTGTTCCTGAGCACGATCGTCGGCGAGGAGGGGCCGGACTTGATCAATCGCTACTATCTCCTCGACGCGGCGGGGGTCACCGGCGCCGGCGACTCGGACCATCAGCTCGGCGGCGCCATCTCCAGCGCTCCGCCCTCGACGACGCAGGTCGATCGCGGCCTGCAGACGCCGTTCTCCGACGAGTGGACCGTCGGCTTCGAGCGCGAGCTGGCGCCCGAGGTGGCCGTCGCGATCCGCTACATCAACCGCAATTACCGGCAGCAGCTCCAGGATATCGACGTCAACCACGAGGTGCGCATCGATCCGTCCACCGGCCGGCCGCGTGACGACCTGGGAGCGGTGGATGCGCGCGGCCTGTCGCCCGGCGCGGCGCTGCCGCCGCAGCCGGACGGCCGGCCCGACCTGTACATCAACAACTTCTTCTTCAATCAGGTGCTGCGGGTCGGCAATTTCAACGACGCCTCCTACCATGGAGTCGAGCTGGAGATCCTCAAGCGGCTGTCGCGGCGCTGGGAGATGCAGGCGTCCTACACGTACTCGCGCGCACTCGGTTCGGCCGAGGAATTCCAGTCGCGGCTCGGCAACGACCCGTCCACCACCGAGCTGGAGTACGGATACCTCGACTACGACCAGCGCCACGTCTTCAAGCTGAACCTGTCGACTTACTTGCCGCACGAATGGCAGATCGGCGCGGCCGCGTCGTGGGCCTCGGGCCTGCCGTATTCGATCATCTCCCGCTTCTTCGCCTTCGACAGCTTCGACTACCAGCAGTACCGGACTCTCTATGGCACCACCCGGATGCGGCAGGACCAGCAGGTCTTCGTGCCCCTGGCCCGCAACAGCGAGCGCAACCACGCCGTCCTTGACATCAACCTCCGGGCCCGCAAGTCGTTCGTCATCGGCCGCTGCGCGTCGGCGCTCATCCTGGAGGTCTATAACCTCCTCAACAGGGACGATCTGCGCGTGTACACCTACGAGCCCGAGCCGCTCGCGGGCTTCAACATCACCGACCCCACTCCCGTCGGGACGCTGCAGCTCGACGGTGAGCGCCGTTTCGGGCGCCGCTTCCAAATAGGCTTCCAGCTTGATTTCTAGGAGCCTGTCCGGGTATCGGGCCGGGCCGGGCGCGCGGCCGGTCCGCGCCCATCGGGGTGGAGGAGCCTGAGTTGGGCGCTGCCGCGCTCGCCATCGCCGTCCTGTCGATCTCCTGGGGCTCGATCCTCGTGCGGCTGTGCGCCGCCGCTCCGCTGACCATTTCGTTCGGGAGGCTGGCGAGCGCCACCGCCCTGCTGCTGCCGTGGGGCGCCGTATCGGCGCGACGCGCCGGCCGGCTGCGCGACGTGGTGGCGCCCGCCCTCGCCGCGGGCGCTCTGCTGGCGCTGCATTTCGCCACCTGGGTCGCATCGCTCCGGCACACCAGCGTCGCCGCCAGCACGGTGCTGGTGTCGACGCAGCCGATCTTCTCGGTCGTCTTCTCGTGGGTCCTGCTGCGGGAACGGCCGGGGCGGCGGACGCTGGTCGCCATCGGGGCCGCCTTCGCCGGGGCGTTGCTGATCGCCGCGGCCGATCTGGGGCGCGGCACGGAGCGCCTCTACGGCGACCTGCTGGCGCTGGCGGGGGCGGTCTTCGCCGCGGCCTACTTCGTGATCGGACGGGCGGCGCGCGCGCGGGCCCCGTTCGCGGCCTATCTCCTGGCGGTCAACCTGGCGGCCGCCGCCGTCGCCGGCGGGTTGGCGGCGCTCTCCGGGCAGCCGCTGCTGCCGGCCCGCCGGCTCGACTACGTCTGGATCGCCGCCATGGGCCTGGTGCCGCACACCCTCGGGCACGGTGCCCTGAACTGGGCGGTGCGGCGGTTGCGGGCCTACACCGTCAACCTGGCGGTCCTCGGCGAGCCGGTCCTGGCGTCACTGTATGCGCTGCTGCTGTTCGGGGAGGTGCCGCCGGCCGCCTTCTACCCCGGCGCGCTGCTGGTGGTCGCCGGGGTGGGGTGGGCGGTGGCGGAAGAGTCGCGGCGTCCGGTCCCAAGCCAGGCGACGCCGGGCGCGGGTCTATAATCGGGCCCATGGTCGACCTCGGCACCCCGCTCGCGGAGGTGAAGGGAATCGGGGCGCGACGCGCCGAGGAGCTCCGGTCCGTCGGGCTCGTCACCGTCGAGGACTTCCTCTTCCACCTGCCGTTCCGCTACGAAGATCGCAGCCAGTTCCTGCCGATCGCCGCCCTGCTGCCCGGCGTGCGTGGCACCGTCCGCGGCCGCGTCGTCACCGCCGTCCTGCGCCGCACGCGGATGCGCGGCCTGACGATCTTCGAAGCGGTGGTCGAGGACCAGAGCGGGGCCATCCGTGCCCTGTTCTTCAACCAGCCGTACCTGCGCACCCTGCTGGTGCAGGGTCGCGAGGTCATCCTGTACGGCGAAGCCACGCCGGCTCGCTGGGGACGGCGCGGCCTGGTGCTGCAGGCGCCGCAGTTCGAGGTGCTGACGCACGATGACCAGGAGGCGATCCACACCGGCCGCACGGTGCCGATCTATCCCCGCCTGCCGGGACTGTCGACCCGCTCCATCCGCCGCCTGATGCACGATCTCCTGGCCGGCCTGCCTCCGGTCCTGCCGGATCCGCTGCCGGCGGGGATGTCGTCCGCCCGGGGCTTCCCGCCGCGCCGCGAGGCGCTGGAACGGGTCCATTTCCCGCCGGCCGACGACCGATTGGAGGGATCCCCGGGCCGCTCGCCGGCGCATCACCGGCTGATCTTCGAGGAGTTCTTCTTCCTGCAACTCGGGTTCGCGCTGGCGCGGCGCCGCAGCGACGCGGCGCCGTCGGAGCCCGGTCTCCGGGTCGACGACGGTATCCGCGCCCGTCTCCGCGCCGTGCTGCCGTTTCACCTGACCGAGGCGCAGAAGGCGGCTCTCAAGGAGATCGCCGCCGATCTGATGAGCGCCAGGCCGATGAACCGCCTGCTGCAGGGGGATGTCGGATGCGGCAAGACGGTCGTGGCGCTGCTGGCGGCGCTGCTGGTGGTCGAGAACGGTTTCCAGGCGGCCTTCATGGCCCCGACCGAGATACTCGCCGAGCAGCACCATCGTTCCTTCCAGCGGATGCTGCAGGGCAGCGGGCACCGCGTCGCCCTCCTGACCGCCGCCGTCAAGGGGGCCGCGCGCCGGCAGATCCTGCAGGGTCTGCGCACCGGCGCCATCCCGATCCTGATCGGCACGCACGCCCTGATCGAGGCGGACGTGCAATTCCGCTGTCTGCGGCTGGCGGTGATCGACGAACAGCATCGCTTCGGGGTGGCGCAGCGGGCGACGCTGCGGCGCAAGGGGGAGCGCACCGATGTGCTGGTGATGACCGCCACGCCGATCCCGCGCACCCTGGCGCTGACCGTGTACGGCGACCTCGACGTGTCGGTCATCGACCGGATGCCGCCGGGGCGGCGGCCGATCCAGACCCTGCTGCGCGGCGAATCTGCGCGCGGCGAGGTCTACGATTTCCTGCGCCGCCAGATCGCCGCCGGCCGCCAGGTCTACGTCGTCTATCCGCTGGTCGAGGAGGGCGAGCGGGCCGATCTCAAGGCGGCGACCGCCATGCACGGGCGACTGTCGCGCAACGTCTTCCCGGATCGACGCGTCGCCCTCGTGCACGGCCGCCAGAAACCGGAAGAGCGCGATGCGGCGATGGCCGATTTCGCGGCGGGCCGGGCGCCGATCCTGGTGGCGACGACGGTGGTCGAGGTCGGGGTCGACGTGCCGAACGCCACCGTCATGGTCATCGAGCACGCCGAGCGCTTCGGGCTGTCGCAGCTGCACCAGCTGCGCGGCCGGGTCGGACGGGGATCGCACGAATCGTTCTGCATCTTGATGACCGGTGAGGAAACCACCGAGGAGGCGCGCCGCAGGCTGGAGATCATGTGCGACACCGGCGACGGCTTCCTGATCGCGCGCCGCGACCTGGAGATGCGCGGCCCGGGAGAGTTCCTCGGCACGCGGCAGTCGGGTCTCCCGGATCTGCGGATCGGCGACATCCTCCGCGACGGCGATATCCTCGAGGACGCCCGCCGCGAGGCGTTCGCCGTCGCCGCGGCGCCGCTGCCGCCGGCTCCCGGTCACCCCCTCGTCCGGCACCTGCAGGGGCGCTGGGCGGGACGCCTCGGTCTGATTCAGGTCGGTTGATCCAGACGGCGCAGGAACGCCGCCGTGTGCCGCGCCGCGAACGGGCTCGCGCCGGCCCGCCGCGGCAGCGCGCGGCGCGGACGCGCTCCCGGCAGGCGCTGCCGGGCGCGATGCAGATCGGCGGGCCGGTCGATGTCATGCCAGGGCGGCAGCAGGCGGTGCGCCACGCCGCGTGCGTCCAGGATGCCGCGGGTGATCTCCAGCACGCGGCCGGTGCCCCAGGGAATTCCTCTGAACATCCCCGGCACGACCCGCCTGGCGCCCAGCAGGTAATACCCCCCGTCGCGCGCCGGCCCGAGGACCACGTCCGACCCGTCCGCCAGGTGCCGGAAGGCGCGGGCGATCCACGCCGGCGGCAGCGTCGGCGCGTCCGAGCCGATGATCACGACGCGATCGTGGCCGCGCTCCAACAAGAGCAGGAGGGTGGCGCGCATCCTCCGACCCAGATCGCCGCCCGTCTGCGGCAGCCTGGCGATGCCGGCGGCGGCGCGCGCGATGGCGCCGTCGGGTCCGCGGCGGGGGACCCTCCAGGCGCCGCTGAACGACAGGTAGGGCGTCGCGCCGGCGGCCGTCGCGGCGCGTCGGATCAACCGCAGGCTGTCGGCGAGGAGCGCCCGGTGCAGGTCGGCGGCGCCGCCGGCTCCGAGCAGCGGAATGAAGCGGGTCTTCACCGCCCCGGGACGGGGCACCCGGGCGTACAAGACGATGGCGCCGCGGCGCCGCGTCACGGAAGCGCGGCGGCCGCCGGCGCCGGCCCGAGGACGTACAGCATCAGGTAAATCACCACGCCGGTGACCGACACATACAGCCAGATCGGCAGGGTCAGGCGGGCGATTCGCCGGTGCGCCTCGAAGCGCCCGCGCAGGGCGCGCGTCAGGGTCACCGCCACCAGCGGCACGATGACCGCCGCCAGAAAAGTGTGCGAGATCAGGATCGTGAAATAGATGTAGCGCAGCGGCCCGGTCCCGGTGTACGGCATCGAGCCGACCCGCGCGTGATAGACGAGATAGGAGGCCAGGAACAACGTGGAGGCGACAACCGCCGCCGCCATGCAGGCGCGATGCGCCGCAATGCGCTTCCGGCGGATGAATCGCCAGCCGGCGAACACCAGCAGGGCGCTCGACCCGTTGAGCGTCGCATTGAGGGTCGGCATCCAGGCCAGCGACTCGGGAGGTCCGGGCATCGGATCCTCAGGCGCCGGCCCGGGCGGCGTCGCGACGCGCCATGCGGACCGCCGCGATGAACGCCGCCACGCCAAAGCCGAGCATGATCGCCAGCGACAGCGGCAATCCCGGCAGGCCGGCGGTCGCCGCCCCGCCGGCGGGATAGAGGACCCGCCGAAAGGCCGCCATGCCGTACGTCAGCGGGTCAATGGCCATGAGGCCGCGCAGCCACCCCGGCGCCCCGGCGGCCGGGAAGAACGACCCCGACAGCAGCCACAGCGGCATCAACAGCACCGTCATGATGGCGTGGAACCCCTGGGTCGATTCCATCCGCCAGGCGATGCAGAATGACAGCGCCGTCAGTGACGCGGCGATCAGGATCATCACGCCGACGGCGGCGACGACGACGGCGGGGGAGAGCGGGATGCCGGCGAGCGGCGCGCACAGGAACACCAGGACCCCCTGGCCGAGCGCCAGGGCGGTGCCGCCGGCGATCTTCCCGAACACGATGCTGCCGCGCGGTACCGGGGCGACCAGCGCCCCCTGCAGGAATCCCTCCCGACGGTCCTCGATCAGGGAGATGGTCGAGAAGATCGCCGTGAACAGCAGGATCATCACCACCGTGCCGGGGAAGAAATACTCGCCATAGGGGAGCGAGCCGCCCTGCGGCCGGAACGACGCCCGCAGCCCGCCGGCGAACAGAGCCCAGAACATCAGCGGCTGCACCAGAGCCCCGAACACCCGCGTCCGCTCGCGCAGGAAGCGGACCACCTCGCGCCGCGCCAGCGCCAGCGCCGCCGAGCAGGCCCTCGCCGCCGGGCTCAAGCGCCTCTCCCGACGCGGCCCGCGCCGTCCGGCGGCATCGCGGCGACGCCGGGCGTCACGCCGGCCCGGGGCGTCGCGGCGTTCTCCGAGCGGTCGCCGTCCTCGAAGAAGCGCCGGCCGGTGCGGTGGATGAAGACATCGAGGAGCGTCGGCCGCCCGAGGGTCACCGAGTCGATCCGTTCGGCGAACGCCTCGACGAGGCGCGGGATCAGGGTGTGTCCCTCGGGCCGCTCGAGCCGCACCGTGCCGTCGACCAGCTCCGCCGGCCCGCCGAAGCGCGCTTCGATGTCGGCGCGCAACCGCGGGGCATCGGGCGAGGCGATCACGATGACGTCGCCGCCGATCTCATCCTTGAGCGCGCGCGGCCGCCCGAGGGCGACCAGCCGCCCCTCATCCAGGATTGCCAGACGGTCGCAGCGCTCCGCCTCCTCGAGGAGATGCGTCGTCATCAGGACGGTGACACCATCGCGGGCGCGCAGCTCGGTCAGCAGGCCCCAGAGATCCTGGCGGGCGCCCGGATCGAGCCCGGTGGACGGCTCGTCCAGGAGCAGCAGCCGCGGACGGTGCAGCACACCCTTGGCGATTTCGACCCGGCGCATCAGCCCGCCCGACAGGCCGGCGACCCGATCCCGCGCCCGCTCGGTCAGCCGCACGCGCGCCAGGATGTCGTCGATCGCCTGCGACAGCCGGCGACCGCCGAGGCCGTACAGCCGGCCCTGCAGGTCGAGGTTCTCGCGCACCGTCAGGCGCCGGTCGAGGGCCGGCGCCTGAAACACCACACCGATCCCGGCGCGCACCTCGTCCGGCTCGCGGACCACGTCGTGACCGAGCACCTCGGCACGGCCCCCGCCCGGCCGCAGCATCGTCGCCAGGATCCGGAACAGCGTCGTCTTGCCGCCGCCGTTCGGCCCCAGCAGGCCGAAGATCTCGCCCGCCCCGACGGTGAAATCGATGCCGCGCAACGCCGGCCGCCGGCCGTACTCGTGCGTCAGAGCCTCGACCCGGACGACCGCTGCGTCGCTCATGGGACGCGCATCATACATCGCGAACGCTCATCCCGCGAGGCGCGGCGGTCTTGACGCGGGCGCGGGGGGTCGCGTATAAATTGCGACCCTGCAACGCGATGGACGTGCGCCGTCGATGGGGCGCGCGCCTCCGCAACGACGGCGGATATCGAATGTTCGACCCCTGGCGGCACCGCTTCACGATTGCGACGACCTGCGCCACCGCGGCGCTGCTGTTCGCCGGTGGGCTGGTGACCAGCACCGGCTCGGGGCTGGCGGTGCCCGACTGGCCGCTGTCGTTCGGCCGCTTCTTTCCGCCGATGGTCGGCGGAGTACTGTACGAACACGGTCACCGTATGGTGGCGGGAACGGTGGCGATCCTGACGGTGATCCTCGCCGCCTGGTACGCGCGCCGCGAGCCGCGTGCCTGGGCGCGGCGGCTGGCGTGGATCGCGCTGGGGGCGGTGATCGCGCAGGCTCTGCTCGGCGGGTTGACCGTGCTGTTGCGGTTGCCGGCGGCCGTGTCGGTGGCGCACGCCTGCCTGGCGCAGACCTTCTTCTGCCTGATGGTGTTCCTGTCGCTGGCCACGTCGCGCGACTTCCTCGCGGATCGCGGGATGGACGACGCGACGCAGGGCGGGGCGCCCTCCCTGGAGGTCCTCGCCGGGACGTCGACGGCGCTGATCTACGGACAGCTGATCCTCGGGGCGGTCATGCGGCACACCGGTGCCGGCCTGGCGATCCCGGACGTGCCTCTGGCCTTCGGACGCCTGGTGCCGCCGCTGTTGTCGCAGGCGATCGCCGTGCACTACGCTCATCGCGTCACGGCGCTGTTGATTGCGGCGGCGATCGGCTGGACCGCGGCGCGGGTCCTGCGCCGCCACCGCGATCGACGCGATCTGGTGCTGCCCGCCCGCCTGGCGGCGGCGCTGGTGGTGATCCAGATTCTTCTCGGGGCGCTGACGGTCGTGACCCGCCTGGCGGTGCTGCCGGCCACGCTGCACCTGCTCACCGGCGCGCT